>CAZUXH010000043.1:0-10897 GCA_964624655.1 uncultured Rhodospirillaceae bacterium | reverse complement strand
GTAAGAGATGTTCACCCCACTCATTATGGGAGAATATGTCCTATAGAAACTCCGGAAGGTCCTAATATTGGCTTGATTAACAGTCTAGCAACATTTTCAAAAGTTAATAAATATGGTTTTATAGAAAGCCCTTATATGGTTGTAAAATCAGGAAAAGTCACGAAAGAAGTTGTTTATCTATCTGCTATAGAAGAGGGAAATTATACGATTGCCCAGGCAAATGCAGAACTTACGTCCTCGGGATCTTTTGCAAGTGATTTGATTAGCAGTAGGGCTAAAGGGGACTTTATTATGGCTAAGCCTGCTTCTATAGATTTCATGGACGTATCACCATAGCAGCTAGTTTCTGTTGCAGCTTCTCTAATTCCATTTCTAGATATTGATGATGCCAACAGAGCACTTATGGGTTCATATTTGATGAGACAAGCAGTTCCGCTAGTAAGATCAGAGGCACCTTTAGTGGGTACTGGGATGGAAGCAACAGTGGCTGCTGATTCTGGTTCGGCAGTTTTAGCCAAGAGGACAGGTTATGTTGATCAAGTGGATGCAAGAAGGATAGTGATTAGAGTTGTAGATGAATTAAATCAAGATAAAACCATAGGAGTAGATATATATAATCTTCTAAAATTCCAGAGGTCTAATCAAAATACTTCTATTAATCAAAGGCCTCTCATTAAGGTAGGAGATAATGTTAATTCAGGTGACATTATTGCTGATGGTCCATCTACGGATTTAGGAGAATTGGCACTAGGTCGCAATGTGTTAGTTGCCTTCATGCCTTGGAATGGATATAACTATGAAGATTCAATACTTATATCCGATAGAGTTGTACAAGATGACGTATTTACTTCGATTCACATTGAAGAATTTGAAGTTATGGCAAGAGATACAAAATTAGGACCGGAAGAAATAAGTCGAGATATTCCAAATGTAGGAGAAGAAGCTCTTAAAAATCTAGATGAAGCAGGTATAGTATATATAGGAGCTGAGGTAGGGCCTAATGATATATTAGTAGGGAAAGTGACTCCTAAAGGTGAAACGCCCACGACTCCCGAAGAAAAATTACTTAGAGCTATATTTGGAGAAAAGGCTGCAGATGTTAGAGATACTTCCTTGAGACTTCGCTCCGGGGTTACTGGAACAGTAGTAGAAGTTAGAGTTTTTTCTAGAAGAGGTATTGAAAAAGATGAAAGGGCAATGGAGATAGAAAGGGAAGAAATTTCGAGATTGGCAGAAGATAGAGATGATGAATTGAGAATTATTGAACAAAATATTATAGATAGATTAATGCCACTATTTATTGGTAGAAAAATTGTAACTGGTCCTTCAGAAATAAAAAAAGGATCAATGATAAAAAAAGAAATTTTAGAAAACTTTACAATCGGTCAAATGTGGCAATTGACTGTATCTGACAAGAAGATAATGGATGAAATGGAGAAAATAAGGAATGATTATGAGAAGGAAGTGAAAAGACTTCAGGAACAATTTGAAGAAAAAGTAGAAAAAATTCAGGATGGGGATGAGCTTCTTCCAGGAGTTTTGAAGATGGTAAAAGTCTTTGTAGCCGTTAAAAGAAAATTACAACCCGGAGATAAGATGGCTGGAAGACATGGCAATAAGGGTGTTATTTCGAGGATTGCAAGAGTTGAAGACATGCCTTATTTGGAAGATGGAACCCCAGTTGATGTTGGTCTGAATCCATTAGGAGTACCTTCAAGAATGAATGTTGGACAGATTTTAGAAACACACTTAGGGTGGGCTGCTGCAGGACTAGGAAAACAAATTGGCGATATCTTGAAAAATTATTCTAAGGAAATTACTTTTCAGTCAAAATTAAAGAGTAAATTATCAGAAGTATACGGTAAAACTAGCTGGAAAAAAGCAGAAGAACAATTAAAGGGAGATGATTTATTAGAGTTAGCCGAAAATCTTAAAAAGGGAGTTCCTATGGCAACCCCTGTATTTGATGGAGCTAATGAATTAGATATAAAAAATGCCCTAGAATTAGCTGGATGTGAAACATCAGGTCAAGTAAATCTGATTGATGGCAGAACTGGGGAGCCTTTTGCTAGAAAAACTACTGTTGGTTATGTCTATATGCTTAAGCTACACCATTTGGTTGATGATAAAATTCATGCAAGATCTATAGGTCCATACAGCCTAGTAACTCAGCAACCTTTAGGTGGAAAGGCTCAATTTGGAGGACAAAGGTTTGGAGAAATGGAGGTCTGGGCGCTTCAAGCATATGGGGCTTCATATACCTTGCAAGAAATGTTGACAGTTAAGTCCGATGATGTTTCAGGTAGAACAAAGGCCTATGAAGCTATTATAAGAGGAGAGGATACTTTTGAAGCTGGTGTTCCAGAGTCTTTTAATGTTTTAACGAAAGAACTTCAAGCTTTATGTTTAAATGTTGATTTAAAGAATAGAGAGCAATCATGAGAGAAGCACAAAAATTATTAGACGTTAGCAAAATGCAAAATAATTTTGAGGAAATCAAAATTTCTATTGCGAGTCCAGATACAATTAGGTCCTGGTCATTTGGAGAAGTTAAAAAACCGGAAACTATTAATTATAGAACATTTAAACCTGAAAGAGATGGCTTATTTTGCGCAAAGATTTTTGGGCCAATTAAAGATCATGAATGTTTGTGCGGAAAATATAAAAGGATGAAACATAGAGGAATTGTTTGTGAAAAGTGTGGTGTAGAAGTCATTCAATCTAAGGTAAGACGAGAAAGAATGGGACATATTACTCTTGCAGCACCTGTGGCACACATATGGTTCTTAAAATCTCTTCCTTCTAGAATAAGCTTACTTCTTGATATGGCCATGAAAGATGTTGAAAAAGTTTTATATTTTGAGAGTTTTATAGTCATGGAGCCTGGGACTACTGATCTTAAACAATTTCAACTGCTTACTGAGGGCGAGTATCAAGATAAATTAGATGAGTTTGGTACAGAATTCGAAGCTTCTATTGGGGCTGAGGCAATCAAGGAACTTCTCTCTGCAATTAATTTGGAAGAAGAAAGAAATACTATAAAAAATGATTTTAAAAATACTACTTCAGATATAAAAAGAAAAAAACTAGTTAAAAGATTAAAATTAGTTCAAGCTTTTTTAAATTCAGGAAATCTTCCAGAATGGATGATTATGGAAGTTATTCCTGTTCTTCCTCCAGAGTTAAGACCTTTGGTACCTTTAGATGGAGGTAGATTTGCTACTAGTGATTTAAATGATTTATATAGAAGAGTAATAAACAGAAATAATAGGTTAAAAAGATTAATAGATCTTAGAGCTCCAGATATTATTATAAGAAATGAAAAAAGAATGCTTCAAGAATCTGTGGATGCGCTATTTGATAATTCTAGAAGATCTAGACCTATAGCAGGTTCCAACAAAAGACCATTAAAATCTCTGGCTGATATGCTAAAAGGCAAACAAGGAAGATTTAGGCAAAATCTCTTGGGAAAAAGGTGTGACTATTCTGGTAGGTCAGTAATTGTTGTGGGTCCTGAGCTAAAATTACACGAATGTGGTATTCCCAAAAAAATGGCTTTAGAATTATTTAAGCCGTTTATTTATTCAAAATTGGAAATTTATGGTTTAGCCACTTCCATTAAAGCAGCTAAAAAGATGGTAGAAAAGGAGAGACCAGAGGTTTGGGATATTTTAGAACAAGTTATAAGAGAACATCCGGTCCTTTTGAATAGAGCTCCAACTCTTCACCGACTTGGTATACAAGCGTTTGAACCAGTTTTAATAGAAGGTAAAGCTATTCAGCTACATCCATTAGTATGTACAGCATTTAATGCAGATTTTGATGGAGATCAAATGGCTGTTCATGTGCCTCTTTCAGTAGAAGCTCAGCTTGAAGCAAGAGTCTTGATGATGTCTACTAATAATATATTGAGCCCAGCAAATGGAAAACCAATAATAGTTCCTACACAGGATATTGTTTTAGGATTGTATTATTTATCGTTACTAAATGAAGGAGATTTAGGTGAAGGAAGTTGTTTTTCAAATACATACGAAATACAACATGCTTTAAATGCTGGATCCTTGTCTTTACACGCAAAAATTAAGATGCGTTTAAAGTCACTTATAGGGGAAAAAGAGGAAAAAATTGAAATAGTTGAAACGACTCCTGGTAGGGTTTTAATTGGAGAATTATTACCCAAAAACCAAAGAATTTCCTTTGGCCTAGTAAACTGCGTCTTGAAAAAGAAAGAAATTAGCAACCTTATTGATACTGTATATAGGCATTGTGGCCAAAAAGAAACTGTAATTTTTTCTGATCGACTTATGACTTTAGGTTTTACCCAGGCTTGTAAGGCTGGAATTTCTTTTGGCAAAGATGATATGATTATTCCTGCTGATAAACAAAAATTGATTCAAGGCACACATACTTTGGCAAAAGAGTATGAGGAACAATACAATGAGGGACTTTTAACCAGGCAAGAAAAATATAATAAGGTTGTCGATGCTTGGTCGCAGTGCACTGACCAAGTTACAGAAGCTATGATGGGAGAAATGGAAAAAGAAAAAGGCCATCTAATGAATTCAGTATTTATGATGGCGGATTCAGGTGCCCGTGGTTCTACTGCTCAAATGAAGCAACTGGCTGCGATGCGAGGATTAATGGCAAAACCTTCTGGAGAAATTATTGAAACTCCTATTATATCTAATTTTAAAGAAGGATTATCAGTTTTAGAGTATTTTAATTCTACCCATGGTGCCAGAAAAGGCCTTGCTGATACTGCCCTTAAGACAGCAAATTCTGGTTATCTAACTAGGAGACTTGTTGATGTAGCTCAAGATGTAATAGTGATAGAAGAAGATTGTAAAACTAATGATGGTCTTGAAAAAAGAGCTATAATTGAAGGATCAGATTTAGTTGAAAGCATAGGTGAACAAATTCTTGGCAGATATGCTGCTAAAGAAATTAAAAATCCTAATGATAACAGTATTATTATTAAGTCGGGAAAAATGATAGAGGAAAATCATGTTAAGGAAATCGAACAATCTGAGGTAGATAAAGTATTTGTAAGGTCTGTTTTAACATGTAAAACTAAAGGAGGAATCTGTGCCTCCTGTTATGGGAGAGATTTAGCAAGAGGTACACCGGTTAACATTGGTGAAGCTGTTGGCGTAGTTGCCGCACAATCTATAGGAGAACCAGGAACGCAATTGACTATGCGAACTTTTCATATAGGTGGTGCAGCACAACAAATTGAACAATCGAGCCTTGAGAGTTCTATAGATGGTACAATTAAGATTCATAAAGGAAAAATTATCAAAGATTCTAGAGGTTTTAGTATAATTCTAAGTAGAGATGCAGAATTAATTATTTATGATGATAAAAAAAGAGAAAGATCCCGTCATAAAATTCCTAAAGGAGCTAGGCTTTTATTTAAAGATAAAGGAAAAATAGCCAAAGGAGATAAGCTAGTTGAGTGGGATCCTTATACAAGGCCTATAATTTCTGAAAAAGCAGGAAAAGTTCAGTATGTTGATCTTATAGACAGAGTTTCTATTCACGAAGAAATGAATGAAGAAACGGGAATTTCTTCTAAAAGAGTCATAGATTGGAGAGGCAGCACACAATTTGGAAAGTCTAATTCTAAGATTAAAAATCTTACTCCACGTTTAAATATTTTAGGGAAAAATGGAAAGTTATTAAAATTAGATTCGGGCGCAGAATCTTCTTATGAAATTCCTGTAGATGCAATATTAAGTGTAAATGATGGAGATGAAGTCAAAGCTGGGGACTTAATAGCAAGAATTCCTTTAGAGTATAGGTTGAGAGATATTACGGGTGGTTTACCCAGAGTAGCAGAATTATTTGAAGCCAGAAGACCAAAAGAACATGCTATTATTGCAGAGCAAGACGGTAAAGTAAAATTTGGTAAAGACTATAAAGGGAAAAGACGAATAGTTATTAAAGATTCAGATAAAAAAGAATACGAGTATTTAATTCCTAAGGGAAGGCACGTAATTTTGCAAGAAGGAGATGAGGTTTTCAAAGGCGAACAATTGACAGATGGAACTAGAGTTCCTCATGACATGTTAAAAGTTCTAGGGGTTGAGGCCTTAGCGTTTTATCTAGTTAATGAAATACAAGAAGTTTACAGACTACAAGGTGTTAAAATAAATGATAAGCATATTGAAGTGATAACTAGGCAAATGATGCAAAAAGTTGAAATCTTAAATCCGGGTGATACTACTTACTTAGTTGGGGAGCAAGTTGATAGAATTGAATTTGAAAAAACTAATGAACAATTATCAAAGAATCAAGAAAAAGCTGAATCTGTGCCAGTTTTACAAGGTATTACTAAAGCAAGCCTCTCCACCTCCTCATTTATTTCTGCTGCATCTTTTCAAGAAACAACCAGAGTATTGACAGAAGCGGCGGTAGGAGGAAAATCAGATAATTTAGCGGGGCTTAAAGAAAATGTGATTGTAGGTAGGCTTATACCGGCGGGCACTGGAAGAGTTATTAACAAATTTAAGTCAGTTGCTTATTCAAGAGATAAGGAGTTAATTAAACAAAGAGAGAGTGAATTAGAAGAACAAGTAGAATCACCCTAATAAGCTGATAATTCATAGCAATTTTTTATAATTGTTTGAAAATTGCAACATATTTAAAAAATAGACACATAATACTTGACTACAGCTATCTTCAGACATAGTATTCGCCTTCGATTTGTTATTTGGAATTATGACAAATAGGGCCGTTTTTTAGTATTCTTAATAGATCTGACTTTAATAAAATTATTTATAGGATTTTTTTAAAGTTTTGAAGGATGCTTAAATTTTTTATTAACTAAAAACCGAGGGACAATTTTCCCTAAAGTTTGGAAGCGAAATGCCGACTATAAATCAATTGGTTAGATCCGGAAGGAAGATGCCTATTAAAAGGAATAAAGTTCCTGCATTGGAGTCATGTCCTCAAAAAAGAGGGGTTTGCACACGAGTCTATACCACAACTCCCAAGAAACCAAACTCAGCTTTAAGAAAAGTTGCTAGAGTAAGGTTAACTAATGGTTTTGAGGTAACTAGTTATATTCCTGGAGAAGGTCATAATCTCCAAGAACATTCCGTAGTTATGCTTCGAGGAGGACGTGTAAAAGATCTTCCCGGCGTGAGGTACCATATTATTAGAGGAACACTGGATACTCAAGGAGTATCTGATAGACGTCAACGTCGCTCTAAATATGGTTCTAAAAGACCTAAATAAGGGAAATTACTAATGTCTAGGCGTCATAAAGCACAAAAAAGAGAATTAATACCAGATCCTAGATATGGTGATGCAATACTAGCTAAATTTATAAATAGTTTAATGAAGAATGGAAAAAAGACTACTGCAGAAAAAGTTTTGTATGGAGCTTTGGAAAATATTAAAAATAAAACTGGCCAAGATTCTATTAAAGTTTTTAAAGAAGCTTTGGAAAATGTAAAACCACAAATTGAGACTAGGTCTAGAAGGGTTGGGGGAGCAACTTATCAGGTTCCAGTCGAAGTTAGATCAGATAGAAAGCAGGCATTGGCAATCAGATGGATACTAGATGCAGCTAGAAATAGATCAGAAGCAACAATGCTTGAAAGACTTTCCAATGAGCTAGTGGATGCTTCTCAAAACAAAGGCATAGCAGTTAAGAAGAGAGAAGATACTCTTAAAATGGCGGAGGCTAATAGGGCTTTCTCTCATTACAGATGGTAAGGTAAAGGATTAAATAATGTCGCGCAAAACTGAAGTAGAAAAATATAGAAATATAGGGATAATGGCACATATAGATGCCGGAAAGACCACTACTACTGAAAGAGTGCTCTATTATACTGGACGTTCTCATAAAATTGGTGAGGTTCATGATGGTGCAGCAACTATGGATTGGATGGAACAAGAACAAGAAAGAGGAATTACTATAACTTCAGCTGCTACTACAGCCTTTTGGAAAGATTACCGTATTAATATAATAGATACCCCGGGTCATGTTGATTTTACGATAGAAGTAGAAAGGTCTTTAAGAGTTTTGGATGGAGCTATTTGTGTTTTTGATTCTGTTGCTGGGGTTGAACCGCAATCAGAGACAGTTTGGAGACAAGCGAATAAGTATAATGTCCCAAGAATGTGTTTTGTAAATAAAATGGATAGAACTGGAGCAGATTTTTATAGATGTGTTGAGATGATAAAGGATCGTCTTGGATCAGTCCCTCTCGTTACTCAACTTCCTTTAGGTGCAGAGGCTGATTTTTTAGGTTTAGTTGATTTAGTTACAATGAAACAAATGAAATGGAAAGATGAAACTTTAGGCGCTGAATTTGATGTAGAAGAAATAAGAGATGATATGAAAGATAAGGCAGCAAAATATAGAGAGCAAATGATTGAGCTAGCTGTAGAGCAAGATGATAGCGCGATGGAAGCTTACTTGGAAGGTGAAGAGCCAGATGAGGAAACTTTAAAAAAGTGTATAAGAAAAGGAACTATAAATGGTGTATTTGTTCCAGTTCTTTGTGGTTCAGCTTTTAAAAACAAGGGAGTCCAACCTATGTTGGATGCTGTTATAGATTATCTACCCTCTCCCCTAGACCTCCCGCCAGTAAAAGGAATTAATCCTAAAGATGATAGTGAAATGTCAAGAGAACTGAGAGATGAAGAAAAGTTTTCTGCCTTGGCATTCAAAATAATGAATGACCCTTTTGTAGGGACTCTTACTTTTTGCAGAGTTTACTCTGGGACGATGGAAACTGGTAGTTCCGTATTAAATACAGTTAAAGAGAACAAGGAACGAGTAGGAAGAATGCTTCTTATGCATGCAAATCATAGAGAGGATATCAAAGAAGCCAGTTCAGGGGATATTGTAGCACTTTGTGGGTTAAAAAATGTAACCACAGGAGACACTTTATCTGATCAAAACAACCCAATCATTTTGGAAAGAATGGAATTTCCAGATCCTGTTATAGAAGTTGCTGTAGAACCAAAGACTAAAGTTGACCAGGAAAAAATGGGAGTAGCTTTAGGTAGATTAGCCGCAGAAGACCCTTCTTTTAGAGTGTCTTCAGACAATGAGAGCGGACAGACTATTATTAAAGGTATGGGAGAACTGCATCTTGATATAATTGTGGATCGCATGAAGAGAGAATTTAAAGTAGAGGCGAATGTGGGGGCACCTCAAGTTGCTTATAGGGAAACTATAACTGGAGAAGCAGATATTGACTATACGCATAAAAAACAAAGTGGGGGTGCAGGACAATTTGCAAGGGTTAAAATGAAGATCAATCCAGGTGAAGTAGGCAAAGGCTTAGTGTTTGAAAACAAGGTGGTGGGGGGCAATATTCCTAGGGAATATATTCCTGGTGTTGAAAAAGGTATACAAAATGCGATGACTTCTGGTGTAGTAGCTGGTTTTCCTGTAACTGATGTCAGTGTGCTTTTGTATGATGGGGCTTATCATGATGTAGATTCTAGTGTTATGGCTTTTGAACTCGCTGGAAGAGCTGCCTTTAGAGAAGGACTTCAAAAAGCTAACCCTAAATTACTAGAGCCTGTAATGAGAGTGGAAGTAGTAACTCCAGAAGACTTTGTTGGAGATGTTATAGGAGATTTAAATAGTAGAAGAGGTCAAGTACAAGGAATGGAACCTCAAGGAGTAGCCACATTGGTAAGAGCTCTGGTTCCTTTGGGCACTATGTTTGGATATGTAAATAATCTGAGATCTTTAACGCAAGGTAGAGCTAATTATTCTATGTTCTTTGAAAAATATGATCAAGTCCCTGAAATGATAGCAGAAGAAGTAAAACAAAAATTGGCATAAATTTAGAGAGGTTTAAGAATAATGGCTGCAGCACATCAAAATATAAGGATTAGATTGAAAGCTTTTGATCATAGAATCTTAGACCAATCTACTTTAGAAATAGTTAATACAGCTAGGAGGACTGGAGCAGGAGTAAGAGGTCCTATTCCTTTGCCAACGAAGTGTGAGAGATTTACTGTAAATAGATCGCCTCATGTAGACAAAAAATCTAGAGAGCAATTTGAAATAAGAACTCACAAAAGATTGCTCGATATACTTGATCCAACCCCTCAGACAGTGGATGCTTTAATGAAGTTAGATTTGGCAGCAGGGGTAGATGTAGAAATAAAACTTTAGGTATTAGGAAAAAAAATGAGGACAGGAATAGTAGCAAAGAAGATGGGTATGACGAGAATATATTTGTCAGATGGAACTCATGTACCTGTTACAGTTCTCAGTCTAGATAGTTGTCAGGTTATTGCTCAAAAGCATGATGAAAATTTAAATTTTTTTTCCGTTACTTTGGGTAGTGGTATTGCCAAAGCAAAAAATACTCTTAAACCACAGCGTGAAGCTTATGCTAAAATTAAAATAGAGCCAAAAAAAAAATTAGCCGAATATAGAGTTAGTAAGGAAAATTTAATAGAGATTGGTAAAGAAATTGGAGTAAATCATTTTGTAGTTGGTCAATATGTTGATGTTACAGGTATTTCTATAGGAAAAGGATTTGCGGGAAGTATGAAAAGGCATAATTTTAGTGGCTTAAGAGCCTCTCATGGTGTGTCTATTTCACATCGTAGCCATGGATCAACAGGAAATAGTCAAGACCCAGGAAGAGTATTTAAAGGTAAAAAAATGGCGGGACATATGGGTTCCCACAGAACTACTATTCAAAACCTTCAAGTAGTTGCTACTGATGAAGAAAGAGGTTTGTTATTTATTAAAGGTGGCGTACCTGGATCAAGTGGTTCTTGGCTTAGTTTAAGAGATGCTATAAAAAAAGCGCTGCCCTCTGATGCACCCTATCCAGCAGGTATAAAAGGACTAGATAAAAAAGAAGAAAAACCATCGGAAGAAGCCAAAACAAAAGCACCGATAGAAGAA
>CAZUXH010000042.1:321-13489 GCA_964624655.1 uncultured Rhodospirillaceae bacterium | reverse complement strand
ATAAAATTAGAAATTTAGAAGCAGAAATTCTTTACCATAAATTGAAAGCTGCAAAAGATAAAGTTAAAATAAACAAAGAAAAAGTAGATCAAGTCTTATTAGAAGTAGATAAAACTGATATCATTAGAAAAGATTTAGAGCTAGAAAAAAGTAAATTAGAAAGTCAACTTCCTCAGTTAAGACTAGAAGAGCAAGAAATTACTCAAGAACTTAATCAACTCGAATTAAAAAACAAACTGTTGGAAGCAGATTCTAATAGAGTTAAAGAAAACAAAGATGTCTTAAAACAAAACATACAGAACTTAGAATATGAAATTGGTAATGAAAAAGAAATAAAGATAAAAATTTCTAAACAGCTAAATAATTTAAAAAAAATTATTAATAACAAATCAAAAGAAGATAGTCCTCAAAAAATAAAACTACAAACTATTAGCAATCAGTTAGAAAATGCTAAAAAGGAACAAGAAAAGTATTTTCAACTTCTGAATAATAGTGAAAAAAGTCTATCAGAGAATATTTCTAAAAGAAAAAATATAGACTTACTTTTGCAACAAGAACAAATTAATTTCAATAATACATCCGATAGAATTAAAAATTACTCAATTAAATTAAGTAACATAAAAAAGTCAAACAATTCTAAAGAATTTATAGAATCAATTACTATTCTGATTAAGAATTTTAGTAAGGATATAGAAAAATATAAAGAAAATGAAAAATTATTATATGATAAAGTTGCTAAGAATAAAGACAATATAGAAAAATTAAACATAGAACTTGAAGAGAAGAATGAAGATCTTAATGTTATTCAAAGAGAATTAGACAAGAGTACAGCTTCAGAAAAACTACTAAACGACTTATTAGAAAATAATAATACAAACACAATTCTCAAGTCTCTAAACTATCCTGATGAGTTCGAAAAAGCCATAGAATCAGCTTTAGGACATGGTATTAAAGCCTCTCTAGATGAAGGGCCAATAATTTGGCATAAAATGAAAAGAAATAATTTTATACCCTTGTCTAGTGAAGTTAAAAGTCTTGCAAATTACTTTACAGGAATAGAGCAAATAGAAAATATTTTGAAATCAACAGGAATAGTTACATCCTTTGAAGAAGGAAATATTCTTCACAAAGAATTAAAACCTGGACAACAATTGGTTACTAAACAAGGTGATTTATGGAGATGGGATGGGTATTGTCATACTTCAAAAGCAAAAACACCTGCCGAACAAATACTTAAAAGAAATAGACAACTTGAAAAAATTAAGAGTGAAATTAGTAAATTAAATAATAGTTTAAAAAGAAATTCATTAAAAATAGGAACAATAAAAAAAGAATTAGATCTCTTACAAATTCTTAATTTATCTATAGAAGAAAAATTATTAATAAATAGAAAAAAAATAAATAATTTAAGTGAAAAAATAGAATTAGAAAATAATACGCTTTCTAAACATATCATTCAGAAAAACATAACTGAAACTGAATATAATATGCTTAAATCTTCTAAATTAGACCTTGAGAATTTAATTAAGCAAATAGAAAAAAATATTGATAAATTAATATTTAGTAAAAAAGAACTACTAGATAACAAAACATTAGAAAAGAAAGTTATAGAGTGCAAATCTCAGTTTAAAACGAAAGATTCTGAACTCACTGAAATTTTAGGTTTCTATCACCAAAAATTGAGCGAAAGAAATAATCAAAAAGAATATAATAATAATCTTTTAAATGAAGCAAATAGATGTGAAGAACAAATAAAAACAATTAATAATAGGTTGGTTTTTTTAAATAAAAGTAGAGATAAAAACCTTAGCAGCTTATTAGAATATAAAGATATGCCAATCAGAAAAAAAGAAGAGAGATCGAAACTCTTAAAGGAGATAAATCAAAAAATATTAGACAAAGAAACAATTAGAAATAATTTAAATCAAAAAGACTCGCTATATGAAAAAACAACTAAAGAATACTCCTTACTGAGCGAAAAATTAGCAGAATTTAGAGAAAACAAGGCTAGACAGGAAGGTCACTACGAACAAGCTAAACAAGTGATAATTAATAATGAAGAAAAAATAAAAGAAAAACTAAACATAAAGCCAGATGAATTTGATAAAATATTAGAATTTCCTTTAGATAAATCTTTTTTAACCGAAGAGGCTGAAGAAAAATTAGAAAAACTTATTTCTAGAAGAGAAAGAGCAGGACCAGTAAATTTGGTAGCTGAAAAAGATGCCTCTGAATTAGAAAATAAAATTAATAATATTGAAGAAGAAAAAGAAGAAATTTTAGATGCAATAAACAAATTGAGAACTAGTATTAGATCAATTAACAAAAAATCTAGGGCTAAACTATTAGAAGCATTTGATGACGTAAACAAACATTTTAAAGATTTATTCAAACAATTATTTGGTGGCGGGGAAGCTTATTTAAAATTGGAAGGTTCGGATGACCCTTTAGAGTCCGGACTTGAATTAATGGCATCTCCTCCTGGAAAAAAACTACAGCAGTTAAATCTACTTTCTGGTGGAGAAAAAGCAATTACAGCTTTAGCTTTAATCTTTTCAGTATTTTTAACTAAACCTTCTCCTATATGCATATTAGATGAGGTTGATGCTCCCTTAGATGACAGTAATGTTGATAGATTTTGTGACCTTTTAGATGAAATAATAAATAAATGTAATACTAGATTTCTTATAATAACCCATCACCGTCTTACTATGGCTAGAATGGACCGTCTTTATGGTATTACTATGAACGAACCAGGAGTCTCGCAGCTAGTTTCTGTATCTTTAAAAGAAGCAGAATTTATTAAAGCCGCTGAATAAACCCTACCTTCTAAAATAGAAGCAGTTGCTGTTTTTTATTTTCATTTATTAAACAATAAATATAATATAAAGTTTATTTATGAAAAATAAAAAAAATATTACCGAATTAAATAGATCATTAAGTCAGTTGTCAAAGTCTATAAATACTATTAAGTCCTCAAAAAAAGAATCAACGATCGAATCAGATAAGAAAAATGATGTTAAAAGTTTCTCTCATGCATTCAGAATAGTATCAGAGCTATTTGCTAATGTATTGGTAGGGGCGTCTATAGGATGGGGTTTAGATTATTTTTTTAACACTAAACCAATTTTTTTAATAATTTTTTTGATTCTTGGTATGATTTCGGGTATTTACACAGCATATAAATCTGCTATGAATTGGCAGAAGTGATTAAGATGTTTAATTAATTAGAATAGGTTATAAATTGGCTGAAAAACATTCGCCCTTGGATCAATTTTCCATCCATAGAATATTTGATTTAAAAATCGGAGAGATAGACGTTTCTTTTACTAATTCTTCTCTTATGATGGTTATTATACTTGTGCTTCTAAATATCTTCTTAATTTTAGCTACTAGAAAGAAATCTTTAGTTCCAGATAAATTACAATCTTTAGCTGAAATGTCATATGAAATGATATTTAATACTACCAGAGACAACCTAGGCAATAATGGAGCAAAATTTTTTCCATTTGTGTATTCTTTATTTATGTTTATTTTGTTGTGCAACCTTTTAGGTCTAATTCCATATAGCTTTACTGTTACTAGTCATATTATAGTGACTTTTGCTATCGCTTTTGGAATATTTCTATTTGCTACTGTTCTAGGTTTTATTCTAAATGGTCACAAGTTTTTAAGGTTATTCCTTCCCAAAGGAGTACCTATTTATCTTGCACCTCTACTAGTACCAATAGAAATTGTATCTTACATATCAAGACCTATAAGTCTTGCAGTTCGACTTGCCGCCAATATGATGGCTGGTCATACAATGATAAAAGTTTTTGCGGGATTTGTAGTAGCATTGGGTGTGTTTGGAATTGCACCATTCGTGTTTATCGTACTATTATATGTACTAGAAACTGTAATAGCTTTTCTTCAGGCATATGTATTTGCAGTATTAACTTGTTTATATTTAAATGATTCTTTTCACCCAAGTCATTAATAATAATTTAAAAAGGAGAAAAAAATGGAAATTGAATCTGCTAAACTTATAGGAGCCGGATTAGCAACTATTGGCGTGGCGGGAGCCGGTGTTGGTATTGGCATTATTTTTGGGCAATACGTTTCTGGCTCTATGAGAAATCCTGCTGCAGCACCAAAGGTTTTTGGTAACGTTTTATTAGGATTTGCCTTAACTGAAGCTGTAGCTTTATATGCCTTAGTAATGGCTTTTCTAATAATGTTTGGGTAATTTATTAACATTAAGAGTAAATTTGGAAAAAAATTATGCCTCAAATGGTAATTCCAGACTATATGCCTCAAATCGTTTGGCTTTGTTTAATATTTCCACTGATTTATCTGAGTATGAAATACTTTGCACTTCCTAGAATTGCAAGCATAATTTCTAGGAGAGAAGAAAAAATTAGAAGTGATATTAGTAAAGCTGAGGAAATAAAAAATAAAATTGAACAAACCAACAAAGAACTTCAGCTTCTAATAAATAATACTGATAATGAAATAAAGAATGTAATTAAAAACATACATAAAGAAAATCAAGAAGAAGCAGAGGTAAAAATGGAAAAATCACAAAAGCTTCTTAGTAAAAAACTAGATGAAAGCAAATCTGAGATTGAAAAAAATATATTATCCTTTCAAAATGATATTGATTCAATAGCAGAAGATGCGACAAAAAAGATTTTAGAAAAATTGTCTTACAAACTTTCTGACCCAAGTATAATAAAAAAGGAAATAGAGAAGGAAAGAAATAGGATTAAAAATGTCTGATTTATTTCATGATTCTTCTTTTTGGGTCTTAATTGCTTTCATAGTATTCATCCTAATAGTTTTTCTAAAAGCATCCTCAGCTATTAGTAAATCTCTAGAACAAAGAGGTTCATATATACAAAACAAGATAGGTGAATCTGAAAAAACTCTTCTAGAAGCTCAAAACCTTTTAAAAGAGAGTCAAAATTCTTTAAAAAAATATAAAAATGATTCTGAAAATATAATATTAAAAGAAAGGGAAGAAGCTATTAAAAAAGCTCAAAACTATCTACAAAAATTAGATAAAGATTTAAAACGTAAAGAAATAGTTTTAAATAAAGAAATCAATTATCTTGAAAATACTGCAAAGGAAGCTATTCAAGAAGAAATTTTGAAAATAACTTTAAATTGTATTGAAAACATCATTTCTGATCCAAAAAATTTCCAACAAAGAGAAACTCAGTTTAGTGATTTCCTTGATAAAATACCATTAACTATTACTAATTCATCCCTAAAACAAAGTTAGTATTAAGAAGATTTTTCCCATCTCAAATTAAGATTTCTAGCAGCTCTGGCTTCATCTAGTCTTGACCATGGAGAGCTTATTGGAGCATCAATAAATTTAGATTTATTCCCAGATTGGGCTTCTTGAGCCAATTTAGTAAAACTATTACAAAACCTATCTAAAGTTTCCTTATTTTCACTTTCAGTAGGCTCAATTAAAAACGCCCCCTTAACTACTAAAGGAAAATACATTGTAGGAGGGTGAAAGCCTTCATCGATTAAAGCTTTGGCAAAATCAAGTGTAGATACACCAGAACCTTTTAAAAATGTTTCATCAAAAAGACATTCGTGCATACATTTACCTGGGAAAGATTGAGTAATAAATTTTGAAATTTTACTTCTCACATAATTAGCATTTAAAACAGCAGTTTCTGACACTTTTTTAAATCCATCTTTCCCATGACTAAGACAATATGCAAGAGCTCTTATAAAAGTTCCCATTTGGCAATGGAATGCTCTCATTCTCCCAAAGCTATCAGAAATGTTAGTATTATGTTCTATGAGGCAATATTTATTATCTTTTAAAATTACATAGGGAATAGGAGCAAATTGGGATAATTCATCTGTTAAAACAGTAGGACCTGCTCCAGGACCTCCTCCTCCATGAGGAGTAGAAAACGTTTTGTGCAAATTTATATGCATCGCATCGATACCTAAGTCGGCAGGCTTAATTTTTCCTACTATCGCATTAAAATTAGCACCATCACAATATAAATAAGCACCGGCAGAGTGTACAATTTCTGAAATTTCTAATATTTCTTTTTCAAACACTCCGCAAGTATTGGGATTAGTTAGCATCACTGCAGCTACGTTCTCAGATAGCCTCCTCTTTAAACTTTGCAAGTCTATTCTACCATATTTATCTTCAGCAATTTTATCTGTAGAATATCCACAGAAAGAGGCTGTTGCAGGATTAGTTCCATGCGCTGATTCTGGCACTAAAACTATAGATCTTTTTGAAGACTTTTTAATAAGAGCATTTTTTATTGATAAAAGGCCACATAACTCTCCATGAGCACCAGCTGCAGGACCAATGGATACAAATGGCATACCAGTCAACTCTTTTAACCAATTTTGTAAATTATATATTACTTCTAAAGCACCCTGAACAGTAGTAATAGGTTGCAAAGGATGAATATCTCTTAAACCAGGCAATCTAGCAATTTTTTCGTTTATCCTAGGATTATGTTTCATTGTACAAGACCCTAGTGGGTAAAAACCACTATCAATGGAAAAATTATTTCTACTCAAGCGAGTATAATGTCTAATAACCTGAGGTTCTGATAGATCTGGTAGAGAAGAAGAAGTTCTTACGTTACAATTTCCTAATTTATTTTTCTTTAAATTTACTTTATGAATATCCACACCTATTCTACCACTTTTACCTTGTTCAAAAATTAGTGCTTCTTGATTTAAATCATCTGTAAGCAACTCTGCTTTTTTTAGTGTCATTTAAAATAATCCTTAAATATTTTAATTAATGCATTCATATCTGTTTTCGTATTAAGTTCCGTAACTGCTAAAACTAAAATATTTTTGTAACGACCATCTAAGTGAAACAACCTGTCAGCTGGTAGTCCTGCCAGAACACCTTTTTTGGATGCATAATCAACAAAAATAGAAGCATCAGAAGGTAATTCAAGCGAAAATTCATTAAAAAATGATTTATTTAATAATTTAATTTTCTTTATAGTTTTTAAATAGTCAAATAGTTGAATAGCCCTATAATGGTTTTCAGTCGCTAATTTCTTAAATCCTGTATTTCCAAGTAAAGCGAGATGTACAGAAAAAGCTAATGCACATAAGCCTGAATTTGTACAAATATTGCTAGTAGCTTTTTCTCTGCGAATATGTTGTTCTCTAGTATTTAAAGTTAGAACCCAGCCAGTTTTATGATTTTTATCTAGCGTCTGACCTACTATTCTACCTGGCATATTTCTTACAAATTTTTTATGAGTAGCAAATAATCCTACGTAAGGTCCTCCAAAACTTAGCCCAACTCCTAACGACTGACCTTCACACACAACTATGTCTGCACCAAGTTCACCAGGAGGTTCTATCAATCCTAAAGAAAGAATTTCATTAATACATACTACTAATAAAGCATCATGCTTATGACATCTCTGAGCTAATTTTTTAAAATCTCCTATATTACCAAAAAAGTCTGGATTTTGAATTACTACACATGCAGTTTCTGTATTTATTAATTCATAAATTTCTTCAAAATTTTCATCAAAGTTTGCAAGATTTTGTTTTTTTATTTTTGATAAATTAATCCCTAAAGGCTTAGTAAAAGTATTTATAGTTTCAACCCACTGAGGATGAACTCCTTCAGAAATAATTACATTTTTTCTTCTTGTAATTCTAGTTGCCATTAAAACAGCTTCTGCACTAGCTGTAGAACCATCATACATTGAAGAGTTAGCAATTTCCATCCCAGTTATCATTGCTACTTGGGTTTGGAATTCGTACAAAGATTGTAATGTACCTTGGCTAATTTCTGGCTGATATGGCGTATAAGAGGTAAGAAACTCACCACGTTGAATAATATGATCTACTGCTGCAGGGATATGATGGTTATACGAACCTGCGCCTATGAAAAAGGGTACTTCTGTAGCTATTATATTTTTTTTAGACAACTCAGTCATATATCTTTCCACCTCTATCTCAGATTTATGATCTGGTAAATTAAACTTAGTATTTTTTATTATTGATTTTGGTATATCCTCAAAAAGCTCATTTATTTCAGTAACACCTATTTCAGATAACATGGTTTTAACATCTTCTTCGGTATGCGGGAGATATCTCATCTAATTTATTCCAAACCTAAGCAAAATTCTTTATATTCGTTTAAAGACATTAATTCGTCAAATTCTTCAATTTTATCTATTTTTATTTTAACAAACCAACCTTTAGTTTCTGGATCAGAATTTACTAATTGAGGTTCGTCAACTATGGCATCATTTACTTCTAAAACTTGACCAGATACACCACTATAAACTTCACTAGCTGCTTTGACAGATTCTACTACAGCAATTTCCTCTCCTTTATTAAAGGATTTTCCTTTTTCTGGAAGTTCTACAAAAACTATATCACCCAGCTGTTTTTGTGCAAAATCTGTTATACCAATAATAGCCATATTATTTTCAATAACTTCAATCCATTCATGTTCTTTAGTATATATTTTATCATTCATTGATATATCCTTTATTTATTTTTGTATTTATGTTGAACAAAAGGAAGATTTATTTTATTAATTTTTATAAAATTACTTCTAATATTTACGTATAAGTTTTCTTTTTCTTTACAGTTAGTATTAATAAAACCCATGCATATGGACTTATTTAACGTTGGAGAAAAACATCCACTAGTTATGTACCCTCTAATTTCCTGTTTATTATTACTAACTAATGTTCCACTTCTTGCTATATGTCTATCTGATAAAACAAACCCATACCTTTTTTTCTTTATACCCGTTTGTAAAATATTTTTAAAAGAAACAGATCCGTAAAATTTTTCAAATTCCATACTTTTTTTATCAATTACCCATGAAATTCCTGCCTCCATGGGGTTTATTTCTTCAGTTATTTCATTTCCATAAAGACATAAGCCAGCTTCCAATCTTAGACTATCTCTTGCCCCTAGACCAATAAGTTTTAATATTTTATCTTTTAACAATATAGATATAATTTGAGATAACTTTTCTTTTTCTCCTATTATTTCAAAGCCATCCTCTCCTGTATATCCAGTTCTACTAATTAAGAATTTTGATTTTTTAAATTTAAATTCTCCAATCTTCATAAAGTTTAAATCTTCAGATCCTTCAAAAACAGTAGAAATAATTTTTTCAGATTCAGGACCCTGAATTGCTATTTGTGCAGTATTTATTAACTCTTTAAATTTCAAACCTGGTATTTTGGATAAAAGACCTATTACTTTATCTCTTCTAGAAGCATTCGTTACAAAAAGAATCTTTTTATTTATCTTATTTACTAATAAATCATCTATAATTAGACCAGATTTATTTATTAAGAATGAGTATTTGACATCACCTATATAATAATCATTCATGTTAACAGGCAAATGTTTTTCTAAATCTCCCATTTCATGATCTTGTATCTCTATTCTACACATATGTGAAACATCAAATAAGCCAGCAAAATCCCTTACATGCTTATGTTCCCTTATTATTCCAGTATAGTAAACTGGTAGCTCCCAACCAAAAAAATTAGTCATAGTCGCACCATATTTTTTATGGAGATTATGCAAAGGTGACAATTTTATTTGTTTTAAAGAACTTATATTCATAAAAGACCTCAATAATGAGTGATTACCCTATTAGGCCTCTCTGTCTTTTTTACCTGAGAGATTCACAATATTCTGATTGCTTACTCCTTCGGTGCACCAATAAATTGGTTCTTTCCAGATACGATTTGCTAAACGGTCCTTTTGCCTGAGAGTTTCCGAGACCTCGTTGCTCCTTCGGCTCTAGATTAAACTAGTATCTCCCGAATCACTCTTTAATTCTAAAGCACATATTATAAAAAAGTCAACTCTCAGCTTTTAAATTTTATATTTTTTTAAAACCTAACAATAGTTTGTAATTTTCAGCTTCAATATTGATATTTGGAAGATTAATGTGAATTAGATTTTCACTTAAAATAAACTTATCATAGGGCTTATCTATAATAAATTGAGTTGAAAAGTTTTTCTTAACTATAATTTCCTCTTTTTCATCAATTAAAACTAATACATAAGAAAAAGATGCATTGATTTCATTTTCTAAAATATTACCAGTGGATACTAAAAATGAAATATCAAGATTTATTTTAGAATTGTGCCTGGAAATACTTTTGCTTTCTGAGCCAAGGACTTGTGCTGCCAGACCATCAACAAAAGATTTATCTGAGATTTCCTCGTATTCAAGATAACATTCAAAACTCACCTTATCTAAATTTACGACGTAATTTATTTCTTCATTCTGTCCACGAGAATAATAATTATTTAATTCTTTTATTAGTTTTATATCAGGACATTCAACTTGATCATTTCCACTAAAGGTATCTTTATATATTCTAGCTGCTGTTGTGTCAGGGCCTCCACAACCTTCTAGTAAAAATAATATTGAAATAAAAAATACAAAAATATTTTTTTTATATAAAAGAAAATTCATTTTTTTCCTTAAACTATGGCTATTATGAAATTGCTCATTTAATATAAATCTTAAAATTAATTTTTTAGAAACATATACTTTATGGCTATTTTCACTAAATTAAAAAAAAAAGATATAAAAAACATATTTCTCAATTACGATTTATCACCTTTAGAAGAATATATTCCTATTCATCAAGGAATACAAAATACTAATTACTATACAATAACTAAAAATTCCAAATTTATACTAACCATTTTTGAAGATAAAAATATTAACAAAGATTTACAATATTATTTGAAACTATTGAACCATTTATATACAAAAGGTTTTAACTGTCCATATCCGTTAATAAATAATTCTGGAAAATATTTTACAAATTTTAACAATAAGAAGGCAGCAATTTTTTCTTTTTTACAAGGAAGTTCATTAAAAAACATTTTTCCTAAACATTTGTATGAAGTGGGTAAAACATTAGCAAAAATGCATTATATGAGTCTAGATTACAAATCAAATAAAAAAAATGATTACTCATTTGAATATATTATATTAAATATAGATCTATTGAAAAAGGACACCAAAATAAAATACCCTGACCTATATAGCTCTGTATTAGATGACATTTCAGAATTTAAAAAATTAAAAACATTTGATTTTTCTAAAGGTATTATTCATGCAGACCTGTTTCCTGATAATATCTTATTTAAAGATGATAAAATTAATGGAGTTATAGATTTTTATTATTCATGTAAGGATTATTTTGTAATAGACCTGGCTATAATAATTATTTCCTGGTGTCTCATATATAATGAGAAAAGAAAAATATCTTTAGATAAAAATAAAGTCAAAAAACTTTTAGCAGGATATAACAAAATAAAAAATATAAAAATAATAGAACTTAATAGTTTAAATATTTTTTGTAAAATATTTTGCATAAGATTTTATATCTCACGTTTAATTGATGCTAAACAAAAACATGATAGAAGTATTGTTAAAACAAAAAACCCCGAAGAATATATAGATAAGTATTTGTATTTTAAAAATTCTAATTTAGAATTTACTAGATTTTTTTAATAGTGGGTAACATGCAAGATATTTTTGAAATATGGACTGATGGAGCTTGCTCAGGAAACCCAGGGCCTGGTGGTTGGGGTGTATTAATTAAACATAAAGATATGCACAAAGAATTAAATGGTGGAGAAGCTGAAACTACTAATAATAGAATGGAACTTATTGCTGTAATTAAGGCCCTAAAATATCTAAACTCTAATTCAAAAGTAATAATATATACTGACAGCCAATATGTAAAAAATGGTATAACTGTATGGCTAATCAACTGGAAAAAGAATAATTGGAAAAATGCCTCAAATAAAAATGTAAAAAATAAAGATCTATGGGAAGAACTAGAAAAATCTTGTAAAAACCATGAAATAGAATGGCAATGGGTCAAAGCTCACTCTGGAATAAAAGAAAATGAAAAAGCTGATCTATTGGCTAGATCAGCTATTCCAATTAAATAAAAATTTAAACTTACGTGTTTTTTAAAACTTTTATAATATTCTCTGCACTAGAAACTTCAAATGCTCCCGATTCTTCGATAGCTAAGTGTGAAATTTTTAAATTATCTATAATAATTGCAAATCTTTGCCCTCTTTGACCTAAACCAAATTTTGACCCATCAAACATGAGACCTAGACTTTCTGTAAAGCCCCCATTGCCATCTGCAAGTAGTGTTACTTTACCCTTAGCATTTTGATCTTTTTCCCAAGCACTCATTACGAAGGCGTCATTCACGGCTATACATATAATTTCATCTACTCCCAAATCTAAAATATCCTTATAATATTCTACGAACCCTGGAAGATGTTTTGCAGAACAAGTTGGAGTAAAAGCTCCTGGAACAGAAAAAAGCACTACTTTTTTGTTTTCCAAGTATTCTTGTATATTTATATCTTTTACACCTTGTTCTTCTAATCTTTTTAAATTTCCTGACGGAATATTATCTCCAACGGACACTGTCATTAATTATTCTCCCTTTTTATGAATGATTTTTTACTAAAGAGCATTGTAGCATTCAAGTATTAATAAAACCTTAACAATATAACAAACTAGCGAGCTTTTAAAACATTTTTTTCTATTAAATTCTTGGTTAAAATTTCGGGAAATAAAATACCTTTTTCCAAACTAGGACCATATACTACATTCAAAGGAATACCAAATCTTTGCCAATTTGAAATAAATGAAGAAATATTTTCATCTTCATGTGTCCAATCACCTCTCATTAAAACCACATTCTCGGAATTGAACAAGTTTTTTACTTTTTTGCTGTCCAAAACTAAAATATCATTTACTTTACATGTAATACACCAATCGGCTGTTATGTCTACAAACACTATTTTATTTTGATCTAAATATTTATCTATTTTAGTCTCATCAAATTCTACCCAAATTAAATTATCATTCTTATAAAATTTATTAATAATATTAGCTGTAATCGTTTCTTCAAATCTTATAGGTAAGATTATAATAAATAATGATAATATAAAGAAAAATGATCTATATAATTTTCTATCAGAAAAAATAAAAACTAAAATACTAGTTATTACAAGAACACAAATTATCAAATTAAAATTTGTTAATTTTAATAATATCTTTAAAAGCCAAATTGCAGAAAATATTAAACTTAATCCTAAAATAATATTAAGTTTATTC
>CAZUXH010000042.1:0-229 GCA_964624655.1 uncultured Rhodospirillaceae bacterium | reverse complement strand
GACAGGGTTAGATAAGAACTTGAAGATAAAGCGAACCCTACGGCTGTACCTAAGAAGGGTGCACTGCAAGGAGTTGCAAGCAAAGTAGCGAATACTCCTTCAAAAAAAGCAAGTGAACTAACCTTTGTACTTAAATACTTATCTATTTTAGAATAAATAAATGATGGTATATTTAAATTAAATAACCCAAAAAGGCTAGCTGAGAAAAGCAATATAATAATTAACATCA
>CAZUXH010000041.1:0-13786 GCA_964624655.1 uncultured Rhodospirillaceae bacterium | reverse complement strand
ATATCGATTTAATTGTATCCTAATCTGGATTGATTTAAATTAGGGGGAAAGAAATGGACGCTAAAGTTATTTGGTTATTAGTTTTTGTGCTACTGTATTGGGTATATTGTATCTATTGGGGAATAAGAGGCCATTTACAAGCTAAAACAGCTAGTGATTATTTTTTAGCTGGTAGAGGAATTTCTATTTGGGTTTTTGTTTTAGCAGCGACAGCTACTTCATTTTCGGGATGGACTTTTATGGGGCACCCCGGCCTAATTTATAGAGATGGATTCCAATATGCTTATGCATCTTTTTACGCAATAACTATTCCATTTACAGGGGTAATGTTTTTAAAACGGCAATGGATGATTGGAAAAAGATTTGGATTTGTTACTCCTGGAGAAATGCTATCGGATTATTTTAGATCAGATTTAATTAGAATTTTAGTTGTACTTGTGGCTTTAGTTTTTTCTGTTCCATATCTAGGTATTCAATTGAGAGCTTCCGGGTTTTTATTCAATGTATTAACTGATGGATTATTAAGTGTTAATGTAGGAATGTGGTTGCTTTCTGCGGTGGTGTTTATATACGTTGCTTCAGGTGGACTTAGGGCAGTTGCATATGTTGATACCATGCAGTGTATACTTTTGGCAGGAGGTATAATTGTAATAGGTACTATTGCTTACTCATATATTGGTGGATTTACAGCACTTAATGAGGGAATTGCAGGGCTGGCAAGTATAGATAAAAAAATTACACCTCAGGGCTTTAGTCATTATATTGCTATACCTGGAGTGATACAATTTGTGAAATCTGGTACTCAAGCTGTAGGTGGTGCGTGGACTGGAATTATGATATTGACTTATATGTTTGCACTCATGGGAATCCAATCAGCTCCAGCATTTACTATGTGGTCATTTTCTAATAAATCCGTGGAACCTTTTGCGCCGCAACAGGTCTGGGCTTCTGCTTTTGGTATAGGACTAATTTTAATGACATTTACTGCAGTTCAAGGAATTGGATCTCATCTTTTAGGAGCTAATACTGCATTGTTAGCAGCCCACCCAGAATTAGTAAACAATGTTATGGGAGCAGGATTAGGAGGTAACGATATTATGGAAAGTGCTGGAAAGCAAGGCATGTTAGTACCTCAATTAATATACTTGATGTCTGATGCAGCACCTTGGCTAGTAGGGCTGTTATCCGTGTGTGCTCTTGCCGCTATGCAGTCTACGGGAGCCGCTTACATGTCAACAGCTGGTGGTATGATTACCAGAGATATTATCAAAAGGTTTGTAATACCTGATGCAAGTCATAATATACAAAAAATTCTTGGAAGAATAGGAGTTGGTGTAATTGTTCTGGCAGCACTTGTGGTAGCAACTACATCATCTGATGCCTTAGTTCTATTAGGAGGATTAGCTGTTGCATATGGATTCCAAATGTGGCCTTCTCTGATAGCAATATGTTGGTGGCCTTTCTTAACAAAAGAAGGAGTTACTCTTGGATTAATTGCAGGG
The DNA here is from genome assembly GCA_964624655.1 of uncultured Rhodospirillaceae bacterium. Lineage (GTDB taxonomy): Bacteria > Pseudomonadota > Alphaproteobacteria > TMED109 > TMED109 > CAZUXH01. The sequence continues at coordinate 12,284 of CAZUXH010000041.1, read as the reverse complement.
TTAGTAGCAGTTACTTTTACTGAATCTATTGGTGCTTCAATATTTGGAACGCTTGGTATGGATGCTCCTTGGGGTCGATGGCCTTTAACTATCCATTCTGCAGGATGGGGAATATTTTTTAATTTAGGAATCGCAATAATTGTTTCCTGTTTTACTCAGAATAAAGGTGATATGGATCATAAGATGAAGTTTCATAATTTTCTTAAGGATCACTCTTCTTTATCTCCTGAGAAAAAGAGGCTAGTTCCTACTGCTATAATTATTACATTACTTTGGTTTTTCTTCGGAATTGGCCCAGGTGCGGTTATAGGTAATTGGATTTTTGGAAGTCCATTAGATCCTACTACTTGGCTTTTTGGTATTCCTTCTATTTGGGCTTGGCAAATTCTTTTTTGGATTTTGGGTGTTTATATGATGTGGATGCTTGCTTATAAAATGGAAATGTCCACTGAACCAAAGAAAAAATTTGAATCTCTATCAGAAGATATAGGTGATACATCATCTTAAAACATATAAAGGGCCTATATTTAATATTTGGTCCTTTATATTTAAAAGTCTAAATAATTATGAATGAGGAATTATATTTTTATTTATCCGTTTTAGTTCTTTCTGCAGCTCTTTATATCCCTGTAAATAAGTTAATTTGGGTATTAAGTGTGAGGAGAATAGAAAAAAAATCTAAAAGTAAATTGAATGAATATCAAAGAAATCTTCAAAAAAATAGATCTAGGTTTATTAGTATTTTACTAGTTTTTATTTTTTCTTATTTATTCAATATGCAAATTTTTTAATTTCAGTTATGTCTAAAGAAAAAGATAGTTTGTATTCAATTTTAATAAAAATTAGTATAGCTTTGATTATATTGTTCACATCATGGTTAGTTTGGGATCATATTTCGAATAAATCTTTAGGCTCTAATGATTATTCAGCAGGAAACAAGGCATTTAAAGATAGAAATTATGAAATAGCATATAAGAGTTATTTGAGAGCTTATAACCTAAATAATGAAGATGTATATATTATTGAAGGTTTGGCAAGATCTTTGATGGAGTTAAACAAATACGAAGAAGCTATAAAATACTTTGAGTTAGCTATTTATAAAGATGATAATTTTGCACCAGCCTATGCAAACTTGGGTATTCTTTATGATCGAATAGGAAATTATGAGCAAGCTATGGAATTATATGAAAAGGCATTAATACTTGATGCAGACCTAGAAAAGGGAATGCATTGGTTAGACAGACTGCTATATAATGTACAGGAAGTTCCTCCTTCTATAAAAGACCGTCTTGTATATCTTAAAGAACAATTTTTACTTAATGAAGATCAAAGATTATTGTCAGTACCAGAAATAGATAAAGACCAGCCAAACTATGAGAGATAATTAAAATAGATCTAATAAATCAAAAAAAAGAACTCTTAAAAAAAATAGTAATGAAATACAGCCAAAGAGTAATCTAACAAAGTCTTTTTCACCATCTTTATTTCTAAAAGTCAGACCATGGATTGCAATTAAGCCAGTAAGAATAACAAAAATTATATTGATAAATAAATCTGACATAGTTTTACCGAAAGTTATTCTATTTTAATCCAACTTCTTTAAGTAGTTTGTTTTGTCTAGTCTTTAATTTTTCTTGATCAAAGTTTTCTATCATTTCTTCTATTAGTTGGTGCCAATTTAGTTGTGCATTTAAGTGCATAAAAACAGAACCAAGCCCTACTGCAGCTCTATCAATCAATACAAATTCTCTAGGAGGTTTAACCCCTCCTACTTTTTTTAAATTTTTATAAACTTTTTTAGCAATTTCTTTTCCATTTTTATTTCTATTTTTTTCTTGAATAGGGCGTATTTTATCTTCTAGAAGAGGACCATAAATATATTGTGCCCAAACATTTAACACTTCAATAACTTCTTTTGAAAGTTTTTTAAAACCCCAAGCCTTATAAGCGTTAATAGCTAATTCTCTATCTTGGTCTCTTATCGCTTTATAAAGATCTATTACCCCTCCTACAAATGTAGGAGAAAATACTCTTATACAACCAAAATCAAGTAAATTAATTTTGATAGATTTATCATTTTCGAAAATCTGGTAATTTCCAGGATGAGGATCTCCGTGAATAATTCCATAATGGTAGAATGGTATATACCATGCCTTAAATAATTCTAGAGCTATTTTGTTTCTAATTTCTGATTTTGACTTCTTGTATGACATTAATGGTCTTCCATCTAACCAAGTCATGGTGATAAGTCTTTCAGTAGAATGAGTTTTTAAAGGAATTGGTACATTAATAGATTTTTGTTTAGATAACATTTTAGAATATATTAACATATTCTTTTGTTCTCGTATGTAGTCTAATTCTTCCATTAGTCTTGTAGATAGCTCATCAAAAATCTCTGAAGTATTAATTGTTTTATCCCAAGATTTATAAATTGAAAATATTAATTTGATCTGCTTTAAATCTGCTTTTACAGTGGAAATCATATCAGGATACTGAAGTTTACAAGCAAATTTTTTATTTTCTACCCAGGCCTTATGAACCTGTCCTAGAGAAGCTGCCTTGACTGCATTTTTTTCAAATTTTGTAAATTTATTTTGCCAATTATTTCCTAACTCATTTATCATTCTTCTTCTAACAAACAACCATCCCATAGATGGTGCATCCGCTTGAAGTTGCTGAAGTTTATCAGAATATTCTTTTGGCATAGCATCAGGTATACTTGAAAGGAGTTGGGCAACTTTCATGAAAGGGCCTTTTAATCCTCCTAAGGCCTCAAAAATCAATTCAGCATTTTTTTCTTTATTTGTTTTTCCAATTATTTTCCTTCCTGCTATTTGTGTTGTGACAGATCCCATTTTACTACTTACTTGAGCGTATCTTTTAAGTGTTGATGAGACTGAGGAAGATTCTTTTTTCATTTATTTTCAAAATATCATATAAATTCTAGCTTTTTAGAAATTTGCTTTTTCTTAATTATTCGCCGGATAATTAACTGTATTATTAAAGAAAGATACTATTCAGCAGCTTTAGTTTTGATGCCATTTTTATCTTTTAAATTCCATAGCTTTAATAATTCTTCTCTTTTTATTAGAGCTTTATTAATATTTTCCTCTTTTACATGGCCATAACCTCTTATAATTTCAGGGATGGAGGCAATTTGTACTGCTAAAGAGATATTTTTAGAATTAATAGATTTCAACACTAAATCAATATCTTCAAAATACTGTTTAATCAAAAAACGTTCTGTCTTTCGTTCTTTTGTCATTCCAAATGGATCAAAAATGGTTCCTCTGAGAAATTTTAATTTAGAAAGAATTTTAAAAACAGGTAAGATCCACGAGCCTATAGTAATTTTTTTAAGTTTTCCAGTATTAGGATCCTTAGGAGCAAATAAAGGAGGCGCTAAATGAAATTTTAACTTTAAATCCCCTTCGAAAGCTTTATTAATATTTTTTTTAAATTCACCATTTGTATACAGTCGAGCAACCTCATATTCATCCTTATAAGCTAAGAGCTTAAAGTAGTATCTAGCCACTGACTTTAAAAAATCCTCATTCTCTATATTTAAATTAATTAGTTTTGATTTAATTTTATTAATTAAGTCTATGTATTTTTGTGAATATTTTTTATTCTGATATAAGGCTAAAAATTTACTCCTATCGTCTATAATTTCTTCTGTAGAAAGAGTAGTAAGGTCGATCTCTATGTTATTCATAAATGGTGCGGCTTCTTCTTCTACTAGTTTATAATTGTGGGCAGCAAGTCTACCCCATCTAAAAGCGGATAAGTTCATTTCTACAGCTATATTGTTAAGTTTTATAGCTTCCTCAAGGCTTTCGGGTAAAATTGGAATAAAGCCTTTTTGTAAAGCAAAACCAGTTATAAACATATTGGATGCTATAGAATCTCCGAACATTGCAGTAGCTATTTTAATTGAATTTATAAAATCCACAGAATTTGAAGACTGTTCAATAATTTGTCTTATTCTTTTTGCTCCAAAAGAATGATCAGGATCTAATACAAATCCTGCTACAGGTGTTTCATGATCATTTATAATTGATTTTGTCCTATTAATATTCATTAACTCTCTTACGGGACTGGTTGAACAAACAACCATATCACATCCTAAAATCAGGTCTGCATTGTTTTTACCTACTTTGACAGAATGTATATCTTCTGGTTTTGAGGCAATTTTAATATGACTTAAAACAGCTCCTCCTTTTTGAGCAACTCCTACTTGGTCTAAGACGCTTACACCTTTATTTTCTATATGTGAGGCTATTCCTATAAGTGCTCCTATAGTAACTACGCCTGTTCCTCCTATACCCGTAACGAGTATGTCATAAGGTTTATCTAATTTTATTTTATCTGGTAGTGGAATATTTTTAAAAATATCATCTGGGACTGCTTCAGCAGTTGAAACTTTTCTTTTTCTAGGTTGCGCGCCTTCTACTGTTACAAATGACGGGCAAAAGCCATTGACACAAGTAAAATCTTTGTTACATGTAGACTGATTTATTACTCTTTTTCTGCCTAATTTTGTCTCTAAGGGTTCTATTGATATGCAATTTGCTTCACTTGAGCAATCTCCACAGCCCTCGCATACAAGATCATTTATGAATGATCTTTTGTCTGGGTCTTCCATTAATCCTCTTTTTCTGCGGCGTCTTTTTTCTGTAGCACAGGTTTGATCATAAACCATTGCTGTTACGCCTGGCCATTGTCTTAATTCTTTTTGAACTAGATCAAGATCGCTCCTATGATGGATAGTAGTACCTTCAGCAAATTTAACTCCTATACCATATTTTTCTGGTTCATCTGATACTACGGCAATTCTTTTAACTCCTTCTCCGTATAGTTGATGAGTGATAGAATCAGGAGTGGGCGATCCTTCCGTTGGTTGTCCTCCAGTCATAGCTGTTGCATCATTATACAGTATCTTATATGTTATGTTCACTCCGGCAGCTACGGAAGCACGGACTGCAAGAATGCCAGAATGATTGTAAGTTCCATCCCCTATATTCTGGAAGATATGTTTATCTTCTACAAATTGCGACATACCTATCCAATTTGTGCCTTCTGCACCCATGTGGGTAAATAAGTCAGTATCTCTATTCATCCAGGATGCCATATAATGACAGCCTATTCCAGCCATAGCCTTACTTCCAGCAGGAAGTTTAGTTGAGGTATTATGTGGACAGCCCGAACAAAAATAAGGAGTCCTATTTGCTACACCTTCTATTTCAGAAGGTTCAGGAGCTTCTTGTTTAATATTTTTTAATTTTTCATTAATTCTTTCATCTTTTGTTTTATTATTTATTCTTTCAGCTATAACCAATGATAATATATCTGCAGATAACTCACTAGAAGATGGAAGAAGACTTTGATTTTTTTCGTTATGTTTTCCAATTATATGCTTGGGTTTGTTAGCTTGATTATATAGTATGTCTTTTACCTGTTCTTCTAAAAATGGTCTTTTTTCTTCCACAACTATAATTTCTTCCATACCACTCGCAAAACTAATTAGGCTATTAGGTTCAAGTGGCCAGGGCATTCCTACTTTAAACAAATGAAGTCCTAATTTTTTAGCGTATGAAGAGTCAATTGATAAGTCTTCCAATGCTTGTCTTAATTCTGCATAGCCTTTCCCTGTAGCAATTATGCCAATACGCTTTTCTCCCTCATTCCAAATAGGTTTGTTTAAATTATTAGCTTCTGCAAAAGCTTTAACTGCTGGAATTTTAATTTCTAGCATTCTTCTTTCTTGTTCCATTATATCATCGGGCCATCTAATATGCACACCCCCTGAAGGCATATCAAATTCGGGAGTTATTATCCTATTTCTTTCTGGATCCACGTATACTGAGGCTGAACTATCTACAGTAGCAGTTACACATTTCATAGAAGACCAAGTGCCTGCGAACCTTGATAGAGCCCATCCCAATAATCCGAAATCTAGCAACTCCTGTACATTAGAAGGATTTAAAATGGGTATTTGCGCATCTAACATTGCATATTCACTTTGATGAGCTAGTGTTGAAGATTTTGCCGTATGGTCATCTCCCAATAAGGTGAGTACTCCTCCATGTGCTGATGTACCAGCAATATTAGCATGTTTAAAAGCATCGCCTGATCTATCAACTCCTGGTCCTTTTCCGTACCAAATACCAAATACACCATCAACTTTATTTTTTGATATTAAGCCTGGTTGTTGACTACCCCAAACTGCTGTTGCAGCTAAGTCCTCATTCAATCCAGGTGTAAAATTTATATCATTCTTTTTTAAAAATGATTTTGCTGACCAGAGTGCTTTATCATACATTCCAAGAGGAGAACCTCTATAACCTGAGATGAAGGCCGCTGTATTTAAACCAGCTATTTTGTCTCTTTGTTTTTGAATGATAGGAAGACGAACCAAAGCTTGAGTTCCAGTAATATAGACTTTTCCAGTCCCCAAATCATACTTGTCATCTAAAGTTACTTTTTTCTTATCTATCATATTTTGATTATCCTATACAAAATTTGATTGTTTCTATATTTTATTTACATTTCAGGTATGCAATAAAATCATAAATAGATTTTTTAAACTGCTTCTTATTAGTATATTATAAAATTTGTTTTCTTAAAAGATGAAATAATGATATTTGAAGTTATATATTATTTGGAGTTTTTCATGGTTACATTGATAACAGGTGCTGCAGGATTTATTGGCTTTCATCTTATTAATAGGTTGTTAAAAAGAGGAGAAAAAATTATAGGAATAGATAATTTATCACCTTACTACGATGTAAATTTAAAAAAAAGTAGATTGAATATTTTGAAAGAAAATAAAAACTTTTTTTATAAAAACGTTGATATTTCAGATTTTGAAAGTTTAAAATCCTGTTTTAAGGAAGATAAAATAACCTTAGTATGTCATTTAGCTGCACAAGCAGGAGTTAGATATTCATTGGAAAACCCTGCCGAATATGTAAATACAAATTTGGTAGGACATTTTAATATATTAGAAAATTGCAAAATATTTGGCGTTAAAAATCTTTTATATGCTTCATCATCTTCTGTTTATGGAGGAAATACTAAAATACCTTTTTCAGAAAAAGATAATGTAGATAATCCTGTTTCTCTTTATGCAGCTACAAAAAGATCAGATGAGCTTCTCTCTTCTACATACAGTAATCTTTATAAAATAAATACGATTGGATTAAGGTTTTTTACTGTTTATGGTCCTTGGGGTAGACCTGATATGGCTACGTGGATATTTACTGAAAGAATACTAAATAATCAACCTATAAAAGTATTCAATAAAGGGAATATGTATAGAGATTTTACTTATATTGATGATATTATAGAAGGCACAATGAGTATTTACGATTTTTTATCTAATACAACAAATAAAGTAATATCAGATGTATATAATATAGGAAACAATAGCCCTGTTAATTTATTGGATTTTATTAATATTATAGAAGCTGGTCTAGGAAAAACTGCAACAAAAACCATGCTTCCAATGCAGCTAGGAGATGTAGAAAAGACCTATGCGGATATTACTAAAATACAAACAGATTTTAATTTTAAACCTTCTACTTCAATTAAAATCGGTGTTCCCAAGTTTTTGGAATGGTATAAGAAGTATCATAAATTATAAGAATTTTTGTATCTTAATGTTTATGAAAGCTTTCTTTTAGGTTTTCTATTCTATCTTTTGGCTGATCTGTTTGGAATTTTTTTTTCCATTCTTTATAGGTCATACCATAAACTAAACTTCTAGCATCTTCATATTCAATTTTCTTTCCTTCTTTTTCAGCTTCTTCTGAGTACCAACGAGAAATGCAATTTCTACAAAAACCAGAAAGTTCCATTAGGTCTATATTTTGAACTTCTGGGTTTTCTTGAAAATGCTTAACTATCCTTCTAAAAGTAGCTGCCTCTATACTTACTTTTTTATTTTCTTCCATTTTTTTTCCTTATATTTTAATAGTCTATATTTTAATTTATATATTAAATCAGGTTTTTTTCAATTTCGCGATAAGAATTATTGATCGCAAATGTAAGAGAGTGAAATATTTTAGAATAGTTTTTATTACTTAGATTATTTATTAAATCATTTCTGATTTCAATCGAAATAAATGGTCTTCCATCTAGTTCCCCATGTTTAGTCATAGTATAATTTACATCATCATACCCACTATATGGTAAATTATCAGCAACAATTAGATTGTTATTATATTTTAAAAACTTTCTAATAGGAATCAATAGCCTTTTATCATCTCTGTGAAGCAAACCAATGTCCCATATTCTTCGATTATGGTTTTTAAGTTTTGGAGTGAATGAATGAATGCAAATTAAGCTTGTCTGATGACTATGTTTGTTGTCCATTTTGTTTAAAATTTGAGATATTACTTCATGATAGGGCTGATGAAATCTTTTAATTCTGTCTTTAAACTCTGATATATTTAAACTTATATTTCCAGTTATTTTTATCCCATCACTTTTTTCAGAAACAACGTCTTTGTGCTTAGGCGATCTGTTTAAATCTACTAATAATCTAGAATACTTTCCAACTATTGCAGTTGTATTAAAATGATTAGCAAGATTAATTGCTAATGATTTTGCACCTATATCGTAACCTATGTGTGATTCTAATATAGTTGTTTTTAAATCTAAATTTTTAAATTTATTAGGAATTTTATTATTCGCATGATCACAACAAAATAAAATTGGGAAATTAATTTTATTTTTATTATAAATTTCATAGGATAATTCAGGCATTTCTTAAACTTTTCTATTATAGTAGGAGAGACTATAATATATACATTTAAGTTTGGAAATTTATAAATGGATAAAAATAAGTTTTACAAGAATATTTTGATAGATCTTTTTAAAAAATCAGTTAAATCTGCTGATCCATCTGTAGTATTAGAGAAATATATTCCTAAACCACCTAAGGGAAGAATTGTTGTAATTGGTGCAGGAAAAGCTTCGGCAAGAATGGCAAAAGTATTTGAACAAATCTGGTTAAAAAGAGGATATGGAAAATTAGAGGGCATTGTTTTAACCAGGTATGGGCATGGAGAAAAATGTAAATTTATAGAAATTATTGAAGCTTCTCATCCTGTTCCAGATAAAGCAGGTATAGAGGGGACGAATAAAATAATAAACTTGGTTTCTAATCTTGAAAGAAAGGACCTATTAGTATTTTTGGTTTCGGGAGGCGGTTCATCTCTTATGGTGGCTCCAAAAGAAAATATTAATCTTAAAGAAAAACAGAATATAACTGATTCCTTACTAAGAAGTGGTGCTTCTATATCTGAAATAAATTGTGTAAGAAAAAAACTTTCTAGAGTCAAGGGTGGAAATTTAGCTGCTTTAGCATACCCAGCAAAAATACTCACATTAGCTATTAGCGATGTTCCAGGTGATGACCCCAGTGTTATTGCATCAGGGCCTACATTTCCAGATTCTAGTAATTCGCAAGAAGCATTGGAGGTTATAAAAAGATATAAAATAGTATGTAGTAACAATGTTATTAGCTTGCTTACTTCTAAAGATAACCTTGGAAGAAGTAATAAGGTTTTTTCTAATAGCTCCTATAAAATTATTGCTTCCTCCCAAAATTCGTTAAAAAGTTCTGCAAATTTTATAAAATCAAAAGGTTTCAAACCAATAATTTTAAGTGATTCTATGGAAGGAGATGCAGACACTGTAGGTATTATTCATGGTGCAATAGCAAAACAAGTGATCAAATATGGGTCTCCTTTTAAACCACCGCTATGTATTCTATCAGGTGGAGAAACGACTGTTAAGGTTAATAATTTAAAAGGTAGGGGAGGAAGAAACACCCAGTTTTTATTATCATTAGCTATTCATTTAAATTCTGAAGAAAATATTTACTCGATAGCATGTGATACTGATGGTATAGATGGAGTTGAATCAAATGCAGGAGCTATTATTTTTCCCGATAGCTTAAAAAGAGGATTAAAAATAGGAATTCATGCAAGAGATTATTTAAATCGTAATGATGCTTATACATTCTTTCATAAACTAAAAGATTTGGTTTTTACCGGTCCTACAAAAACTAATGTTAATGATTTTAGAGCGTTAATTATAACTAAGAATTAAGCCTGTTTAGCTTTTAATCTGGGGTTTTTTTTGTTTATAACAAAAACTCTTCCACGACGTTTAACAACTTTACAGTTCTTATCTCTAATTTTAGCACTTTTTAAAGATTTAAGTACTTTCATTTTAACCTCTTATAAATTTTAAAGAGGATTAAACCTTATAATCTTAAAAGTCAATTTATAAAAAGATCTTATATATTTATTTTTTATTAATTAGGTTTTTAGCTATCAGTATAAAGACTACGGCAGCAAGTATAGCAGTTAATCCTTCTCCACCAATAGAAGCTGCTAAGTTAGTAAAATTTGCAGCTACCATGGCCGGAAATGTACCTACTTCTCCACCTATAAGAAGAAAAATTACTAATCCTGCCATTGCTATCGCAAAACCTAATTCAGTGATTTTCCAAACAAATTTATTAATATTTTTAATATATTCTGTAATATTTTTTAATTTATTTTCCATGTCACTTCTTTCAAAAACTGTGCTCTATCTTCGTTAAAATGAAGAAGATAGAGCACGCGGAATTTAAATTGTTATCTAAACAAAAGAGTTTAGATATTTTAAACAATTTTTATTTTCTTCCGAATAGCCAAAGAATGATTCCTACGGCTACAAGTCCGGCGAGACCACCACGACCTAATCCAGCAACGAGACTAGTAATGTTTCCTACTACATCTCCGAAAAAGGCCATATTGCTAGGTCCCACTAATAGTGATGCCGCTATAGCTAAAGCTAAAAGAGCTAAAGCTAGGTCTGTTAAGGAAGAGACCCATCCTTTTGCATTATTTAACATAGACATGTATACTCCCCATGTTTGTTAAGTATTAATGACATTTTGAAGTGTTTTGAACAAAATGTCAATATATGGTAGTATCTAATTAAAAAATTACTCTATTTAGTGTTATGTAAAAATATTTTTTTCAAAGTTTAAGCATTTGTAATTACTGTAATAATTAGTTACTACTGAGAGAAAATAATGATTAATAGTCCTATTAAAAATATAATTATAAAAAAGCTTCATCATAATGCATATCGTTGTATTGATTCTGAAGTCACTAGAAAGTTTTATGAAGATTTTTTGAAATTACCTTTAGTAAAATCTTTAGAAATTGATGTAACTAAAACTGGAAGAAAATCTAAAATCTTACATACTTTTTATTCAATGAGAGATAATTCTTTTCTTGCATTCTTTGAAGTTCCTGGTTCTCCTTTTGTTTTTAAGAAGCAACACGATTTTGATCTCCATATAGCTCTAGAAGTTGAAAAAAAAGATTTATATATGTTTTATAAAAAAGCAAAAAAAATGGGTATAGAAGTGAGAGGTATTTCAGACCATCGATTTATAGAATCTATTTATTTAAGAGACCCTAACGGATATATTATAGAACTTACTTCTTTGAAAAAAGAAAGAAAAGTTGAGAATAAAACAGATCCTCATAAAATTTTAAAGAAGTGGGTATTATCTAAAAATCAATCGTGATTTTTATTTACAAAACTTTTTATTCTTTTTTGGGCTTCTCTAATTTCTTCAGCATTCATTTGTAGGGCAATGGAGTTGTCTCGTTGCATTATAGCTTCATCATTTCCATTTTTTCCTGCTATAGAAAGCCATTTGTATGATTCAATTAAATCTTTTTTTATTCCATTTCCCAAAGCATATAAAACACCAAGGCTAGCTTGAGCCTTCACGCTACCAGAGTGAGCAGCCTTAAGCCACCACACAGATGCTTGATGAGAATCTTGAGGAACTCCTAGTCCCATAAACAGGTGTGCGCCAAGCATTTCTTGGGCCTTTAGGTGATTTGATTCTGATGCAATTCTAAACCAATATACGGCAGTAGCATGATCCGGAGGGTTATTGTTTCTTAAAGATATTTCTCCTAGCAGGAATTGTGATTCAGGATCTCCAGAGTTTGCAGCTTTAGTTAATTCTGATATTTGCTTATTTATATCAGTTATATCAAGATTGTTCTCTTCTAATACTTCTTCAGCTGCAGAAGCATATGTATTTATAAAAAGAAGTAAGTTTAAAAGTATAAAACTTCTTAATAATGATTTTTGTATATTATGCATTTTTTTAACTAATTTTAATAAATTTATTAAATATTCATTTTTTCTATAGTAATTATAGGGAAATATGTTTATATTTACAATAGTGAATCAGT
>CAZUXH010000040.1:0-13792 GCA_964624655.1 uncultured Rhodospirillaceae bacterium | reverse complement strand
AAATAAATTATACCTGCCCATATCAATCGCTATACTATCAAATTTTTTGAACATGTGAGGTGGGGAGATATCGATGGGCATAATCACGTTTACAATGTTTCATTTAGTAGATATTTTGAATCTGCCAGAGTTGACATCATTAGAAGCCTAGAAACAAAAAAATATAGCTTTGTTATTGTTAGTTTTTCCATAAATTATTTTTCTCAAGTTTTTTATCCTAGCAATATAGAAATAGGTTCCTCTTTAGAAAACATAGGAAAAAGTTCTCTATCTATCATGCATGGCTTGTTTGTAGATGGAAAATGTAAATCTACTGCAAAAAGCATATTAGCTTATGCCGATTTACAAAAAAATAAACCAAAAACAATTTCTAAGGAATTGAAACTTCAAATTAAAAATATTTTAAGAGGTGGGGCGAGTGACGAGATTTGAACCCGCGACCCCCGGTACCACAAACCGATGCTCTAACCAACTGAGCTACACCCGCCATATACTATCTATCCTAACTAATAATTTATTTAATCATACAAAAAAATTATATTTTTTAAAAATGATTAAATATTAATCACAAGATGATTATTTTTACGACAATTTTAATCATTTATGATAGTATTTAAATATTATAAAGCAGTTTACCTTGCTCTCTAAAGTTGGCACAAATAATGCTTATAAAATATTTTAGTATACAATATATCATTTGGGAGAAAAACCATGAAAAAAATAGAAGCAATAATTAAGCCTTTCAAACTAGATGAAGTCAAGGATGCACTTCAAGAAGCAGGAGTGCAAGGAATTACAGTAACTGAGGCTAAAGGTTTTGGGAGACAAAAAGGCCATACAGAACTATATAGAGGAGCTGAATATGTAGTTGACTTTTTACCTAAATTGAAACTAGAGGTCATAGTAGCAGATAGTATTTTAGAACAAGCTGTTGAGGCAATTCAAAAGGCTGCTCATACAGGTAGAATCGGAGATGGAAAAATATTTGTTACAAAAGTAGAACAAGCAACTAGAATTCGTACTGGTGAAACTGGTGATGCCGCTATATAATTAAAATATATACAAAATAAGGGAGCTAATAATTATGACTAAAGACGCTAAATCAATAATGAAGATGATTTCAGATAACGATGTTGCATTTGTAGACTTTAGGTTTACAGATCCTAGAGGAAAATGGCAACACACTGCTCAAACATCTAGTTCTATTGATAAAAATGTACTAGAAAACGGTATAATGTTTGATGGATCTTCTATAGCTGGATGGAAGGCTATAAATGAGTCCGATATGATATTAAAACCAGACTTAGACAGTGCAGTTTTAGATCCTTTTACCGCGCAACCAAATCTTATTCTTTTCTGCAATATAATTGAACCTAGTACAGGTAAAAACTATGATAGAGATCCTAGATCAACCGCACTACGTGCTGAAAAGTTTTTAAAGTCATCTCGTATAGGAGATGCTGTATTCTTTGGACCTGAAGCAGAGTTTTTTGTTTTTGATGATGTTAAATGGAATGTAAGTCAAAATAAAACAGGATACAAAATTGATTCCGAGGAAGGGCCATATAATTCTAATGCAGATTTTGATGGAGGCAATATTGGACATAGACCCCAAATAAAAGGAGGTTATTTTCCAGTTCCTCCAGTAGACTCTATGACCGATCTAAGAGCAGAAATGGTAACTTCAATGTCTGAAATGGGCCTTCCCATGGAAAAACATCATCATGAGGTGGCTCCTTCACAAAATGAGTTGGGTTTTAAATTTGGACCTATGGTTAAAACAGCTGACTGGTTACAAATTTATAAATACTGTGTTCACATGGTTGCCCATTCATATGGAAAAACAGCAACTTTTATGCCTAAACCTGTAGTAGATGATAATGGCTCTGGTATGCATTGCCATCAATCCATATGGAAAGGTAAAACACCCATATTTGCTGGTAAGGAATACGCTGGATTAAGTAAAGAATGCCTTTACTATATAGGTGGAATTATAAAACATGCCAAAGCAATCAATGCTTTTACTAATGCAAGTACTAATTCCTATAAAAGACTTGTTCCTGGCTTTGAAGCTCCAACATTATTGGTCTATTCAGCAAGAAATAGATCTGCATCATGTAGAATTCCATATGGAACAAGTAAAAATGCTAAAAGAGTAGAAGTTAGATTTCCAGATCCATCTTCTAACCCTTATTTAGCTTTTTCTGCTATGCTTATGGCAGGCTTAGATGGAATAAAAAACAAAATAGATCCAGGAAAGCCTCTGGAAAAAGATCTATATAGTCTTTCTGAAACAGAAGTATCAAAAATACCTCAAGTTTCTGCTAGCTTAGGAGAGGCACTTAAAGCACTAAATAAAGATAGAAAATTTTTAACAGAGGGCAATGTCTTCACGGATAGCCAAATAGATGGATATATTGAACTAAAACAAGAAGAACAACATAAAGTTGAGTATACTCCACATCCTGTTGAATTTGACATGTATTACTCTGTCTAAAACACCTTTCTAAAATAGATAGAGCTACTAGTAATTCGTAGCTCTGTCTACATATTGTATATAATAAGTTATTTTTAACTAAATATTGCTTGAAGTATCCTTTCGTAATCTTTATGTTCTTATTATGAAAACTCGCGCTGCTTCTAATTATGAGGCCAAAGATATAGAATTGTTGGAAGGCCTTGATCCTGTTAGAAAAAGACCAGGAATGTATATTGGAGGTACAGATAAAAAGTCTCTTCATCACTTAGCCTCGGAAATAATTGATAATGCTATGGATGAAGCTGTTGCGGGTCACGCAAATAAAATAGAAGTAAAACTTTTAGAAAATAATAGATTGTTAATTAAAGATAATGGCAGAGGTATTCCAGTACTAAAACATCCTAAACGACCGCAAACTTCTACACTTGAAGTTATATGCACAACTCTACATTCTGGAGGTAAGTTTAATACAAAAATATATAATACCTCAGGCGGTTTACACGGAGTTGGTTTATCAGTCGTCAATGCATTGTCGAGTAATATGGTCGTAGAGGTAGGTAGAGAAGGATATTTATGGAGGCAAGAATTTGAAAGAGGTATTCCAAAAGACAAAATAAAAAAAATTGAAAAATATAATAAAACAGGTACACAAATAATATTTAAACCAGATGAAAAAATATTTAAAGAAAATAGTTTCTTTGATTCTAATCTTCTCTCAAATATGTCTGAATCTAAGGCTTATTTATTTAAAGGTATAACAATTATATGGCAAGACGAAACTAATCTGACCGATGATAGAAAAAAGAAAAAGGTTTTTTGCTTTCCCAATGGACTTAAAGACTACTTAGACAAAAAATTAGAAAACAAACCCCTCTTTATAGATAAAGTATTTGACGGATCAAGCATACTAGAAAATAAGGAAGAATATATTGAATGGGCAATAGGTTGGCCTCAGGTGGTCGAAAATGAATTTTTAAGTTTCTGTAATACCATTCCTACATCTAATGGAGGAAGCCACGAAAATGGTTTCAAACTTGCCTTGACTAAAGCTCTAAGATCTTTTGGAGAACTTAATAGTATTAAAAAATCAACAAAAATTATTTCAGAAGACATACTCTCAAGTTCTTTTGGGATAATCTCAGTATTTTTAAAATCCCCCATATTTCAAGGACAAACTAAAGAAAAACTTAACGAGCCAAGAGCTCAAAAATATATAGAAAGTAAACTTAAAGATTATTTTGAATTATGGCTTAATAACAATACTGATATAGCATTTAAATTAATAGAAGTTGCTATAAATAAATTTGAAGAAAGAAGTAGAATAAAAAACGATAGAGAATTAAAATTATCTAATGGTAAACATATAAATCTTCCTGGAAAGTTGGCAGACTGCTCATTACGAGGACCTGATAATACTGAACTTTTTATAGTTGAAGGTGATTCCGCAGGAGGTTCTGCGAAACAAGCAAGAGATAGAGATACTCAAGCTATACTTGCACTCAGGGGAAAAATACTAAACGTTGCCTCTTCTACTAAAGAAAAAAAAGAACAAAACAAAGAACTTAAAGATCTAATTAGAACCTTAGGGTGTGGAACAAAAGAAAATTGCGATATATCTAAATTAAGATATGAAAGAATTATTATAATGACTGATGCCGATGTAGATGGAGCACATATCACTTCTTTATTATTGACATTCTTTTTTAAGGAAATGATAGAAATTATTCTTCATGGTAAGTTATATCTATCTCAGCCACCTTTATTTAGAATAAGTCAAAAAGGAACTACATATTATGCTAAAGATGATAAACACAAGGATGTAATAATTAATAAATATTTTAATAAAAATCAAAAAATAGAAATTAGTAGATTTAAAGGATTAGGTGAAATGCCAGCCAAACAGTTAAAAGAAACTACCATGAACAAAAAAAATCGAACATTATTAAAAGTTGATTTGCCTAATAAACTTGTTGAAGACATTTCACTTCTAGTTGATGATGTAATGGGAAGAAACCCTGAAAAAAGACTTCAATTTATAAAGGAAAAAGTTGCATCTAACGAAGTCCTATATCTTGAATAAGTTTTTACAGCTTAAAGGTAAAAGCAAAATATAAATTAGAACATTGTTTTTAATTACATGGAAATTAAAATGGAAAAATATTATGACGTTTTTATAAAAAATGGTGAGTTAGTCCTTCCAAATAATAAAATAGAAAATTTAAATATTGGCATTACGGACAATGTTATAAGTTTGATTACCTCAAGGACAGATTATGATGCAAAAAATATTATAGATGCAAAAAATTTAACAATTATTCCAGGGGCCATAGATAGCCAAGTTCATTTTAGAGAACCCGGAGCAACTTACAAGGAAGATCTTGAAAGCGGAAGCAGGTCTGCAGCTTTAGGCGGAATAACAAGTGTTTTCGAAATGCCTAATACTTCTCCTCCTACATCTACGCCAGAATTATTATCAGAAAAACTTGAGCTCGCAAAAAATAGAATGTGGACTAATTACGCATTTTTTGGCGGGGCAACTTCAGATAATATTCATTTACTAGAGGAAATTGAAAACATGCCTGGGTGTTCTGGAATTAAAATTTTTATGGGATCATCTACTGGGAATCTATTAGTTCCTGACGATGAAACTTTAACAAAAATATTTAAGAAAAGTAAAAGAAGAATAGCAATACATTCTGAAGATGAAAACAGATTACAAGAAAGAAAAAAAATTATTCCAAAAAATGCAGATAGCTCTTTTCATCCTAAATGGAGAGATGAAGAATGTGCTATAAATGCAACAAGAAGAATTATAAAAATAATTGAAGAAATAAAAAGACCAATTCATATTTTACATATTTCTACTGCAAAAGAAATCGAATTAATTAAAAAACATAAAAAATATATAACTGCAGAAGTTACACCTCAACATTTAACCTTACATGATCCTGATTGTTATAGAGAGTTAGGATCACTTGCACAAATGAATCCTCCTATAAGAGACATCAAAAACCAAAAAGGATTATGGAAAGGATTACATGAAAAAACAGTAGATGTAATAGGTTCAGATCATGCTCCTCATACTATTGAAGAAAAATCTAATAATTACCCTGGCTCTCCTTCTGGAATGCCAGGAGTACAAACAATACTTCCTATTATGCTTAATCACGTTTCAAACAGAAAATTAAGCATACATAGATTAGTTGAATTATTATGCTATAATCCTGCAAAAATTTATGGACTTAAAAACAAAGGAATTATTAAACTTGGCTATGATGCCGATTTGTCAATAATTGACCTAAATAAAAAAACTTCCATAAATAATGCTCAAATGGCCTCAAAATGCGGTTGGACGCCTTTTCATAATTTCAAAATAACTGGCTGGCCTGTAATGACTATAATAAATGGTCAAATAATTATGAAGGATGGAAAATTAATTGGTAAACCTAGTGGAGTGCCATTAGAATTTCATTTATAGGGAATCAGTATGAACACCTACCAGATCCTAATTTCAATACTGTATAAAATAATTACAATATTTGGAGTGTTTATGCTTCTTTTTTCAGTCGTACATTCTGAAAATTATTTGGAACAATTCACTTATTCTCAAGAATTTTATGAAAAACCTTTAATTCTAGATTACAACGAAGGAATTTCTGGAATAATAACTATTTCACCTCTTAAAAATGCTTTTTCTGAATATTCATGGATAAAACTAAGTAAAAGCATTAAAACTATAAACAATGAAGAAGAATGGTTATATGAAAGATTATTTACCGAAATTCAAAATTTAGCAACAGTAGAAAGGGCTTTAAGGTCTGAAGACAGCCCTCTTTTAGAGACTATATTTGATACTGCAAGAACTTCACTTCCAGATATAGATGATACTCTCAAGAAGGCAGCAATAAATCCTGAATTTTTTTGTGAATTACCAAAGCTTGGTTATAATAAGCAAGGAGTATTTACACAACTTTATTGTAAATACCCTCTCGGAATGTTTAAATATTATTTGATACTTAGACTTCAAAAAATAAATAATACTCAATATTTTTTATGTATAAGTTCTCTCAACAACAAAAGATTAAGAGAGCTATTAGAAATTGCTAATACTATAGAGCTAATAAAAAGCAACTAAGAAAGAGAAAATGAGAGCAAACAAAGATAAAAGTTTTGGAGACACCAACTATAACAATAAATCGTCTTACAATTGCTACGATATATTTAATTTAGATGAACAACTAAAAGAAGAAGAAAGACTTATTAAAGAATCCACTAGAACTTATGCCAAAGAAAAATTGATGCAAAGAATTCTGGAGTCTAATAGGAATGAAATTTTTGATAAATCTATATACAAGGAAATGGGATCTTTGGGTATATTAGGCCCGTCCATTAAAGGATATGGGTGTCCAGGAGTATCAAACGTAGCATATGGTCTGATTGCAAGAGAAATTGAAAGTGTAGACTCTAGTTATAGATCTTGTTTTAGCGTACAATCTAGCTTAGTAATGCACCCCATTTATAAATTTGGCTCTGAAGATCAAAAAGATAAGTTTTTGCCAGAACTGGCCTCAGGAAATTTAATTGGGGCTTTTGGGTTAACTGAGCCAAATCATGGATCTGATCCTGGGAATATGGAGACTACTGCTAAAATAACTAAGGGCGGTTATGTACTAAATGGCTCTAAGAACTGGATCACTAATTCTCCCATTGCTGATGTTTTAATAGTATGGGCAAAAGATGAAGATAATATTTTGAGAGGTTTTATAGTAGAAAGAGGTTTTAAAGGATTAGAAACTCCAATAATAAAGGGCAAATTCTCATTAAGAGCATCTACTACAGGAATGATTCACATGTCTGACGTTTTTATCCCAGATGAAAATGTTCTCCCAAACGTAAACTCCTTTAAAGGTCCTTTTTCTTGTTTGGATTCTGCTCGCTATGGAATAGCGTGGGGATCAATAGGAGCCGCTGAGTTTTGCTGGCAAACGGCAAGACAGTATGTATTAGAAAGAAAACAATTTGGAAAACCATTAGCTTCTAACCAACTCATTCAAAAGAAATTAGTTGATATGCAAACTGAAATTTCTTTGGCCTTACAAGCAAATCTTAGAGTTGGAAGACTCAGAGATGAAGAAAGATGTACTCCTGAAATGGTATCATTAATTAAACGCAACAATACTGGCAAAGCCCTTGATATAGCTAGGGTTTCTAGAGATATGCTTGGAGCAAATGGAGTAAGCGATGAATATCATATAATTAGACACGTGATGAATTTAGAAGCCGTGAATACTTATGAGGGAACTCACGATATTCATGCCTTGATACTTGGCAGAGCACAAACCGGAATTGCTGCATTTTAAATACTTTTATTAGTTCCATTAATTAATTTAATAACAGCCGAATAATCTAAATCCCCTCCTCCTTCCTCAACAAATCTTTCAAAAAGAGATTTTGCTAGAGCTCCTGCTGGGGTTTTTAAATTAACTGAATCTGCAAGTGATAAAGCTATAGATAAATCCTTCAATATCATATTAGCAGCAAACCCTGCCTTGAATTCATTATTTGCTGCTGCTGTTTTAATTATATCAGCAACAGGTAAATGATTTAACATGGCCCAAGACATTCCTGTTCCCTTAGAACTTACTTTAAATAACTTTTTTTGATCCAAACCTAATTTATCTGCAAGAGTGAATACTTCTCCTAATGCTATCATTGAAATACCCAATAACATATTATTGCATGCCTTTGTTATCTGCCCTGCTCCTAATTCACCCATATGAATTATTTTTTTTCCCATTTTTGATAATATTGGCTTGGAAAATTTGAAGTCTTTTAGTCTTCCACCTACCATGAAAGTTAAACTAGCATTTTCTGCACCAAAAGTACCTCCAGATACGGGAGCATCTATAATAGATAGATTTCTGTTTTTTGCCACTATTCCAATTTCTTTTGTTGTTTTTACATCTATAGTTGAACAGTCAATTAAAAAAGATCCTTTATTAGTATGATTTATAATCCCGTCTTTATTTAGATATGCTTCTTTTACATGTTTACCCTCCGGAAGCATTGTAATTACGCAATCAGCATCCTTTACTGCTAATTTAATAGATTCTTTGTAAACACACCCTTCTTTTTCAACACGATTTATCTTTTTTCTTACAATATCGTACACAAATATCGTATGATTAGCTTTTAAAAGATTTATCGCCATAGGTTCTCCCATATTTCCTATACCTATAAAAGCTATTTTCATTTATCTTTTCCTTAATCCTAATTTAAGGTCATTTTTACCAAGAGAAATAAAATGAGAATCTACCATTTGTTTTGTTACTCTTTTTAAAAGCTTGGGCTTCCATCTGGGTGTATGATCTTTATCCACCAGAACAGATCTCACGCCTTCATAGAAATCGTGCCCTCTCATACAAGCTTGAGATAATCTATATTCCATAATTAAATCTTCCTCAAATGACATATTTCTTGCTAATCTAATTTGACGTAAAGTAATTTTTAGACTTGTAGGAGACATTTTACCTATTAAATCTAAAGCTTCCTCTGCCCAATCAGATTCAGACTTTTTAAGTTCACTAATTATATCTTCTACATTTTCAAATTCAAAACAATTAGAAATTTCATCGTTTAAAACAGGAAACATTTTTGATTCAGGTTTTATAACAAAACTCTTAATTTTAGATTCAATTGTTTGAATATCTTTAGCTTTTACTAAAATTTCTTCAAGATAATTAAATTTATTATAAGGCACGCAATATTTTGCTATCCCTAAAGATAGTAAATCAGCACTATTAAGCCTTTTCCCAGTTAAAGCTAAATAAGCCCCTAGTTCTCCAGGAAGAGAAGATAGTAAATTTCCGGCTCCCACATCTGGAAATAATCCTATTGCAGTTTCAGGCATAGCAAACTTAACTCTTTCTGAGACAATCATAATAGATCCATGAGCCGACAATCCCACTCCTCCTCCCATGCATATACCGTTTACAAAAGATATTATAGGTTTAGGAAATTTTTTAATCATATGATTAAGTTTGTATTCTTGATAGAAAAATTCCTTCCTTAATTTAAATCTATTAGTAAAGTTTTCTTCATAAAATTTAACAACATCTCCGCCAGAGCAAAAAGACTTTTCACCCTTGGCTTTCAATAAGACAAAGTTAATATTTTGAGTTTTTTTAACAGATTTGAGTATGGAAGTTATTTCTTTGATCATATCAAAACTAAGAGCATTTAATAATTCAGGCTTATTCAAAGTAATCGAAGCCATATTTCCGTTCACGGAAAAATCTACGGTCATATCACTACTCCGTTTAAATTAATCACAGGTAGAGTTTACCGAAAAAGTTTCTATTTATCTAGAATATTTTTAGAAATTATAACCCTCATTATTTCATTTGTACCTTCAAGAATTTGATGAACTCTGCAATCTCTTACGAATCTTTCGATTGAGTATTCAGATAAATATCCATATCCTCCATGTAATTGTAAAGCTTCATTACATATTTTAAAACCTATATCAGTAGCATACCTCTTTGCCATAGCACATATAGTTTTACTATTTTTTTCTTTATTATCAAGAGATGCTGCAGCCTTATATATCATTAATCTAGCAGCTTCTAATTCTGTAGCCATATCGGCTAGTTTAAATTGTGTTGACTGAAAATCTGAAATTTTTTTTCCAAACTGTTTTCTTTCATTCACATATTTTACAGATCTTTCTAAACAGGATTTAGCTGCTCCTAAAGAACATGCTGCTATATTAATTCTTCCACCATCCAAGCCTTGCATAGCAATTTTAAAGCCATCTCCTTCTCTTCCAAGAATGTTTTCTACGGGCACTTTACAATTTTCAAAAATAACTTGAGCAGTTGGCTGTGAATTCCATCCCATTTTATTTTCTAGTTTTCCAAAACTCAATCCTTCAGAATTATTTTCTACCAGCAAACAAGAAATACCATCTGATCCCTTAGTTCCAGTCCTAACCATAGTTAAGTAAACATCTGAAATAGTGGCACCAGATATAAAAGACTTAGTGCCATTTAAAATATAATATTTTCCTTTTTTTTCAGCTCTAGTAGATAGTGAGGCTGCATCAGAACCTGCGCCAGGTTCCGTTAGACAATAAGAAGAAATATAATTCATCTCTATTAATTTTTTTAAGAACCGATTACGTATTAATTCATTTCCATAATTCGAAACCATCCATGTAACCATATTGTGAATTGAAAGAAATGCTGAGGTAGAAGGACAAGCAGTAGACAATTCTTCAAATACTATGGCAGCATCCATGCGGCTTAAACCAGCACCGCCGAATTCCTCAGAGACATAAATTCCTGCAAGCCCTAATTTTGCAGCATCTTTTAGCAAATTTTTAGGTAGAATTTTTTCTTCATCCCATTGAGCAGCATATGGTTCCATTTTTTCTTTAGCAAAAGAATTTACTACTTCCTTGAAAGCTAATTGTTCATTATTTAATAAAAAATCCATATAAAGCCTCAATAAATTATTAATTATTTTCTTGAGTGATGCTATTCACTTGTTTATAGATGTCAATTAGTTACATAATTTTTATTTTGACATAAAATATAATATATTTGTTAAGTTAACGAAAAACAATAATTTTTAGGATTGAACTATGTCATTTCCTCAAATCAGGATGCGTCGGAATAGACTAAATAATTGGTCTAGAAAATTGGTAGAAGAAAGTAAATTAAGTACTAACGATTTAATTTGGCCAATATTCATAACAGAAGAAAATCAAATAACACCAATAGAATCCATGCCAGGAATACACCGCTATCCCTTAACAGAAGTAATTGATGTAGTTGCAGAAGCAGCTGAGTTGGGCATACCAGCTATTGCTCTATTTCCTGAGATCAACTCAGATTTAAAAGATGAAAAAGGCTCAGAAGCTTTAAATAAAAATAATTTAATATGTAAAGCAACTCAATATATAAAAAGCCAAATTGGTGACATTGGTATTATTTGTGATGTGGCTCTTGATCCATATACTAGTCACGGCCATGATGGCTTATATAAAAATGGTGAAATTTTGAATGATACAACATTAGAAATATTAAAAGACCAGGCTATCATTCAAGCTCAAGCTGGCGCTGATATAATTGCACCTAGTGATATGATGGATGGAAGAGTGGGAATAATAAGGAAAGCCTTAGATAAAAATAATTTTCAAAACACAAAAATTATGTCTTATGCAGCAAAATATGCCTCAGCTTTTTACGGACCATTTAGAAATGCAATTGGTTCAAATAAGACTCTAAATGATAGCAACAAAAAAACTTACCAGATGGATTATT
The DNA here is from genome assembly GCA_964624655.1 of uncultured Rhodospirillaceae bacterium. Taxonomy (GTDB): domain Bacteria; phylum Pseudomonadota; class Alphaproteobacteria; order TMED109; family TMED109; genus CAZUXH01. The sequence goes on along the minus strand of CAZUXH010000040.1, from coordinate 1,987 downwards.
CTAATTCTAATGAGGCTATACGTGAAGTAGAACTAGATATCAAAGAAGGTGCGGACATGATTATGATAAAGCCAGGATTGCCGTATTTGGATATTTTATATAGAGTAAAGTCTACATTTCAAATGCCAACTTTTTCCTATCAGGTATCAGGAGAATATTCAACACTAGCAGCAGCAGCAGAAAAAGGATACTTGGATAAAAATTCAATTATCTTAGAGTCACTTAGCTGTTTTAAAAGAGCTGGTGCAGACGGAATATTAACTTATTATGCCTTAGAAGCAGCCAAGCTTTTAAGGAGGTGAAATTGACAAATCTCTTTTCTATAAATAAAGAGGAAAAAAAAGTAGTAAATAATGACTCTAATTTTAAATTTTCTATCGCACCTATGATGGATAGAACGGATACTCATTTTAGAAATTTTATGAGATTGATCACAAAAAAAACTTTATTATATACAGAAATGATAAATGTAAATTCTATTATTTATGGGGATCAAAATAAGTTTTTAGCTGAATCGAATACAGGCAATCCTCTTGCATTACAAATAGGTATATCAGATACAAAATTAATACCAAAGCTAACTAAAATACTTATTAACACTACCTTTTCAGAAATCAATATAAACTGCGGATGTCCTTCTAATAGAGTAGTAAATGGTAAATTTGGAGCAATATTAATGAAAAACCCAGATTTAGTAGGAAATATTGTCTACTCTCTTAAGAATAACACTGAACTACCCATTACTGTCAAAACCAGAATAGGAGTAGATAACTATGATTCAGAAGAGTTTTTATACAAGTTTGTTGAAAAATGTATAAATAATGGGGTAAATAAAATTATTATACATGCAAGAAAAGCAATTCTAAAAGGTTTAACACCACATGAAAATAGGACCATTCCTCCACTTAATTATATGAGAGTAAAAAAAATTAAAAATACCTTCAATAAACACAAAATTGTTATAAATGGAGGAATTATGTCTATAGAAAAAGGAAAATCATTACTAGATACATTTGACGGGGTAATGATTGGAAGAGCCGCTTGGGATAATCCATGGATGTTCAGTGTTATAGATGATCAAAAAATTTCTAAAATAGATATTTTAGATAAATATTTACTCTATGTAGGAAATAAACTTGATCACGGATTTTCTAAAACACTACTTTTAAAACCTATATTTAATTTATTTTATGGTGTAAATGGATCAAAAATGTGGAAACAACAACTTAGTAATTACCCTGCTAAATATACCACATTGCAAAACTTATATAAGTTAGCTGAAAAAATTGAAAACTCTAAATTTGATGGCCATAAACTTTTAGCTTAAATATAAATTCGGTCCCACCTCCCTCTCTATCAGATATTTTAATACTCCCTCCTATTTCCTTAATAAGACCATTAGCTTTAAATAATCCAATTCCTGTGCTACCAGAATTACTAAAACTTTGTTTAAAAACTTTTTTCTTGTCTTTTTCACTAATGCCTGGACCTCTATCTGCAATAGAGATAAAAATAAAATTTTTTTCACTTTTTATTAAATTAATTAATATTTTTTCTTTTCCTTTATGCCAAAAAATAGCATTATCTATCACCGCACTCAAAGATTCAAATATATCATTTTCTTCTCCTGCCAATTTGAAATCTTGTATATTTAAAACCGATATATTATTAGAAAAATATATCTCATTAATCTTTTTAAAAATTTCTACTAAACTACAATTTTTATTTTTAACTTCAGAAATATTATGTTTGTCACCTTTGTGCTCACTTCTGGCTTTATCTAAGGTTTCATATATTATTTTATTTAAATTCTCATTTACTAAATTAATTTTTTTTATAATAGTTTTTGCTGCTTTAATATTATTAATTTCTTTTTCAGAATAAAATTTTATAGCGCTAGTTTTGTTTTTTAAAACGTGTGCAATATTCTTCGCATTTACCCAATTTTTATTTGCTTGTCCTCTCAAGATATATTGAAAATAATAAA
>CAZUXH010000039.1:0-13855 GCA_964624655.1 uncultured Rhodospirillaceae bacterium | reverse complement strand
CTAGTAGAAAGATAGCCTATGATGCACCCCAGAGAAGCTCCCACTATAGCCCCTATAATTGGAAATAAAACAATGGGGAAATAAGGAAGTATTTCGCTTCCGATACCATTCAGTATATGAACAGATACGTAACCAGCAAATCCAAAATAAATAGCATGACCAAATGAAAGCATTCCTCCTTGCCCTAGCAACATGTTGTAAGCGACAGTAAACATTACTAATACTCCCATTTTTGATAAAAGAGTAAGAGCAAAATATGAATCAAACATTAATGGTAATAATGCGGCTATTGCAGCTAGAATGATCCAAGATGAGAAAGATTTTAAATATGACAACATGTTTTCATACATCCCTTGTTCCAAATAAACCACGAGGTCTGGCTATCAGCATCACAACTAAAAGAAGATAGGGAAGCACCGGGGCTAGAGTAGCTATTGTCAAATCTACTAAAATACGCCACAGGCTTTCTGCATCTAAGCTAAATCCTATAAACTCTATAAGGTCATTTAGAGAATAATCTAAAGAAATAGCGAAAGTTTGCATTAGGCCTATTAAAAGTGATGCAACCAATGCTCCTTTTAGGGACCCTAGTCCTCCTACAACTATAACTACAAAGACTATTGGCCCTAACATTAATGCCATTGCAGGTTCAGTACCTAAAGTATTTCCAGCTAAAACACCTGCTAGTCCAGCTAAAGCACACCCCAATCCAAATACCATCATGAACACCTTAGGTACATTGTGACCTAAGGAGGAAACTATTTCAGGGTGAGTAAGTGCTGCCTTAATGATTAATCCAGCTCTAGTTTTTGTTAAAACAGTAAATAAGCCGACAAATATAGCGACGGAAACTGTTAGAACAAACATCTGGTAGGCAGGATAAGACATTCCCATTAAAGTAAATAAAGAGAAGTCCATACTTAAGGGTACATGGTACCCCACAGGAACTTTTCCCCATATCATTTGAACTATTTCTTCTATTATATAAAAAAGGCCAAAGGTAAATAATAACTCTGCTACATGACCAAACTTATGTACTCTTCGCAATCCATACTTTTCAACCAAAGCTCCTAAGAATGCAATTACAAGTGGAGCAATAATTAGAGCAGGATAAAATCCTACAAATTCACTGATTTGATATGCAAAATATGCCCCGAGCATAAAAAATGATGCGTGTGCAAAATTCAAAACTCCCATCATGCCAAATATTAGTGTTAGGCCACTAGATAGCATAAAAAGAAGCATTCCATATAGAACACCATTAAAAATAGTAAAAAGTATTACGTCCACTTAAATAGTTCCTTTAAAAAATATTCTATTTTGGTTTAGCTTTTCTTAGGTCTTTTCATTTTGCAAGTAGTCGGAAGTGTAATATCTTTAGTTTCAATCCAACCATCTGTGATGTAACCCATTCCATAATTTTCACCATTATAGATAAAAGGTTTTTCTACATTTTCAGATATATGACTGATAACCATGTCAAAATGCATTTGATGATCATCTGCCCTCATGAAAACTTCACCTTTTGCACCACGACTTTTCATTCCTTCCAAGGCGAAACCTACAGCAGTAGGATCGTCAGTCCCAGCTTTTTCTAAAGCAGCAGCAAACATTTCCATCATCCATCTTTGTCTGTCAGCATAAGGACTTTTGTTTGAAAAATTAAAATATTCAGCTTCAATTTCTTTCAACCAAGCAGGATGGTCAGGGTCGTTTTCATGGCTTTCAGTTATTTGTATAATAGGTGTAAATGTTGAGATCTTTGCACCCATTTGGTTCATTGCATTTGGAATACCTGCATATATAGAATAGTACTTAACTTTTAATCCTGAATTGGCACCTGCGGTTATTAAACGAGCTGCATCTGGACCCCAATTACCTGTTAAGACTGTATCAGCTCCGCTTTTAGTAATTTTAGCTATATAAGGGTTAAAGTCTAAAACTTTTCCAAAAGGCACTATTAGCTCGTCGCCTACTATTTCTATATGAGGAGCTCTCTCTGCAAGTAATCTTTGAGCCGCAGCTTGAAAAGATTGCCCGTACGCATAATTTTGGTTTAATAAGTATACTTTTTTTACGTCCGGATCATTTGCCATTTGTGTTACTAAGCCAGCCACTTTCATGTCTACATTAGCATCAAATCTAAAGTGATAAAAATCACAAAGTTCATTTGTAAATGAAGTTGTTACCGCTGAGTGGTTCAAAAACATAACTTCTTTACCTGGGTTTCTCTTATTATATTTTTTTAGTGTCTGTATTATATTTAGTGCATGGTTTGAACCTACGCCTTGAGTTACGTATCTTATATCTTCATCTATAACTTTTCTAAGTTGTTGAATAGTTTTCTCAGCAATCATTTGATTATCATATGCTACTACTTCTAAATGACGACCTCCTAAAACGCCTCCCGCTTTATTAATTCTTTCTGCGAAAAACTCTAAGCCTTCAATAAGGTCTAGCCCAATGGCTGCCAAGGGTCCTGACATAGGCTCTATCATAGCAATTTTTATTGTATCTTTAGAAAATGCAGAAGAACTTAAAAATAAAAACGCTATACTAATTATAAATATTTTTTTTATTCTATTCATTATAAACCACTCCCTCTCAAAAAATAATTTCAAATTTATTTATATTATACTACTTTACCTATTAAAAGTTAATTTTTTTGAAGGGTGTATAATATGAAAGTTGAAAATTTGTTTTCTGTCAAAAATAAAGTTGTACTAATAACTGGAGGTTCAAGAGGAATAGGGGAAATGATGGCGGCAGGTTTCGTTGCAAATGGAGCAAAAGTTTATATTACTGCAAGATCTAGAGAGGCAGTAATGGAAACTGCGAAAAGACTATCAGAAAAATATAGCGGAGTTTGTGTAGGTATAGCCTCAGATATTTCTAGTTTGGAGGGAATAAAAAAATTTACCGAAGAATTTATATCGAAGGAAAATTCTTTGGATGTATTAATCAATAATGCTGGAGCTGCTTGGGGAGGAACTTTTGAAAAATTTCCTGAGATAGGGTGGGATAAAGTTATGGATTTAAATGTTAAATCTCTATTTTTTTTAACTCAGAGTCTTGTTCCTATGTTGAAAGAAGCTGCTAATAAAGATGATCCTTCTAGAATTATTAATATTGGGTCCATTGATGGAATCAATAAAAACACTTTCAAGCATTATTCCTATAGTGCATCAAAATCTGCAGTACATCATTTAACTAAAGTATTGGCGGCGGAGTTGGTTGATAAATATATTAATGTAAATGTTATTGCACCAGGTCCTTTTCCTAGCAATATGCTTGGTAAAGCAGTCTCATTTGATTATGGAGAGCTAGAAAAAAGGAACCCTAGGGGCAGAGTAGGTACACCAGAGGATATTGCTGGGCTAGCAATTTATTTATCTTCAAGGGCAGGAGCGTTTACTGTGGGAGAAGTAATTACTTGCGATGGTGGATTGGTTGCTGTAGCCGGACATGATTTGACTAGCTAGATATTGCAATATCTATCTTTTTTAAGTATTCATTAGAATCTTTTGCAAAAGCTGGAATATTTCTTAATTTATTATAGTGAGAAACAGCTTTAGTGAAGTTATCCTTGTTTAAAGTAGATAAAACAGAATTCCATTTCTTGCTTTTATTAGTTCTAGGTTTTATTTGTTCCCTGGAAAATAATGCGTATTCACAGAAAAAACAAATGTCTGCAAGAGTTAGTTGATTTCCAACTATATAAGGACTTTTGTTAGAATTTAATGCAGATTCAATACCATTCATATAAGTAACATATGCATCTTTAGCATTTTGTTTAATGGATTTAGTTAGGCTATCTGCTCTTATGGATAGTAAATAAATTTGTGAAGCTCTAGCAAAAATTAAAGATGCATCTAGAAAACTGTCAATTCTTGATGATTCATAAGCATTTTTGCCATAGATATTATTTTTATTTTTACCTAGTCTAGCTGCTAATCTCATTATACTATTTGATTCAAATATTCCTATTTCTCCATCAGGGCTAAAGGCTGCAGGAACAGTACCAAAAGGTTGAGTTCTAAGAAAATCTTCTGTTTTATGTAACTTAATAGAAAAACCAGTTCCCACAGAGCTCGTTTTATTCTTAAACTTTTTTTTATCAGTTTCTGATAATTCACGGGGGTTAAAATCCCATAACCAATTTTTGATATTTTCTGGTTCAGTTCCTTTTATAGATAAATTTACGTTAGATAGGCGCGCGGTAATTGTTGTTTTCCAAATTCTAGGATTAGGAAGATATGAAAAAATTCTTATTTTGTAATCTTTTATTTTTTTTACCATTTTTCAATATCGGGTCTTATTTCTGCATCAAAAGACCAGGTAGATCTAGGTTGATGTGCTATATGGAAAATTTCTTTTGCTATATCTTCGGGTTTGCAAAAAAAATGATCTTCTTTGTCAGCATTAAATATAGGTCTAGTTCTAGGGGTATCAATGGCTGCGTCTACTAATAAGTAAGCTACATGCACACCTTTGGGGCCCAATTCTCTAGCTAATGATTGTGCTAAAATTCTTTGAGCAGCTTTCGTTGGGGCAAAATATACAAAATTGGGTATCCCTCTTAGTGCAGATGTGTTGCCTGTGATAATAATAGAACCAGATTTGTTTTTTATCATATCTGGAGCTAAAGCTCTTGCAAAATATAACAAAGATTTCGTATTGACATTAAAATTTCTTTCGAGCCTATCCGGATTTTCTCCTAAAAAACTTCCTGCTAAACCACCATCAGCAACTCCTGCTACTGCATTGTGAATAAATATATTTGGATTTCCTATTTCTTTGGTAACCTTTAAACATGTGGTATTTATATCATCTATATCTGAAACATCACATTTGTATGCAAAGGTATTTGGTATATTTTCTTTTAATTCATTTAAAAAGTTAATATTTCTTGCTAGCATGGCAACTTTGTATCCATTTTCTGAGAATAATTTTGCGCTAGCTTTTCCTGTTCCTGGTCCAACGCCTGCTATCAAGCAAATTTTTTCTTTTGCCATTATATTTTCCTGCTAATTAGTTACTGTATCTTTAAAAGAATCTCTGCTCTTAAATTCTTCATAGATTTTCAATATATTGGTTCTATTTTCTCTCCATTCTTCGTCGGGAAACACATTATCTAAGACTAAACAAACCATACCTAAAGTAATATGTAATCTATTTACTTTATTAATAAATATAGAAGATTTTTTTTCTAAAAAATCTAATCCTCTTTGTACTCTTCTTTGCTCATACTTGATTCCAGCAGGAAAATGAAATTCTTTTGGCTTAAATTTCATATCTCTTGCCCTAGATACAACAGATTCTAACATTTGAGATGCTATTGCGTCCAATCCTATAATTTGCCAGTATTCCTGTTCTTCTTGAGAAATAAATTCAAAATTTTCACTCTGTTTTTCTAAGTAATTACATATGACTGTAGATTCACATATAGAATAGCCTTCATCTGTTTCAAGTGTAGGGACCATTCCATTAGGATTGTAGCTCATAATTAAAGCATCTTCAGACCTAGTAGTAGTGATAATTTCTTCAATTCTATCAATTAATCTAAGTTCTCTTATAATTATTCTGCACTTTCTAGCTAGGGGAGATGTAGTGGTATATATTAGCTTCATGGTTTAGGTATTCCTTTCTCTCTATTTATTTTTTGCCAAATTCCATCTGCTGCAAAGACTAAATTATTGTCCAGCATCAATTCTACTCTTATAAATATAGCTCTTTTGCCAGTTCGAAGTGCTTTTCCAATGCCCTCTACCCAAGAGTTGACGGGAACGGGTTTCATAAAATAAGAGTTTAAATTTGCAGTTACGCATGCTGAATCTCCAGCTTTTGCCGCAACATATCCACCTATTGTATCGACAAAAGCCATTAATAGTCCTCCATGTGCGACTCCATTTAAATTTGAGTGGTGTTCAAAAATTCTCATTCCTAAGGTTACTTCAGGATATCTACCTTTTATAAAATAGGGTCCTATTCTATCAGTAAACATTCCATCCCTTGATTCATACATTTTGAAACCTTCGGGAACATTTGCTTTATCAATAAATTCTTCCTTATACATTAACTTTTCCTTAATCAACTTCAAATTTTTTTAATTTATCAAAATCAAAATCAAAACCTATCCCATATCTATCTGAAGCTACACCAAATCCATTTTCCATTTCCATAGGGTGTGAAATATAATCTTCAATTCCAAAGGCATGAACCTCAATGTAGGCAGCATTAGAACATCCGCCTAATATTTGTATATGTACATCATGAGCTCCATGAGACATTACTGGTAAATTATTTGCTTCGGCAAGCGCTGCAATTTTCATGAAAGGTGTTATTCCTCCGCAAGTAGTAAAGTCAGGCTCAGGAAAGTCTACACCCTTATTGCTTATTAATTGCTGGAATTCTTGTAATGTATGTAAATTTTCACCCGCTGCTATTGGAGTGCTTCCTTTAAGTTTTAAAAGATTATATCCAGAAAAATCATCAGGAGTAATGGGCTCTTCTAACCATGTAAGGTTAAATTCACTAAGTAAATTAGACGCTTTAATAGCTTGATCAAGTCGCCATGCTTCATTAGCATCTGCCATTAATTCTATGTTGTCTCCAATATGATTTCTCACAGATTCTACTCTTTGCAAGTCTTCCTTAAGAGTTTCTCTGCCAAGCCTCATTTTAATTGCTTTAAAACCATCTTCTTCAATATTTTTAGTAGCATTTTCTAGTATTTTGTCTATTGGAAAATTTAAATCTATATTCCCTGAATAAGCCTTAACTTTAGGATTATTTCCACCTAATAATCTCCATAATGGTTGTTTTAAACGTCTTGCATTTAGATCCCATAGTGCTGTATCTACAGCAGCTATTGCAAAGCTCGCTGATCCTCCTCTGCCTATATAGTGGGTTCTCTTCCACATTTGATTCCAAAGATATTCTACTCTTGTAGAATCAAAATTTGTTATAATTTCACTATAAGTATCTCTAATAATACTGGCAATAGAGCCTTCTTGACCGCCCATCATGGCAGTGTATCCATATCCTTTGTTGCCATCTTCATCTATTATCTCTACCACTACAATTCCAAAGTTTGTCATTAGTCCTGCAGCATAAGCTCTGACTGGGGTAGCAAGGTCTATACAGTAAGGTTTAACATTTACTTTTTTGATATTCATTTTATTTCCTATATATTTAGAATAAACTATTGTAATTAGAGTATTTATTTAATTAAAATTTATTTTTTAAAATGTATTTTAAACTCATTATATATAATAAACTATTATTTTTACATTGATACATAGATTGATTAAAGCTTTTTATGGAATTTTTTTTTCTAAATAGTTTGTAAATATTTGAAATAAGTTATAGATAGATAGTCATAAATGCTTTTTAGCTTTAATCTACCTGTGCTGGGTAGCAGAGAAAATGTGATGAATTCTTTTTATTTAGAATATTTACCTATTGCTGTTTTTATAATAATAGCATTTGGACTTTCTATACTTTTTGCATTTTCTTCTTGGTTAGTTAGCAAGCAAAATCCTGACGCTGAAAAATTATCTCCTTATGAATGTGGTTTTGAACCTTTCGAAGATGCTCGAGTGAAGTTTGACGTAAGATTTTATCTGATAGCCATTTTATTTATAATATTTGATTTGGAAATTGCTTTTCTTTTCCCATGGTCAGTCGCATTATCAGAAATTGGTCTTTATGGATTTTTTTCTATGTTGGTTTTTTTATTTCTTTTAACTATTGGTTTTATTTATGAGTGGAAAAAGGGTGCTTTAGAATGGGATTAAAATCTTTTTTTAATAAAAAAGATGGATATGTATCGGGGAAACCTGCATTTGAGGAAGCTGCTCAAGATGTAAAAAATAAAGGATTTGTTATAGCTAAAATTGATCAGCTTTTTACGTGGGCAAGAACAGGGTCTTTATGGCCTATGTCTTTTGGTTTGGCTTGTTGCGCTGTTGAGATGATGCATACTGGAGCAAGTAGATATGATTTAGATAGGTTTGGAATAGTTTTTAGACCGAGCCCAAGGCAATCAGATGTGATGATAGTAGCTGGGACACTTACTAATAAAATGGCCCCAGCATTAAGAAAAGTTTATGATCAAATGCCTGAACCGCGTTGGGTAATATCAATGGGAAGTTGTGCTAATGGTGGAGGGTATTATCACTACTCCTACTCTGTTGTTAGAGGTTGTGATAGAATAGTTCCAGTTGATGTTTATGTCCCAGGATGTCCTCCCACTGCTGAAGCTTTACTTTATGGAATTTTGCAGTTGCAAAAAAAAATAAAGAGATTAGGGACATATGGAGCGTAATTTGAAATGAATGATTACAATTACAGTTCTAATTCAAAATTAAAAAAATTGACTGCTATTATAAAAGAGAAATTTGGTAAAAGAGAATACTCCTATAATATTAGTAATAATCAACTCTGCATAAAAGTTAAGAAAGATATATTAATCTATGTATTAAATACTTTAAAAGAAGATAAAGATTTAGATTTTAAGCAGCTCATAGATATTTGCGCAGTTGATTATCCAAATAAAGAAGATAGATTTGAGATTGTATACCATCTGCTGAGTTTGGGTTTAAACCAGAGGATAAGAATAAAAGTTTTAGTTAAAGATGGAGAAATTCTTCCTTCGGTAGTATCTTGTTACTCTGCTGCAAATTGGTTTGAAAGAGAAATTTGGGATTTGTTTGGTATTGTTTTTTCAGGACATCCAGACTTAAGACGAATTCTTACAGACTATGGTTTTGAAGGTTATCCTCTAAGAAAAGATTTTCCTCTTTCTGGGTTTGTGGAAGTAAGTTATGACGATAAAGAGAAAAGAGTCATTAATCAGTCTGTAGATCTAACACAAGACTTTAGGACTTTTGATTTTGAAAGTCCTTGGGAAGGTACAGAATATATAGTTAACAATGAAGTAAATAAAAAAGAAAAATAGACTTATGTCTGAAGTACAACTAAAAAATATGACACTTAATTTTGGACCACAACATCCGGCAGCTCACGGAGTTTTAAGATTAATTCTAGAAATGGATGGAGAAGTTGTTGAAAGAGCTGATCCACATATAGGACTTTTACATAGAGGAACAGAAAAATTAATAGAACATAAAACTTATTTACAAGCTGTACCTTATTTTGACAGACTAGATTACGTCTCTCCAATGTGTCAAGAACATGCATTCGTAATTGCGGTAGAACAACTTTTAAATATCGATATTCCTATTAGAGCAAAGTATATTAGAGTTCTATTTGATGAATTAACTAGAATCTTAAATCATTCTTTACAAATTGCCGCGCAAGGTTTGGATTTGGGAGCAACGACTCCATTTTTGTGGCTTTTTGAAGAGAGAGAAAAGTTAATGGGTTTTTATGAAGCCGTTTCTGGTGCGAGATTACATGCTGCATATTATAGAGTAGGTGGAGTTCATCAAGATTTGCCAGGTGATTTGTTAAGTAAGATAGATGAATGGGCAGGTAAATTTAATCCAGTAATTGATGATATTGAAGGTTTACTGACTGAAAACAGGATATTTAAACAAAGAACAGTTGATATAGGTATAGTTTCTCCTGACGAGGCTTTGGATTGGGGTTTTACTGGTCCAATGTTGAGAGGGTCAGGTGTGGCTTGGGATTTGAGAAAGTCTCAGCCATATGCTGTATATGAGAAGTTTAAATTTGATATACCAATTGGTAAAAATGGAGATTGTTTTGATAGATATTTAATCAGAATAGAAGAAATGAGACAAAGCCTAAAAATAATTAAACAAGTTTTAGATCAAATTCCGAAAGGTCCATTTGTGGTAAAAGACCCTAGGTTAAATCCTCCATCAAGAGATTCAATGAAACAATCAATGGAAGCACTAATTCATCATTTTAAACTCTTTACTGAAGGAATTAGAGTTCCTGAGGGAGAGATATATAGTGCGGTAGAGGCTCCCAAAGGTGAATTTGGGGTGTATTTAGTTTCTGATGGAAGTAGTAAACCTTACAGATGTAAAATAAGAGCGCCTGGTTTTGCTCACTTACAAGGCTTAGATTTTATGACCAAAGGACATATGTTAGCAGATCTTGTTGCTTGCATAGCTACATTAGATATAGTTTTTGGAGAAATTGATAGATGAATCATAGAAGTATTGCACAAGAAAGCTTGCAGCCTAAAAAGGTATTTAAATTTTCTACTTTAAATTTAAAAAAAATTACCTTAATTTTGAAAGCATATCCTGCAGATAAAAAACCCAGCGCTGTACTTCCAGTATTAGATTTGGCTCAAAGGCAAAATAAAAATTGGCTTTCTATGGCAGCTATGAGATCGGTAGCTGATTTGTTAGAAATGCCACTAATAAAAGTTATTGAAGTAGCCACCTTCTATACTATGTTTAATTTGTCACCTGTAGGTAAAAATTTACTTCAAATATGTACAACCACACCTTGCTGGCTAAGAGGTAGTGATGGTATTTATAATTTATGTAAAAAAAAATTAGGAATAAATTACGGTGAAACAAGTAAGGATAACAATTTTACCCTTATTGAAGTTGAATGTTTGGGAGCTTGCTCTAATGCTCCAATGGTTCAGATAAATGATGATTATTATGAAGATCTGGATGAAGACTCAATGAATGTAATCATTAGCAAACTTAAGAAAAACATTAAACCTAAAGCTGGTCCTCAGTCTTCAAGATTAGGATCGGAGCCAAAAATTTAGCGAGATTAAATTGATTAAAAATGAAGACATAATATTTAATAATATTCATAGTTTTAAAATTAAAAATATTGAAGATGCCCTTGGTTTTGGAGACTGGTATAATATTAAAAACTTACTGAATAAGGACCCTGATTGGATCGTAGAGCAAATAAAAAAATCTCAATTAAGGGGTAGGGGAGGAGCTGGTTTCCCAACAGGGCTAAAGTGGTCTTTTATGCCTAAAGAATCAAAGCAAGATCATTATTTAGTTATTAACGCCGATGAAAGTGAGCCTGGAACTTGTAAAGATAGAGAAATTATAAGGAATGAACCTTTTAAATTAATTGAGGGAGCTTTACTAGCAGGAAAAGCAATAAAGGCAAGTAAAGGGTATATATATGTTAGAGGAGAGTTTATAAGTGAGGCAAGAGTATTGGAAAAAGCAGTAAAAGAATCTTATCAAAAAGGATTTTTGGGGAAAAACATTCTTAATTCTGGCTTTTCATTTGATCTTTACGTTCACCGAGGTGCTGGAGCTTATATATGTGGTGAAGAGACGGGCTTGTTGGAAAGTTTAGAAGGAAAGAAGGGGATGCCAAGGTTAAAACCTCCTTTCCCCGCAAATGCAGGTTTATATGGGAAGCCTACAACTGTTTCAAATGTTGAAACAGTTGCCGTAGTTCCTGCAATTCTTAATAGAGGGGCTGACTGGTTTGCCAACATTGGAAGCAAAAATAATACTGGCACTAAACTATTTTGTATATCAGGTCATGTAGAATCACCTTGCGTAGTAGAAGAAGAGATGGGTATTCCCTTAAGAGAGCTGATTGAAAGATATTCTGGAGGAGTTATAGGGGGATGGAATAATCTTTTAGCTGTTATTCCTGGTGGTTCATCTACTCCATTAATTCCAAAATCTATATGTGATGATGTTAATATGGATTTTGATTCTTTATTAGAAAAAGGCTCTGCTCTTGGTACCGCAGGAGTAATAGTTATGAATAAATCGACGGATATAGTTAAAGCAATATGGAGATTGTCTAAGTTCTACAGTCATGAATCTTGTGGGCAGTGTACCCCGTGTAGAGAGGGCACTGGTTGGATAACAAGAACTATGAATAAATTAATTACTGGAGACGTAGATATAAAAGATATTGATCTATTAAAAAATATATGTGATCAGGTTGAGGGACACACAATTTGCGCTCTTGGAGATGCTGCTGCTTGGCCTGTTCAAGGACTTATAAAACATTTTAGACCTGAACTAGAAAAAAGAATAAAAAACCATAAAATAAAGATTAGATCTAATTAATATGATTAAAGTAAAAGTAAATGGAATAAATATTAGCGTCCCAGATGGCTCTACGGTTATGCAAGCGTGCGAGAACGCAGGATCTGAAATTCCAAGGTTTTGTTACCATGAACGTCTATCTATAGCGGGCAATTGCAGAATGTGTTTAGTAGAAATTGTAGGATCTCCAAAGCCCGTTGCTAGTTGCGCTATGCCAGTAAAAGAAGGAAAGGAAATTATTACTTCTTCTGATAAAGTTAAAGAGGCAAGAGAGGGGGTAATGGAATTATTTCTCAAACACCACCCTTTAGATTGCCCTATATGTGATCAAGGAGGAGAATGTGATTTGCAGGATCAAGCGCTCTATTATGGAAGAGGGTCAAGTAGGTATTCTGAAGAAAAAAGAGCGGTAGAAGACAAATCATTTGGTCCTCTTATTAAAACCACAATGACCAGGTGTATACATTGTACTCGCTGTGTAAGGTTTATGGATGAGGTAGCTGGAATTCATGAACTGGGAGCTATAGGTAGAGGAGAAGATATGAAAATTATCTCTGTAGCAGAATCTGGCTTGGGTGGAGAAATGACTGGCAATATAATAGACTTATGTCCCGTTGGCGCCCTTACATCTGCTCCTTATGCTTTTACGGCAAGGCCTTGGGAATTGAAACACACTAATAGTATAGATACTTTAGATGCTATCGGTTCTTCGGTTAGAATAGATTCAAAAGACAATAAGGTAATGAGAATTCTTCCTAGAATTAATGAAGATTTAAATGAAGAATGGTTGGGCGATAAATCTAGATTTGCTTGTGATGGATTGTCTATACAAAGGTTAGATAGTCCATATAAAAAAAATGCCAAAGGAAAGTTAGAAAAATGTACCTGGGATGAAGCTTTTAAGGAAATATATAAACATATGTTGATTTGTGAAAGCAATGAAATGGCGGCTTTGTCTATAGGAAATTCCTGCATAGAATCAATGGTTTCTCTTATAGACTTAATGCATAAATTTAATGTTTATAATTTAGATTGCAGAAAGGCAAATTCATCTTTGCCTATAATGTCAATTGATAGATCTGATTGGTTGTTTAATCCAACTATATCAGGATTAGATGAAATGGACTCTATTACGATTATTGGTTCAAATCCGAGAGCTGAAGGACCTATTTTGGAAGCAAGAATTAGAAAAATATGGAGTCAAAAAAATATACCAATAGGAAGAATCGGGGGCACTCAGGATTTAACTTATCCAGTTATAGAACTGGGTGATGATCCTTCAATTTTTGACAAAATTTTAGATGGAAAACATTCTTATTCAAATTTTTTAAAAAACGCCAATAGACCTGGTTTTATAATTGGAGAAGGGATAATTAATAGAAAAGATGGTGCAAGTATAATAGATAAAATTAGACTGATAGCAAAAAAATACAATGGATATAATAAAGATTGGAATGGTTTGTGTTTTTTTCATACAAACTCTGCAGTTGTGGGAGGTTTAGAGGCAGGGTTTGTGCCCTTGAAGAAAGGAAAAAACACCTCAGAAATAATTAAAAATTCTACGGAGGCTAATGTAAAGTTTCTATGGCTTCTTAATACAGATGATGTAGATTTTAAAGGCCTTTCAAAAACCTTTATAGTTTATCAAGGTCATCATGGAGATAATGGGGCTGAAAATGCAAATGTAATTTTACCTGGATGTGCGCCGACGGAAAAAAGTGGAACTTATTTGAATACAGAAGGAAGAATGCAAAGGACGCAGCAAGCTGTGAAGGCGCCTGGAATGGCAAAGGAGGATTGGAAAATAATAAGAGCTATTTCTGCTTTTACAAAACATCTGCTTCCTTATAATAATTTAT
>CAZUXH010000038.1:0-13869 GCA_964624655.1 uncultured Rhodospirillaceae bacterium | reverse complement strand
TTCATATAATTGTCTTCAATTTCAAAATTTAAGAATATATTTTCTAATTTATCAGTCTTAATAAAAGAATAAAAACTTTCATTATAAACAGAAAAGTCTGAAAAATTTCCTGTTATTTTTTTATTAATACTTTCTATGTTAAATTTTTTATTAATAGGAAATTTTAAAAAAACTTTTATTTCTGCAGTTCCATTCTCAAAAAAATAATTATTAAAGTTATAAGTTCTAAAGTTTTTATAAAATAGTTCTACAATTTCTTTAGTTTCCCCATTTGCTACAAAAGACAAGTCAACATTCTCATTATCTAAAACGTATTATAAATTTATATGCTCAACTTGCACTCCATTAATATCATTTTTACTGGAAAATAATGATATTTTAGAATCCTTATATTTTATGGACACGTTATCAAATTTTATAACATCAGCTCTATCATATAAAATAAATTCTAAATTATTTACTTCCATACTTAGTTGAAAATCATCTTTTATAAATTTATTTTTAATTAGGTCATTATAGCTAATATTAATATTTATATCTGAATTAAGTATTTTACCTCCTTTAATATTATTTTTTAACCAGAGAATAGAATCTTTGTTAATATAATTTTGTGTTTTAGATATTATAGATAATAAATTTATATTTGAAATATTGATCATACCGTTAAATATAAAGTCATTTTCTTTATCTAAAATTGTTCCTTTATATACCATTTCTAAAGTTTCACTCTTGCTATTAGCTAATGAAATTCCAAATGTTTCTATGCTTACATCTTTAGAATTTTCCTCACTTGAAACAGAAACATTAATATCTTTTATATATGAAAAATCTTTGTCAAAAATAAATTCCTCTGGAAGACTTACAAAATTATTATGAGATATAAAGTTTAAGTTAAAATCTATAATTTTATTTAAATCATTTAATGAAATATTTAATTCGCCACTAATTGGCATCTCATTCAAAAAATCTAATTCTTGATAATGTAAATTAAATAAGTTGGTTAATTTGCTACTTGTAAAATCTACTTTTATATTTACAAAATCATTATTCATTCTTTTTAAAGAACCAGAAAAAACTAAATTATTTAAATTATTTAAATTAAATGTTAAATGATTAATTATTAATGATTTTTCTTCAAAATTATAAGAACCAGCTGACATTAAATTACTAAAACTATATTTTGTATAAGTATTAATAAATTCAGAATCAACGGGAGATTTGGATAATAAAAACAAACCTTGTTCAGAAGAGAGAGAGAATTCTATATTTTTAATTTTCTTATCTTTAATTAAAAAATCAATCTTTCCCGAAAACAATGCATCTACAGAATCTATTTCTTCTACCTTCAAAAGATTAAAAAAATTTGAAGAAGGGTTAAAAGATTCGAAACTAATTTTAGAAAATAAAACACCCTCATTATCAATAATTTCAAATTTTAAAATTGAATTTTGGTCAGAATAAATACTTTCTTTAACTACAAGTTTTCCTAAAATTACTCTTTTATTGTCACGAGACGCTGTAATTAAATTCACTTTATCAAAATTATAAGAAAATTGTTTTGTAATATTAGATACAGTAATATTTCCATTATATATATTTAATATTTCTGTATTCATTATATAATTTGCAAAAACATTATCATTTAAATAATTTTGATTTGTATTATTTAGTGTATAAAATACTTCAGGTTCATCTAAATCTAATTTTGATAAGACCGGTTTTGCTGAATAAAGGGAATATAAATCAAACGACATATCTATTTTTTTAATATCAATTGCAAACTGACCATTTACATCAACTGATGAAAAGTTTTTTAACACGACTTGTAAAAATTGCTTATCTGATTTACTGAATTTTATCGAACTAAAAGATACGTCATTTTCAAAATAATAATTTATAACATCGGATATGTGAAATTCAGTATCTTTAATTTCAACTTCATCAAGAAAATAAAACAAAGCAATTAATATCAATAAAACAACTATTACAGAAGAAAATAGAGCTCCAAGTAATAAATAAATTATTTTAGAACAATAATAGAAATACTTTTTAAGCAAAACTATAAAATTAAAATTCAAATAATCAGACGATTTCAAAATTTTTCCCAAAAAAAATTTATTTAATTTAATATTATTGATATATTATACTCTAATTTTAAAAACAAAAACAGAGCATGAATATGAAGTATTATGAAGAAGGCGATCAAGCAAGAAATTTTGCTTTACCTGTTGATGGTGGCAAGACATTAGATACTTCTAAAGATATCAACACACCATATCTGGTGTACTTCTATCCTAAAGATGATACGCCAGGATGTACATTAGAAGCTATTGATTTTAGCAATTCCTCCCCTTTCTTTAAAAAAAATAATATTAAAATTATAGGAATTTCTAAGGATAATATTGATAAACACGATAAATTTAAAAAAAAACATAACCTAAAAATAATTCTTGCGTCAGATATAGAAGGAAAGGTATGTGAAGATTTTGGAGTATGGGTTGAAAAATCTATGTATGGGAAAAAATACATGGGCATAGAAAGATCTACCTTTTTAATTGATGAAAATCATATTATTAAAAAAATTTGGAGGAAAGTTAAAGTTAAAGAACATGTCAGTCAGGTTATCGATGAAATAAATACTATTTTTCTAAAAAGTTAAGAGATAAAGAAGCTTCAACAAAATTATCAATATTTCCATCTAATACATTTTGAAAGTTTGTACTTTCTATTCCTGTTCTTAGATCTTTTACAAGTTGATATGGTTGTAAAACATAAGATCTAATTTGATGTCCCCAAGCTATATCTGTTTTATTCGTTTCTTTAGATTTTTTTTCCTCTTCTTTCTTCTGTATTTCTAATTCATACAAACGCGCTCTCAACATTTTATATGCTTCTGCCTTATTTTGATGTTGTGATCTATTATTCTGACATTGAACCACTATATTTGTGGGTATATGAGTTATTCTGACTGCGCTATCAGTTCTATTTACATGTTGCCCACCTGCACCAGAGGCTCTATAAGTATCAATTCGAATATCTTTTTCATCTATATCAACTTCAATATCATCATCAATAACAGGATATACCCAAACACTGGCAAAAGAAGTATGTCTTCTGTTTTGAGAATCAAATGGAGAAATTCTCACTAGTCTGTGAACTCCAGACTCTTTTTTTAGCCATCCATAAGCACAAAAACCTGATATTTTTACAGTAACAGACTTTATACCAGCCTCTTCTCCCTGATTTTCATGAATGATTAATGCTTTATAACCCTTTTTATCACACCACCTAGTGTACATTCTTAATAACATCTGGACCCAGTCTTGACTTTCAGTGCCACCTGCACCTGCATTTATGTCTATAAAAGTATCATTGTGATCTGCTTCACCAGAAAGCATTAATTCTAGCTCTTTTTTTCTCAGCATTGATTCTAATTTAATTAACTTAGTTTCTGCCTCAAAAAGAAATTCTTGATCCTTCTCTTCCTTTGCAAGTTCTATTATAGAAATTAATTCACTTACTTCATTTTTAAAAAAATCATAATCAGAGATATTTTTTTCTAAAATAGTTCGCTCTTCCATAACTTTTCGAGCATTTACTTGATCATTCCAAAAGTCACTTCTTTCAATAAAAGAATCTAGTTCTTTTAATCTTATCCTTGACGAATCAAGGTCAAAGACTCCTCCGAATTGACTCTAATGATACACTTACTTTTTTTATAATATTTTCTAAATCAATACTCATTTTAAAAATTCATTCAAAAAATCAAAAATTTAATAAATTTGTCCCTCTAAAGGTCTATACTTTTTATCATCTCTTATAATATTTTGTCTATCACTAACTGGAGAAGTGCCTTTAATAAAAGCTTCAAATATTATTTTTTTGGTATCAGCATTAGGTAACATTCCAGTATTATGATCAATTTTAACTAATTCAATATTTTTTGGTATTTTAAACGGCCTAGCTGGCAAAATACTTAGAGATTTTTTAATGAAATCTCCCCATATTGGTGCTGCTACAGCCCCCCCTGTTTCTTTATCTCCCAAACTTTTTGGAAGATCAAAGCCTATATATACTCCAACAAGTAAATTAGAATAAAAACCTATAAACCACGCGTCTTTATTTTTATTTGTTGTACCAGTTTTACCAGCAATAAAATTACTTATATTGTTTAACTTTTTACCAGTTCCATTTTGTATTACACCTTTTAACAACCATGAAATTTGAAACGCATGATTCTCATCTAATATTCTACTTTGATTATTAGGAAGATTAAATATTTCTACTTCTTCTTTCTCATCTGCACAAATATGACAAATTCTTTTGTCTCTTTTATAGACTGATTGTCCATCCCTATCGTGAATACTTTCTATAAACTCTGCTTTTACAGAATTTCCTCCATTTATAAAACTCGCATATGCAGCAGTTATACTTAATAAAGTTGTTTCTCCTGCTCCTAAAGATGTTGCCAATTGAGGAGGATATTTTCCTATATTAAATCTATTAGCTATTTCTGTTATTTTATTTATGCCTACAGTGTTGGCTAATCTTACTGTCATAACATTTCGTGATTTTTCTATCCCTGTTCTCAGAGTGCTAGCCCCATAATAAGAACCTGTATAATTTTTAGGTATCCAATCTTCAAGACCTGGTCCTTGATCTATAACTAAGGGTGTATCTAAAACCAAAGTAGACGGATTCATTCCATTTTCTAGTGCTGCTAGGTAAACAAAAGGTTTAAATGCTGAGCCAGACTGTCTTAAAGCTTGAGTAGCTCTATTAAACTTATTATTATTAAAATTATACCCTCCTACTAATGCCAAAACCCTTCCTGAATAAGGATCTAAGACTACTATGGCACCATTGATTTCTGGCTCCTGCCAAATAGAATAGATATAATTACCATTATCATTTATTTTACTTTCTACCCACAGAATACTGCCTTCAGTAATTCCAGCATTTTTATATTCTAAGGGTGAAAATTCAATGTTATCCTTATTAGAAGATAATATCCAAGCAGATTCTTTTAGATCTAAACTTTTAAAAGAACCATCTTCAAATCCTATCGTGATTTCTTTATTATTTATACTAGTTATAATCACCAAAAATTTATTTTTATAATTTTTTTCTTTGGAAAGTTCCGAAATAGTATTTTTCCAATCTATAGAATTGAAGGAATCTATATTTGAATTTATTCCCCTCCAACCTCTTCTTTTATCATAATTTTCTATTCCTTTTATAAGAGATTCTTTTGCCATTTTTTGTAGGACAGAATTTAGTGTAGTAGATACAAAATAGCCATTATTATAAAAATTACTTTTTGTAAATTTTGAAATAATTTCTTTTCTAACTTCCTCTGAAAAATATGGAGCATCAAAATATTTATTTTTTGATAAATCATATACTTGAATTTTTTCTTCCATCGCAAGTATTGCATCCCTTTTATGAATAATTCCTTCTTCAATCATTCTTTTCAAAACGTAGTTTCTTCTGTTTATTGCTGATTCCGCCCTAGTAATTGGGTTATAATTATTAGGAGCTTTAGGCAGTCCTGCCAAAAATGCTATTTCAGATATATTTAATTCTTGTAATGATTTATTGAAATAATTTTTAGCAGCAACAACAACACCATAAGATCTAAATCCTAAAAATATTTCATTTAAATAAAGCTCTAGTATTTTATCTTTAGTCAATGTTCTTTCAATTCTCAAAGCTAGCAATGCTTCCTTGATTTTTCTTTCAAACGAAACTTCGTTAGTTAAAAGAAAATTTTTTGCAACTTGTTGAGTAATGGTTGAGGCTCCTACCAATCTTTTTCCTTGTATTGCGTTAGAAAAGTTTTGTACTACCGCCCTAAAAATACCTTTAAAATCAATTCCTTCATGTTGAAAAAAATTTTTATCTTCTGTTACTATAAATGCATCAATTAAAATTTTTGGAATAGACTCTATGGAAACATATATTCTATTTTCAGAGGCATACTCCTCTATTAATTTTCCGTCATCTGAATAAAATCTTGTTACAGAAGGGGCTTGATAAGAACTTAATTGGTTATAGTCGGGCAATGAACTTCCGTACCTCCACAAAACACCAGTTATCAAAATAATTACAACTGAAATTGTACTTACAGACAACAAAAACGAATAATATAAAAACTTGACCATACTATATATTTTCAAATATCAAATAAATTTGACCTTACTTTCTCCAATATTACTAATTTTTATTTTTACTTCATCACCTTTTTTTAGCCACTTTGTTTTTACCAAACTTCCCAATAAAACTATAGTGCCCGAAGGCAAATACTCTCCAATAATATCTTTTCGCCCTATAAGCCATCTCAAAGCATTTAGTGGGTGTCCTAGAATATCTCCTCCCACACCCTCACCTACACTTTTACCGTTAACATACATTACACCTTTTATATTATTTATATCTTCTATATTTTTCAACAATACAGAACCACCTAAAACACAGCCCGAACTAAAAAAATCATCAGCAATCAACATTTTAGTACTAAGCTTACTCCAATCTTTATATCTATCATCCACTATTTCTATAGCAGCGTATATATTATCTAAACATTCATATAAAGCTTTATCACTTAATTCTTTTTGAGAATTAATATCAGAAGATAAACGAACAGCTAATTCACATTCTACACCTGGTTTTATATAATTCTTATAAAATAATTTTAATCCTGATTTATAACAATTATTAGATCTAATTTTTCCCGCACAAGGATTTGGGATATTTAAATAATTTTGCATGGTGTTAGTAGTGCAGCCAATTTTAATTGCAGAAACATTATCAAGATACTTCAAATCAAAAAGTTTGTGCAAATATTTTTGAATTAAGTATGCTTCTTTTTCAGTTTGAGGTATACAATCTTTAGAAATTGAATTTAATATTTTGTTATTCATGCGATATTTAAAAATATTATTTGCAGCTTTGCTAATTAAACTTTTTTTCATACTACTTCCATCTTGCTAATATATAATTTTATATATAATTAACTTTTTTTATAACTATTTAAAATTTAAAATGGAAAAAAATCTAAATTCATTAATACGATCAATTTTTTATATAGCAGTACCAATGATCCTATCAAATGTTTCTGCTCCACTTTTAGGTTTGGTAGATACTGCAATCGTTGGAAGAATAGGTACTACTGAAATAGGTTCAGTTGCTATTGGAGCAACTACATTTTCTTTAATATTTTCAAGCTTTGTCTTTTTAAGAATATGTACAACTGGTTATATAGCCCAGTCTTGGGGAAGTAAAAACACTGCAGAGGCAGAAAATATTATCCAAAAAACCATATCTATATCTATAGCATGTGGTTTATTTGTAATATTATTATCAATACCCTTGAAAGATTTTTTTCTTCTATTATTAGGACCAAGTTATGAAATCAGATCCTTAGCAGAAAGCTATATTAATATACGTTTTTGGTCTGCACCAGCAGTATTCCTTACTTACGTAATATTGGGAAGCTTAATAGGGAGCAATAAACCTTTTCACGTAGTAACAATTACAGTTTTTACAAATTTAGTTAATGTTTTTCTAGACCTGATTATTGGTGTTGTTCTTGGATATGGAGTTGTAGGAATAGCTATAGGAACACTTATTTCAGAATGGTCGGGAGCAATATTAGGAATTGTTCTAATTAAGCAAGTATTTCCCGAATTTAAATTATTTTCATTTAATTTAAAATTTAGCCAATTAATAAAAAAGATGATTTTATCAAATATTGATTTTTTTATTAGAACAATATTACTTTTAACGTCAATAATGTTATTTACCGCTATAGGAGCTAGAATTAGTGATCTTATACTAGCAGTGAATTCTATATTAATTTTGCTACAAATGTTCTTATCTTATGGAATTGATGGTTTTGCTCAAGCAGCAGAGGTACTAGTTGGGAACGCTTATGGTTCAAAGAATAAATCTGCACTAAAAAGAGTTATTTTAATTACTGGTTTAATTTCATTTATAGTAGCGTTGCTTTATTCTCTCGTTTACTTCTTTCTTGGTCTAAATATTGTTAGTCTAATTACTAATATCGATGAAGTTATAGACGCATCAAAGCATTATCTACCATGGATAGTAATTTCACCTATTATTTCTTTCCTGTCATTTCACTTAGACGGTGTTTTTATAGGAGCTGCAAGAACAAGAGTAATGAGAAATGCTATGCTTATTAGTTTTATAATCTACCTTTTTGCAATTATTTTATTAGTACCTGTTCTAGAAAACCATGGTCTCTGGATAGCTTTCTTAATATTTTTACTTTTTAGAGGTGTCACCTTGGCTGTAAAATTGAAATCTATAATTTCAATAAAATAGATTTTGTTGCCTTTCTAATTTTTTTTGAAATTTGTTCAATATTTCTATTTTTTTTGAAAAGTTTTTCATCCATAAATATTGATCTATTGATTTCCAATTGTAAAACATGAATTCCATCACTTGGATTCCCATAAAATTGCGTAATAAACCCTCCTGAATATGGAATATTTTCCTCTACTATAAAACCTAATTTTTCAAAATTACCCCTTATTAAATTAAATATATTTTCAGAGATAGATAAACCATAATTATTACCTAAATTTATGTCCACAAAAGTTGACTTTTTGGGTACATCTGAAGATGGCATAGAATGACAATCTATAACTAGTACATCTTTAAATTTATTTTTTAACCTTTTTATCATATATTTTAATGCTCTATGATAAGGGAAATAATATGATATTAACCTTTTTCTTATTTCTGCTCTACTAAGTGGTTCTGAATATATATCATTTCCATAATTAGAAACTTTTGGAATAACTCCTATTCCAGATAAAACTTTAAGCGATTTTGACTGTTCAAATTTAGGAATATCTGATGAACATAAATATGGATCTAATTCCAACGGATGCCTATTTAAATCAACATATATTCGAGGTATTGTGCTTTTAATATAACAATAACCTTCATTGATACTAAAATCCCATATCTCATCAACAAAAGAATCTTCTGCTCTACGAAGTTCATCTTTATCTAACAGACTGCTTTTAATAAATTCGGAATAATAATTATCTCCACTATGTGGCAAAGAAATAATTATAGGAAATTTTTCTTTTTCTATATTTTCTTTAATTATGAAATTACCTGACAATACGAGATGTCCTTAATTATTTACATTTTCCCATCAAACGAAAAATATTAGGATTAAAATCAGATACTAGTGAGAATTCTTTAGTAACATTTATAAAATGAATTGTTAAAAGTGTATTATACGTTCTGGATGCAGTTCTTCCTATCCATTTACCCCTTCCATACAAATCACCATTTTCATAAACTGAAGTTCTAATTCTTCCAAGTTTTTTTTTACCATCATATCTAATATCTATTTCTCCTCCACTTCCACCAGTCGGATAAAATTTCCATTTAGATAGATACATATTACTATTTAATGTAGCAACTCCTCTACAATTTAAAATATCAAATTTAGCTTCATAAACATTTTCTTCCGAGAAAGTATTCATAGGAAAAAAGACATATACTTGAAACAAAAACAGACAAAATATATATTTCTTTAAAATTTTAAATATCTCCATTAAAAAATATCTTATTTATAAACAACTTCAGGTAGCCATGTGGCTAGCTCTGGAAACACTGCTAATATACAAAGCATAAACAATTGAATTACTACAAATGGAGCGGCTCCTTTATAAATATCGTTGGTTGTTATAACTTTCGGAGCAACTCCCCTTAAATAAAATAGAGAAAATCCAAAAGGTGGAGTCAAAAAAGAAGTTTGCAGATTCACAGCTATCATTACTGCAAACCATAATGGACTTATATCCATCATTAAAATTGCAGGTCCTATAATAGGCAAAACAACATAAATAATTTCAATAAAATCTAAGAAAAAACCTAGTATAAACATTAATACCATTGTTATTATAATGGCAGTAACAACTCCTCCTTGTATACCCATCAAAAATTCTGCTACTATATCATCCCCTCCAAAACCTCTAAATACTAAGCTAAACATTGCTGCACCTATAAGAATTGTAAAAACCATTGAGGTAGTTTGTGCAGTAGATAGGGCAACCATTTTTAATATCTTTAAATTAAATTGTTTTCTTGAATATGCTAGAAGAATTGCTCCAATAGCCCCTACTCCAGCTGATTCTGTTGGAGTTGCTAATCCCATTAAAATAGAACCTAATACGGCTATAATTAGTAATAGAGGAGGAATTAATACCTTTACTACTCTTTTTCTCAGTTCATTATGTGAAATTCTAGAGCGCTCCTCAGCCGGTATAGGTGGCATGCTTTTTGGATTCAAATTAGAATATATTATTTGCCAGATAATATACAATAAGACTAAACATAAACCTGGAAGCAAAGCTCCCATGAATAAATCGGTTACTGAAATGGCTTCTGGTGCAAAATTTCCCTTAGCAAGTTGTGCTTGTTGATAAGCTGCAGAAATTTGATCTCCTAAAAGAATTAATACTATTGAAGGCGGGATAATTTGTCCCAGAGTACCTGCGGCACATATAGTTCCGCAAGATATAGCTGGATCATAATTTCTTTTAAGCATAGTGGGTAAAGATAATAGACCCATAGTTACTACTGTAGCTCCCACTATTCCAGTAGATGCAGCTAATAAGGCTCCCACCACCGTTACAGATATACCTAGACCCCCTCTTAATCCTCCCAAAAGTAAGCCCATGGTTTCTAATAATTCTTCAGCTATTTTAGATTTTTCTAGCATCACACCCATAAAAACAAATAATGGAACCGCTATTAATAAATCATTAGTCATTATTCCATATATTCTGTTCGGTAATGCTTGAACAAATGCGAGATCAAAAACACCAAAAAATGATCCAAACAAACCAAATATGAGAGCCACTCCCGACAGAGTAAAAGCTACAGGAAATCCAGTCATTAGAACTGACAATAACGATATTAGCATAAAAATAATTATAATTTCTTCACTAAACATAATACATCATTTCTTATAGAGAATTTTTAATGATTTAATAATAGTAGATAATCCTTGGATTGAGACTAAAACACAAAAAACCCATAAAAAGGTTTTCATCAAATAAACGAGATGCAAACCTCTCTCTTCCAAAGATCCTTCTAACTGGGCCCAAGAATTTAATACGTAATTCCATGAAAAATAAAATATGGTAAAGCATACAGGCCATAATAATAAAATTGTACCTATTATATCCACAAGAGCCTTATTTTGAGGGCTCATTTTTTGGTAAAATACATCAACTCTAACATGTTTATCTTCTAAAAGAGTATATCCTGCACAAATTAAAAATACAGCAGCATACATAAATCTAACAGATTCTTGCATCCATATAAAACCTATATTAAAGCCATACCTTAATAAAACAACTAAGGCAGTAATTATTACCATAAATAGAGTGAACCAAGAAAACAGTTCTCCTACTGCCTTGTTAAGTGCATTAATATTTTTCTCTAAAAAATTCAATCTTTACTCTTTTTACCATTAATAACTAAAAACGTTGGATCTTGGAAAACCCTTAGGAATAATTTTTCCGCTTTGTGATCTTTTACCTACCCAGAATTGTAAATCTTTATATTTTCTTTTTTTACTCTTAGTGCTAACTTCTATTCCATTTTCTATATTAAATACTATACAATCAGATAAATACCCATTTTTTATTCTTTGTAAAATTACTCCTTTTCCTCTTTTTTGTATAGGCAAATCAGACAATGGTAATATTAAAAGTTTTTTATTACTACCCAATAAAGCTAGATGATTTTTGTCATTGCTAATAGTTCTAACTACTTTAACTTCATCTGCTTCAAAGAGGTTCATTATAGTTTTACCGACTTTTTTATAAGAAATTAAATCAGACATTTTAGGAACAATAAATCCTTTTCCAATCCTACTAACCAATAATACTTGATTTTCTTCAACAACTTTATCTGTATAAATTATGTCATGATCAGAAGGTAAATCTAAAATTAATCTAATAGGTTCTCCAAAACCTTTTGAAAATTCAAAGTTTTGAAGATCCAAACAAAATATTTTTCCTTTATTGGATGCCAAAATAATTTTGTCATTATTTTTTGCTTCAATTAAGAATTTTTCATTATCTCCTTCCTTATAATTAATCACTTTATTATCTGAAATTTTACCCTTTATTATCCTTATCCAGTTATTTTTAGATATTATAAAAGTAACATCTTCTTCTTTTACGAACTCCTTAGCTGAAAAATATTTTTCACCCACTACTGGTTTTATAATAGTTCTTCTATTGGAAATGCTTTTTATTTTAGAAAAATCACTTATTAAACCTTTCATATCTGAATCTATTTTAGAGAATACTAATTTATCTGATGAAATAAGAGAATTTAAACTTTTTATTTCTGAAATAATATTTATCATTTCTTTTTTAATATCATCTTCCTCAAGTTTCCTAAGAGATCTTAATCTCAAATTTAATAAAGATTCTGCTTGTAAGTCACTTAATTTAAAACGTTTCATAATAATAATTTTAGGATCGTCTTTTTCTCGAATAATTTTAATTACTGCCTCTAAATTTAAAAAAGTTATAAGATAACCTTCTAAAATTTCCTTTCTATTTTTAATTTCTTTAAGACGTTTTTTAGCAGCTCTTAAAATAACTTCTTTTCTATGCTCTATGAAAGAACAAAGAATTTCTTTAAGATTCATTGTTTTAGGTACTTGATTTTTATCCACAACATTCATATTTAAACTGACTCTAATTTCTAAGTCCGAATAATTAAAAAGAGCTCCCATAAGTTGTTCAGGTACTATATCTCTATTTTTAGGAAAAATTACTATTCTAATTTCTTCCGTAGATTCATCTTTTATATCTGATAGCATAGTCAATTTTTTTGCAGAAATTAATTCAAGTATATTATCAATTACTCTTGATTTAGTTACATTCCAAGGGAGATCATCTATAATTATATTATATTGTCCATGTTTCTTGTTTTCTAAATGCCAATTAGATCTTAATTTAAAAATTCCCTTACCTAGTTCATAAGCTCTGTTTATCTCTTCTTCAGTATTAACTATAGTACCTCCTGTCGGAAAATCTGGCCCCTTTATATAATTTAACAACGAACTAACTTTTGCATTAGGACTTTTTACCAAATGCCTTATAGCTTTTAAAATTTCTATTATATTATGGGAAGGAATATTAGTTGCCATCCCTACTGCTATACCCGTAGCTCCATTAGCTAGTAAATTAGGAAAAAGAGATGGCATTACTACAGGTTCGGTTTCTTCACCATCATAAGTTGAAATAAAATCTACTGTATCATTATCTATATCTTTAAGCAGCAATTCAGCAATATTTGTCAATCTAGCTTCAGTATATCGCATAGCTGCAGCATTATCTCCATCCACATTTCCAAAATTCCCTTGACCATCAACAAGAGGATATCGTACAGAAAAATCTTGAGCTAAACGGACCATGGCATCATAAACTGATTGATCCCCATGCGGGTGATATTTGCCGATCACATCCCCTACTACTCTTGCACATTTTTTAAAACCAGATTGAGGATTCAATTTTAATTCCCTCATAGCATACAAAAGTCTTCTATGCACTGGTTTAAGACCATCTCTAACATCAGGAAGGGATCTAGAAACGATTGTTGACATAGCATAAGATACATATCTCTCGCCTAGCGCCTCTTCAAAAGTAAGGTTTTTTATATTTTCTTTTAATATTTTATCGTCATTCATATAAGTACATTTTCTTGCTGGTATTTAATAAGTTATAATATAATTAGTTTATTTTATTGATATAGAAATTCCTTGCTTATGGCTATTTCACTCCTACTGAGTCC
>CAZUXH010000037.1:544-14105 GCA_964624655.1 uncultured Rhodospirillaceae bacterium | reverse complement strand
GATAGTATAATGTCCCCAAGAGCACCATGTTTTATAACCAAAATATTTTTACTTTCCTTTAAATAACCATTTTGAAAAATATTTCTAAGGATTTTTTTTCTGTTTTTTTTCTGCTATAAGCTCATCGTATAATTCTAAAGTCTTATCACACATAAATTTAATATCGTACTTATTTTTTATTAAGCTAATACTTTTATCTGATATTTTAATTCTATCTTCTTTCGTTTGAGATAAAGCCAATAATAATTTTTTTGATAAATCTCGTGCATTACCTGCTTTAAATAACCAGCCAGTTTCTTGATTTTTTATTATTTCTGGCCCTCCACCATGATTAACTGCGATAGTTAAGCGACCCATTGCAAGTGATTCAGCAACAACTCTGCCAAAAGCTTCGGGTTTAGTTGATGCCGAAACTACCACATCTGCTAGTTTATAGACAGCCGCCATATCAGATTGATGCCCTAAAAATCTAAATTTATTTGTTAAACCTAAATTTCTAATCTTTTGCTCAAGTTCTTTAACATAAGAACTTTTGTTCTGAAAATCGCCAACAAACATGCACGTGATATTTTCTTTCCTTATCATAGATATAGCATCTATAAATAACTCATGTCCTTTCCATCTTGTCATTCTTGCAGGTAATAAGATATTATTCATATCAGAATTTAAATTATATTTATTGGCAATTTCATATAATTTTGCTTCTCTTACTTTTAATGGATTAAAAACTGATAAATCCACCCCTCTAGGAATTACCCTAATCTTATTACTATCAGTTCCATATTCCTTAGTGATATGTTTAGCTATAAAATCACTTATCGCTATCACTTTATCTGCATTAGTCATAATGCTATTATATTTCTTCTTTAGATTAGTACTTATTCCATATGTTCCATGAAAAGTAGTAACAAAAGGAATATTCATTATATTTGAAGCAAACTTTGCACTCCATGCAGGAGCTCTGCTTCTAGCATGTATGATATTTATATTATTTTCTATTATTAACCTCTTTATTCTAGATATATTTCTATACATTTTAAAAGGATTTTTGCTATTAACTGGAATATTAAATATCTTAGCACCATTACGAACTACTTCATGTGATCTGCTCCCTCCGGACGACGCAATATAAGAACCTAATTTTTTTTCTGTTAGAGCTTTAGAAATTTCTATTGCCCCACTAACTAAACCTCCACTGTCTAAATGTGGTAAAACTTGAAGAACTGAATAATTTTTGAAATTAGCAGACATATTTTTTATCTCTTATATAACTTTTAGATTTTATATAGTAGAATTATGATAAAATAGTACAAAAAACAATGATAAATAATATTAAAAATTCAAAAAAACTGAATATTTCATTTTTACATTATAAAAATAAATCCAAATTTTCTATTCTTTTTTGCCCAGGATTTAATTCTGATATGGATGGAAAAAAAGCACAAGAAATATTAAGTTGGTGTAAAAAAAAAAAAATTGAGTGTGTTTTATTCGATTATTCTGGACACGGAAAATCTTCAGGCAATATAAAAAGCCTTGGAATAAAAGATTGGATTTCTGACACCCAGTTAATTATAAAAAATGTTATTACCAAGCCCACCATTATTATAGGATCAAGCATGGGGGGATGGATAGCTTTAAAGGTCGGCATTCAAAAGCCCAAAAAAATAATAGGCTTAATAGGGATTGCATCAGCACCTGATTTTACAGAAAATTTGTGGCATAATATTTTGAATAAAAAACAAAAAAAAGATATTAAATATTTTGGACATACTTTCATATCTTCAAAATATAACCCCCAAGGTTATGTGATTTCTAAAAAACTAATAGAAGACGGAAAAAAATCTCTTTTAATGAAAAATAAATATATAAATATAAAATGTCCTGTCAAATTAATCCATGGAAATCTTGATGAAGAGGTCAATATACAAAATAGTTTTGTTATATTAGACAAGATAAGATCCAATAAAGCTGAGCTTACCGTTATAAAAAATGGTGATCACAGGTTGTCCAGGCCTGAAAATTTAAAAACTATTATAAACGTTCTTCAGAATTTAAAGGACGAATTGTTTTTAAGATAAGTAAATATATCAAATAAACCCTCTTCGTAGGAAGAGTAAATCATTTTTCCAAATTTTTTCTTTAAAATACTATTATCAATTTTTCTACTATTTTCCCAAAATTTTCTTGCATTTGGGGACATAGTTTTAAAAACTTCATCATAATTATATATTTTAGGAATTTTTTTTCCTAATAATTGATAAGCATATTTAGCTACATCTAATTGTGTGGCTGGCTTATCATCAGATAAATTTATTACTCCTTCAACGCTCTTTGAAATAGCTGCATCGCTTAAAACTCTTGCTATATCTTTTTCGTGGATTCTATTAAAAAAATGATTTTTTTTATAAATTGGAATAAATTTATTTTTTATTATCTGAATTAAAATATTTCTATCAATTCCATAAATTCCTGAAAGTCGAAAAATACATAATGGAATTTTATGTTTTGATGTAAAATTCCTAAACTGGTTTTCAGCTTTAACACGAAATAAATTATTAGAATTTTGAGATTTTAAAATACTATCTTCTTTTACTAACTCCCCATTATAATTTCCATATACGCCAGTAGAAGATACATACCCTATCCAACTTAAATTAGAGCCAACAATAGAATTTTTATACTTATTTAAAACGGGACAACCATTGGCATCAGGTGGGGCTGTAATTAAAAGACTATCTGCTGTCTTAATAATTTTACTAAAATCATCTCTATCAAATATTGTTACACCAATTTTTTTTAAAGTTTTTGCTCTCTCTTCATTTAAAGTTGACCCATAAAGGACAACTCCTTTCTGCATAAAACATTTTGATAGTTCCAGTGAAATCTTTCCCATTCCCATTACTACAATTTTATTTTCTTTAAATATTTTTTAATCCTTCATTATTTTCATTAAAATTTAAAAGCCATTCTTTTTTAACTTCATTATCATTTTCTACATTAAAATATTTATATTTTTCCTCCTTAAAACGTTTCTTATTTAATTTCTTTAATGCCCATACTGCAGCTACTCTAACTAATGGGGATTGATCATTAAGTAATCTTATTATATCTGGGATCATAATATCTGCCGAAGAATTTCCCATGGCAATTAAAACATTTCTTAAAAATCTGTCTCTACCTATTCTTTTTATAGGAGAACCAGAAAAAAATATTCTAAAATCATTTTTATTTAACTTACTTAATTTTTTTAATGTAATATTATCTAGTTTTTTGTTTGCTAAAAAAGCGATATGGTTTGACACTTTAGCAAATTTATTCCAAGGACATACAGCCAAACAATCATCACAACCGTAAATTCTATTTCCCATTAAGGTTCTATATTTTCTGGGAATATGAGTTTTATGTTCTATTGTTAGATAAGAAATACATTTTCTGGCATCTAATTTATAGGGTTGCGGAAATGCTTTAGTAGGACATATATCCAAACAATGTGAACAACTACCACAAGAATCCTTTGTTGTCACAACTTTGGGGGCTATATCAACATCTAACAACATGATGCCAATAAATGTCCAATTACCTAAATTCCTGCTAATCAAATTTGTATGTTTACCTATCCAGCCTAAGCCCGCTGCTTGAGCAAGTGGTTTTTCCATAATAGGTGCGGTATCAACAAAAACTTTAACCTGACCTTTAGTTTTAGTTATAGTCCAGTTTGCGAGATTTTTAAGTCTGCCTTTTATCCATTGATGATAATCTTTATTTTTTGCATATATACTAATAAGTCCTTTATTTTTTTTTTTTAAATCTTTTAAAGGGTTAGTATTATTAGAATAATTTACTAAAACTACTACAGCAGACTTGGCGTCTTTCCACAGATTTATAGGACTTTTTCTTCTATCCAAATTCTTTTTCATCCAATGCATTTCTCCATGCCAGCCTTCTTCTACAAATTGAACTAAATTTTTACTTATATAGGAAGATACTGAAGCATTACAAAACCCCACATCATCAAAACCTAATTTTTTAGCTTTTTCTTTTATACCAGACAGTAAATTAGAATTAGTTGTCATCTCTAATTTTATTTCCAATATTTCTAATGTCATGTCCTGAAGGATATTGTATTAATCTTAATTTAAATAAATTAAGAATTGCTAATAAATGATCAAAAATATCAGATTGTACAGTTTCGTATTCAACCCAATCTGTGCTTTTGGTAAAAGTATATATTTCTAAAGGTATGCCATTAGGACTGGGTTTTAATTGTCTTACCATCATAGTAAGATCTTGATTAATGTGCTTGTTAGACTTTAAATAAGACAATATATAAGCCCTAAAAACTCCTATATTCGTTAATTTCCTATGGTTGACCCTATCACTTATTATCATAGAGTTTGCCTCAGAAATTTCTGCTTCCTTTTCTTTAAAATGTGTTGATAAAAGATTAATTTTTTTGAGTCTTTTATCCATTTCTTTATCTAAGAAACAAACGGAGTCTTGATCTATTAGCAAGGAACGTTTTATTCTTCTACCTCCGGCCTCTTCCAAACCTCTCCAGTTTTTAAAGGCATGTTCTAAAAGCTTTGAGGTAGGAAAAGTTATAAGAGCTTGATCAAATGATCTAACTGTAACAGTATGCAGACCTACCTCCATGCAATCTCCATCTATATCTAGAGAAGGTATAGTTACCCAATCTCCTTCCCTAATAGTGTCTGCACCAAAAACTTGTATAGAAGCAACTAACCCTAATATGGTATCTCTAAACGCTAAAATAAGTACTGCGGTTAGTGCTCCAAGCCCTGACAAAATAGTCCAAGGCGAAGTAGCAGTTAGTACACAAACAGCTATCACAATTCCAAATACATAAAATATCAATTTAAGTAATTGAAAATAACTCTGTATAGGAGTTCCAGAAAATGCCTTATTACCCTTTAGAACTTCGGATAAAGACGATAAGAGTCTTGTTAAAGAAAAGGTAAATACTACTATTATTAGAGAGAAAGTAATTCTTTCAACAATTCCTCTATCTGGTGAAAGATTTCCTAAACTAGCTTCAAATACCAGAAAAGGTATGGCCCAGCCTATCGGCCTAAAAACTTTTTTCTTAACAATCTGTTCAGTTATAGAAACTTTAACCTTGGAAAACCACTTTCTTATAAAAACTAGAATAAGATTATTAAATACAAGTGAAATTATTATAGTGAAGACTAGAGCTATAATTAAATGTAAAAAAATAGAGCCAATTAACCAATCTAGACCTATTAAAAATATTAAATCTTCTAATCCGCTTTTAAAAAAATTAATAAATACTAAAATTAGATCTGAAAAAGTTGTCATTTAATAAAACTCCAAAGTTCTAATATCACTCTACTACAAAAAAATTAAAAATCGAGATTATTATAATGTTTAGCTGCAGGTATTCCAGGAACTTGATCTTGTAATATACCTCTAAAAGAAGGCCTAGACTTTATTCTCACATACCACTCTTTAGCGTATGGATAATCATACCAAGATATTTCTCCCAAGTAATCTAAAATTGATAAATTAGCTGCTGCTGCTATATCTGCAATTGAAAAAGTTTTTCCGCCCAGCCAATCCCTTTGTTTGCTCAACCAATTTATATACTCAATATGAGTTTTTAAATTTTTTCTTCCAATTCTTAAAATATTACTATTCGGCTGACCTTTGCCTATAAATCCTTTAAAAATTTTTTCAAAAACTATATTTTCTTCAACTTCTTTATAATATTTTTTTGAAAACCAATTCATCAATCTCCTAGACTCTGCTCTTTGAAAAGGATCTTCTCCTAAAAGATTAGGATGCTTTATTGATTCTTCAAGCCATTCTACTATTACTGATGTCCCACATAATATATTTATATCATTAATTAATAGAACAGGAACAGTTCCTTCTGGGTTTTTTGCCAAGAAGCTATTTCGTCTTTCCCAAACGGGTTCCACTTGAAGCTTTACCTCAATTTTTTTTTCAGATAGCGCAATTCTTACTATCCTACAATCTCCAGAAAAAGGTAAATGATACAAAGTGTACATAGCTAAAAGTCCCAAAAAATAAATTTATATTAACCTTTTCGTTTAAGCAAAAAAACTATACCTTTAAGTTTCTTATAAAGGCAATTATAAATGGGTTTTACAGAATTATTTATTTATTCCCTAATTCAAGGCGTAACAGAGTTTTTGCCAATATCTTCATCTGCTCACCTTCTTTTATTAGAAGGCGTCTTTAACTGGGAAAGTGCTAGCCGAACATATGCGATTGCAGCTCATTTGGGAACATTGCTGACATTGTTATTTTTTCTTCGTTTAGATATTTATAATTTATTAAAGAACGTAAGAATAAAAGAGACAAAAAAAAACCAATACAATAAATTATTATTTAATATAACAATTATTACCACTCCTGTAATTATTTTTGGATTTTTGATATTTAAAACTCTTGATAATTTTTTACTAAGCATCGAAATTTTAGGGTGGGCTAGTATTATAGGGGCACTTCTATTATTAATTGCAGATAAACTACCTTATAACAACAAAACAATATTAGACTTATCATTTAAAGAATCTATTTTTATAGGGATATTACAGAGTTTTTCATTGATTCCAGGATCCTCAAGAGCAGGAATGATTATCACTGCTTCTAGATTTTTAAAAATTAGTAGAAAAAATTCGACTAAAATAGCTCTATTTACCGGTATACCCACTATTACTGCTGCAGTTATTCTTGAGTTCTATTGGTTATTCAACCACGCTTATCAATTTTTTACCCTCAAATTAGTAATGCTGATACTTATGTCTTCTATTTTTTCATATTTAACAATAGTTTTTCTTTTAAAATGGTTAAACAAAAATAGTTTTTTGCCTTTCATAATATACAGATTAATTTTGGGTATAATAATATTGGTATTAATATAATTAAATTCCAAGACATAGATTATCTGTAAACATAAGATTTTAAAGAATAAGGAATTAAATTGAATTTTTGGAATCCTGTATTAAAATCATTAGTGATATTATCTTGTTCCAGCAATTTAATTTGATCCAAAGTAATTGGAGCATTGGGTAAAAAATATGACATTATTGCTACTATTCTAGCCCAAAAGAAAGGAATTGGTATATATTTTCGTTTTATGCCCTCCCTTTCTATTATTAAATCAAATATATCTTCCAAGGATAAAATTTCTGGCCCACCTAATTCAATAGTTTTGCCAAAAAATTTTTTATTTTTTGACAAAATTTCTATTACTGAAATTAAATCTTCCACATATAAAGGTTGAAATTTTGTTCTACCATTACCTATCAATGGCATAAATGGAGAAATAGAAGCCATTTTTTTAAATTTATTTATAAAGTTATCATAATTACCAAAAATTACACTTGGTCTTAAAATTATAGATTCTTTAAGAATTGATTTTATAAGTCTTTCTCCTTCTGCTTTACTTTGAGAATATTTTGATCGAGAATCTGTATCTATTCCTAAAGCTGAAATATGAA
The DNA here is from genome assembly GCA_964624655.1 of uncultured Rhodospirillaceae bacterium. Lineage (GTDB taxonomy): Bacteria > Pseudomonadota > Alphaproteobacteria > TMED109 > TMED109 > CAZUXH01. The sequence continues at coordinate 6,594 of CAZUXH010000037.1, read as the reverse complement.
TAAAATGCTTTATTTTTTTATTAAAACATGCCTGAGCAATATTTTTCGGCCCTAGAGAGTGAATTTGATAAAACTTTTGATTGTTGTCTTCTGCCAAAATACCTACTAAATTTATTACAACCTCAACATCATCAAAATAATCTTCAATTTTCTTAGCATCCAAAATAATACAATTTAAGCATGTCACATGACATACTTTGCCCATAGGTCGTAAATAATTTGCATTCTGTGGAGCCCTCATTAGAGCCTTTATTTTCCAACCATTTTTTGCTAACTTGTATACAAGATTTCTCCCAATAAATCCCGATGCACCAAAAATAGCAATAGACTTCTTAGTAAAAATTTTCTGAATTCCCTGACAAATAGTAATAACTTATAAAAAACATAAATTTTAAATTTAATCAAAACAATTAATTTTAAATTTACATATGAAAAAAACTCAATAAAAATAATAATTAAATTATTAATATAAAAATTTAAATTTTTTAATGGAAAAATTATGGATAAAAACAATTATACTTTTTACAAAAATGATTTACCAAATGACATAAGCTTTGCAGAAACTATTGCTATAGATACTGAAGCCATGGGTCTGGATCCAAAAAGGGATAGATTATGTCTTATCCAATTATCAAGTGGCGATGGGCATGCTCACCTAGTACAGATTCTACCAAACAAAAACTATGATAATCTTATATTACTGCTCAATAATAAAAATAAAAAAAAATTATTTCACTTTGCCCGCTTTGATTTAGCAATGATACATGAACATTTAGGAGTAAAATGTACCAATATATATTGCACAAAAATAGCATCAAAATTATCTAGAACTTATACTGATAAACATGGATTGAAAGATCTCTGCAAAGAATTATTGAACAAAGAAATTTCCAAACAAAAACAAAGTTCTGATTGGGGAAATATTAACCTAAGTGAGGAACAGTTAAGATATGCTGCTTCAGATGTTTTATACCTTCACGAAATAAAAAATAAACTTGATGAAATTTTACATAGAGAAAATAGATCTCAAATTGCCGAAAAGTGTTTTGACTTTCTTTCTACTAGAGTATACTTAGATTTAAATGGATGGGATGATACTGATATATTTTCTCACTAGTTTGAAAATTGAAATCGAAAAATTTAATAAGACTTTGTATAGGAGTGCTAAATGCAATCCAAGACTGATCTAGAAATAGTTAAAAAAACTATTAAAAATGAAAAAAATGGATTGAATTCGCTGCTTAAACTAGTAGATCATTCCGTAAGCGAAGCAATTGACCTAATTTACAAGACGAGTGGTAAAATTATTCTAGCTGGAATAGGAAAAAGCGGACATATAGCACAAAAAATTTCAGCCACTCTCTCTTCTACAGGAACTCATTCCCATTATATTAACTGTTCTGAGGCTAACCATGGTGATTTAGGCATTATAAAAAAGGATGACCTGATTATTGCACTTTCTAAATCTGGTGAAACTCTAGAAATGGGCGGTATAATTAATTACTGCAAAAAAAATAAAATTAAAATCATTGCTATTACATCAAATCAGGACAGCTTCCTATCACAAAATGCAAACCGGGTTTGTTTAATTCCTGATTTACCTGAAGCCTGTTTATTAAATCTTGCTCCCACAACTTCAACCACTATGATGCTAGCATTAGGTGATAGTATTGCCATGGCTCTAATGGCAAGAAATAAATTTAAGCAAGTTAACTTTAAGGAATTACACCCTGGAGGAATGTTAGGCCAGTCTTTACTTGAAGTAAAAAGTCTTATGCATTCAAAAAATGAAATTCCGTTGGTTAGTGAAAAAGCAAATATGAGACAAGCTTTACTGGAAATAACTTCTAAAAGATTTGGATGTGTTGGTATTGTGAATGCAAAAAAAAGTTTAATAGGAATAATTACAGATGGGGATTTGAGGAGAAACATAAAGAAAGATTTCTTAGAATATGCGGTTAAAAGGATAATGACAAAAAACCCAATTATAATTGATGAAAACTCAAGCATTTACGATGCTATAATTCTAATGAACAAATATAAAATTACAGCTTTATTTGTTGCAAATAAAAAAAATAGAGTTCCTAGAGGGATACTCCATATTCATGATTGTATTAAGGTGGGAACAAATAAAAATTGAAAACACAAAACTTTAGTTACACCTGGATTAGAAAAATAAATGAACAAAAATTACAATATATAAGTTCAAACAAACTAAAATATATATTAAAATTACTTATTCCCCTTCTTGCTATAATATCTCTGATTATATTAATATTTTGGGCACTTGAAATCTCAAAAAATTCTGTTACCCAAATGGGTTTTGGAAAAGGAGCATTTAAGGAAGATGTAATGATAGCGCCTAAATTGTATACTAATAATTATCAAAATAGAAAAGTAGAAATAAAAGCTGATTCAGCAAAAAAATTTAATAATAATGACTCTATCATCCTATTAGAAAGACCAAATGGCAATACCTATTTAACCAAAACAAATACTATTAATTTTGCTGCAAAAAAAGGCATTTACGATAAAAATATTGGTCAATTAAATTTATCAGAGGAAGTTCATATTTGGTCAACAAAAGGTACAAATTTTTTTACAGAAAAAATTACTTATGATATTGATAGTGGTATATTTAGCAGTGATGCCAGCATTACACTTTTTGGTCCCTGGGGAAGTCTTGTGGGTAAAGGCGTATTTTTTAATACGAAAACATCAATTATTAGAATAAAAGAAAAACCAATACTAAAATTTAAAATAGAAAATGATAAATAAATGATAAAAATTTTTTTTAAAATTCTTTTTATATTTTTAATGTTATATGAAACAGTTTTTTCTGAAGATTTGAATACATTTGAAATACTCTCGGATGAATTAGAGTGGAATGAAAAAGAAAAAATTGCTTATGCTAGAGGAAATGCATCAGCACAAAATAAAGAAAAAAAGCTCTTAGCAAAAGAACTTATAGTATATTTGTCAGAGGAAAATGAAATTATACTCATAAAAGCTAGTGAAAATGTATTTTTTTATTCACCCAAAGATGAGGCCACTGGAGATCAAGCAACCTATGATTTATTAAAAGATATTATTATAATTACAGGAAATGTAAAATTGAAACGAGAAGAGAATATAATGCATGGCGAACATCTAGAATTAGATTTAGTATCGGGTATAAGCAAACTATCTAAAGGCGAGAATAAGGAAAAAGTAAGAATGCTATTTTCTACAGCAAATGATAATGAAAGTGAAGAAAATGGAGAATAATCCTAGGCTAATTATTAAAAATGACGGATTAGTCGTTGACAGTATTGGCAAATCTTATTCAAAAAAGCCAGTAGTTAGAAGTATATCCATACAAATTCAAAAAGGTGAAGCTGTTGGTTTACTTGGCCCAAATGGAGCAGGAAAAACGACTTGTTTTTATATGATAAGTGGACTTATTAGACCAGATTATGGAAAAATCATTCTTGATGGGCAAAATATTACCAGCTCACCTATTTATAAAAGGGCCAAATTAGGCATAGGGTATCTTCCGCAAGAAGTTTCTATTTTTAGAGGTATGACAGTAGAACAAAATATAAGAGCAATTCTATCACTCAGTATAAAAGATAAAAGACAAAGAGAAATATTTCTGGATGAATTATTAGCAGAATTTTCTCTATCTCATCTCAGAAGAACTTCTAGTTTGACACTATCTGGAGGAGAAAGAAGAAAAGTTGAAATTGCTAGAGCTTTAGCATCACAACCATCATTTATTTTATTAGATGAACCTCTAGCAGGCATTGACCCTATCGCGATCGAAGAAATTAGGGAACTAGTGAAACATATTAAAGATAGAGGAGTTGGAGTTTTAATTACTGATCATAATGTAAAGGAAACCTTGGATTTAGTAGACAGAGCTTACATAATTCATGAAGGTAAAGTATTAATGAGTGGATCTCCAGAAGAGATAGTCGTAGATCAAAATGTAAAAAGAGTTTACTTAGGAAATAAATTTATTCTATAAATGCTTAAAAAAAAACTTCTTCAACAAACCTCTATAAGACTAAATAATACAATCAATAAGAATACTATTGCATCTTTTAAGATTTTACAAATGTCAATTCGTGAACTTTATGAATTTTCTAAGAATGAGATAGAAAAAAACCCTCTTTTATCCATCAAACTGTTTAGACGAGATAATTTTAACTCCGGACTAACAGATAATCTATCAGAAAATATTACTATAAAATCATGGCTGTATCAGCAAAGTTATTTTTTATTTGATGGTAATTATAAAAATTTAGTTAAAATTTATATAGAAAACCTTGATGACAACGGTTTTTGCAAAATTTCTTCAGATGAAGCAGCAACTATTACATCAGAAACTAATGATAATGCAAATATGGTATTACAAAAATTAAAAAAATTAGATCCAGTCGGAATTTTTTCTGAATCTTTGGAAGACAATTTAAGACAGCAATTAATAAAATTAAAAATACATAATGATACATATGAAATATTTTTAAAAAATTTAAATTTAGTTGCAACTTTTAATTATAAAAAACTAATGAAAATAGGATGTATTAGTAAAAATGAGGTAAAGAAAATAATAAATGATATTAAAAAACTTAAGCCAAGGCCGATAGATGCACTCGTTAAAGAAAATATTAATTTATCTGTACCAGACATAATAGTAAAAAAAGATAAAAATAATAAAAAATTAACTGTCCTACTCAATAACGATAATACTTTTAAAATAAATATAAACAAAGAATATGAGAAAAAAATTAAAAAAGAAAATAGCAATTTAGAAATAAAAGAATATTTTAAAAATTGTAAAAATCACGCAAATTGGTTAACAAATTGTATAAAAAGGAGAAATAAAACTTTAATAAAAGTTTCTTCAGAAATTGCAAGATATCAAAAAAATTTCTTTTTTAAAGAAACTAAAGAAATTTTACCTCTTAATTTAAAGCAAATTTCTAAAATATGTAATTATCATGAAACCACTATAGGGAGAGCTATAAAAAATAAAAATATTTATTTTGATAATCAAATATTTCCTGTGAAGAATTTTTTTAGCTCAAAATTAAAAAATTATGCAAATAACTCTGCAGTGTCATCTGTATCAATTAAAACTAAAATCAAAACTATTTTATCAATAGAAAAAGATAGTAAGCTAACTTACAGTGACCAACAATTGGTTGAAATATTTAAAAAAGAGGGAATTCAGATTTCAAGAAGGACTATTACAAAATACAGACAGGACTTAAATATACCCTCATCCATAGTAAGAAAAAGACTTAAATAGAATTAATACTAGTTTTTTAAAGAATTTTAACTATTATTCTATTTTTAAAGAAAGGCTTTATTTTTGAATAACGATAAAAACACATACAAATCTCTAAGAACTTTTATTGAAGCAAATAAAGTTATTTCTTTCAATTCTGTAAAGACTAAAAAAGAAATTTTTAGCCAAATAGAAAATCTTTTGCTTTCAAACACTAGTTTTAATAAGAATGAACTTGCAAAATATCTTTTAAAGTTAGAAAATAAAAATCCAACTGACATAGGGAATGGAATTGCTATTCCCAATATGCAGGATTTAAACATTAAAAAAGTTTGTGGATGTTTTATAAGATTAAAGAATTCAATCATGTATGATTCATATAAAAATGAGCCGGTAGATTTATTTTTAGTGCTACTCTCTCCTTTGGCTTTTTCAAAAAACCACCTTAAACTATTAGCTCAAATATCTAGACTTTTGATAAATCTAGACATTCAAAATAAATTAAGAGGTGCCATTAATGACGAAGCATTATTTGAAATACTAACTCAGCCAGAATTTAAATAGTTGATCATAAGGAATAAAAATGAAAAAAAATGATGATTTTAAAGTAGCTGATATATCACTCGCAGAATGGGGAATTAAAGAAATTAAAATTGCTGAAACAGAAATGCCAGGCCTTATGTCTTTAAGAGATGAATTTAAAAACACAAAACCTTTAAAAGGGGCTAAAATAGCTGGTTGCCTTCATATGACAATACAAACAGCCGTCTTGATA
>CAZUXH010000037.1:0-534 GCA_964624655.1 uncultured Rhodospirillaceae bacterium | reverse complement strand
GCAGAAGTTCGTTGGTCCTCTTGCAACATTTTTTCTACTCAAGATCATGCTGCTGCTGCAATGGCAAAACAATCAATACCTGTCTTCGCTTGGAAAGGAGAAACCGAAAGGGAATTTTGGGAATGTATAGAAAATACAATTTTGGGACCGGATGGCTGGACACCTAATTTAATTTTGGATGATGGAGGCGATCTAACAAAAATTATGCATGAAAAATACAAAAATTTACTCAAAGATGTAAGAGGATTAAGTGAAGAAACAACAACTGGGGTACATAGACTTTACGAGATGGAGAAAGATAGTAGCTTGTTAGTGCCTGCCATGAATGTAAATGACTCAGTTACCAAATCAAAATTTGATAATCTGTATGGATGTAGAGAGAGTTTAGTCGATGGAATAAGAAGAGCTACTGATGTAATGATGTCTGGAAAAAATGCGGTTGTAGCAGGATATGGGGATGTAGGGAAAGGATCTGCAGCCTCTTTAAGAAATGCTGGCGCAAGAGTACTAGTAACAGAAATAGCTACAATTTGT
>CAZUXH010000036.1:7046-14216 GCA_964624655.1 uncultured Rhodospirillaceae bacterium | reverse complement strand
AAGGCCAAGGCTGAGAATATTGGTATTTTATATTTTCTATTTTTATTCCAGCTTCCTCAAAAGTTTCACGTTCTACTGCTTGTTCAAGTGTTTCTCCTTGTTCTACAAATCCAGCTAAGGTAGAGTGCATTCCTTCAGGCCATGATCTCTGCCTTCCGAGAAGACAGAAATTTTTATGGGTGATTAACATAATTACTGCTGGATCAATTCTGGGAAAAATTCTCTTATTACAATTAGTGCATATTCTAGAATGCCCTAGATTGTCAGGTATAGAACTAGACCCACAAAAAGAACAAAATTTATTATTTCTATGCCAATAGAAAAGTCCTTTAGAGGTTGTTAAAAGCGCTAAATCTATATCTTCTAGTAGAGGATTGAGTGTTCTTAAATCAGAAAAATTTTTTTCTTTTTTTTCAGATACTACTACTTCTTTTGCAAAATAATAAACATTTTTAATTTTGCCAATAAAGATTGTTAGTCCGCCAGATTCTATTAGTGAAATTGCTTTATCGTTTTTAATCCAGTTTACTTTAACAGATTTATTTTTAAATTTTTTTACATTAAAATTTTCTTTATAAATCTCAATAACTTTTAAATCTATTTTAGAGATATTCAAACTACTAAAATCTTTTGTTTCTCGTAAATATGAGGCTCTATCAAAATTTAAATATTTTTTAACAAACCATTTTCCCATTTAACACCTCAAATTAAATTTTTATATTAAATATATTTTTGAAAATCCATAATTATATTTTAATTTTTTTCATATCTTTATTGGAACTGTTTTTAGAAATGCATATACTATAAAAGGAGATCGGAGTGGACATATCTTTTTGTGAATTCGGTCAGATCTGAAAAGAAGCAGCCGTAGCATTGTAGTATGGGTTGCTCCGGTCTTCAGGAAATATTTCTAAATGTAAAATTGAGGAAAAAAATTGACTTCTCAAAAATCTTTATCAAATGATTCTAATAAAACTGATGTGTCAAACTATAAGGTTTTAGCTAGGAAGTACAGGCCCAAAACTTTTGATGACCTTATAGGTCAAGATTTTCTAGTCCGAATAATAAGTAATGCTTTCAAACGAGATAGAATAGCTCATGCTTTTTTGTTTACAGGAGTTCGAGGTGTAGGAAAAACAACTGCAGCAAGAATAATAGCTAAGGGAATGAATTGTATTAATGACAATATGCCTACTATTTCACCTTGCGGAAAATGCGATTCTTGTGAAGCAGCAGCAAATGATAGGCATGTTGACATAATTGAGATAGATGCAGCTTCTCATACAGGTGTAGATGATATGAGAGAATTGACTGAAGGAGTGAGATACAAGCCTGCAGTAGGACGATATAGAATATATATTATTGATGAAGTACACATGTTGTCATCTGCAGCATTTAATGCATTATTAAAAACTCTTGAAGAACCCCCGCCTCACTCTAAGTTTATTTTCTGTACTACAGAGGTAAGAAAGATTCCAATTACAGTTTTATCAAGATGCCAAAGGTTTGATTTAAGGAGGGTTTCAGACGAGATTTTACTTTCTCATTTAAACAAGATAATAGAAAAAGAAAAAGTAAGTATAGATGGAGACTCATTAAAAATTATTGTGCATTCTAGTGATGGAAGCGTAAGAGATTCTTTGAGTCTTTTAGATCAAGCAATAAGTGTAAATTCTGAAGGTAAAGTAAATTTTAATGAAGTAAAAGAAATGCTGGGTTTATCGGATAGAGAATTAATTTGGAATCTTTTTGACTTTTTATCCTCTGGGGATCCTAATGAATTAATAAATTCTTTTAATGATCTTATCAATACTGGTTCAGATCCCCTTATAATTATTGAAGATTTGATGAGTATTTGTCATCTGGTTACAAGACAACTTTCTGCGCCTTTAACTATAAATTCTGAAATTATATCTGAATACGATTTATCGAGGGCAAGGAATGCTGCTGAAAAAATAAATATGCCAATTCTAACAAGGTTTTGGCAGATGCTGCATAAAGGATATAAAGAAATACAATCTAGTATTTCAGCTAGAGATGCAGCTGAAATGGTTTTATTAAGGATTACTTATTCAGCTAATCTACCTGATTTAAAAGAGTTGATGCAAATAGACGATAATAAAAAAAAAAAATTAGTAGAAAATGATTCTAAAAGTAATCTAGAAGAAAGCCTTGAAAAAAATAATAAATTGGATATAGAAAAAAAAAATGAGCTTAATTCTTTTGAAGGTTTGTTAAATTTTTTGAAATTACAGAAAGAGATAGCTTTATATACAGATTTGTCAGATAAAATTAGGCTCTTAGATTATAGAATAGGTTATTTGAAATTTAGTGTGGAAGGAGAATATAAGGATGATTTTGTTAAAAATATACGAAATAAATTGATCTCTCTCACTAATTTGAATTGGAATATAGATCTTTCTGACGATGATTCTGCCCACACCTATACTAAACTTAAAGATATGGAGCTTAATATAAAAAAGGAAAATATTAGGAATAATCCCTTAGTAGAATCTATCATAGATAATTTTCCAGGCTCTCAAATAAGTGAAATTAAAGACAAATAATATAAGAGGAAAGGATTATGAATAATATCTTCGGAGCACTAAAACAAGCACAAGAATTAAAAAGTAGAATATCAAATTTAAAAGATAGTTTAGAAAAAACCCAATTTAATTCAAAAGATTCAAGTGGAAAAGTAGAGGTAATAATTTCTGGAAAAGGAGAATTATTAAATATCTCCATTTCAGAGGAATTTAATGAAAATCATCTATCTCTAAAAGAAAAAATTATGGAAGCATATAAAAATGCTAAATTTTTAGCAGACGATTTTTCTCAGTCAGAAATCAAAAAAGCAACAGGGGGTTTACCGCTTCCTTTTGATTTAAAGTCCTTTTTGTAAATATGGAATCCTCTGAAATAAAATTATTAATTAACCTTATGTCTAAAATCCCTGGACTAGGACCTCGCTCGGCAAGAAGAGCTGTGCTTTCATTAATACAAAATCCTCAAAAAAAACTAATTCCTTTAGCTGATTCTATGCTGAAAACAGCTAAACAGATAAAGTTATGTAATGTGTGTGGAAATATAGATGTTAAAAATCCTTGTTCAATTTGTCTAGATGAAAAAAGAAATAATGAAATTATTTGTATAGTAGAAGAAATAGGAGATTTGTGGGCTATAGAAAGATCAGGAATTTATAAAGGCAAATATCATATTCTAGGTGGAGTATTGAGTGCAATAGACGGCATTAGTGCAGAAGATTTAAGAATTAATCAATTAATTGATCATGTTACTAATATTAAGGCTCAAGAAGTAATATTGGCTATGTCAGCAACTGTGGCAGGACAAACTACTAGTTATTATGTTTTAGATATATTAAAAAAATTGGATCTTAAAGTAACTAAATTAGCTCATGGAATGCCTATGGGAGGTGAATTGGATTTTCTTGATGATGGAACCATTAGTGCCGCTTTGAATTTAAGGCAGCCTGCTTTAAAAGAATAATTTATTTAGTCTTTTTTTTATTAATATTTCTAAGCTTTAAAGATGATTTAGAGGCTGAAAGGTTTATTTTTTTTTCGTCCATGGTTCCTAGTTTAGCTATTTTCTCAATTTGGGGCAATATACGCCTCTGAATAGATCCTATAGCTTTGTCATATTGAGATCCAGCTGACTCCAGTCCATTTTTGATACCCTCTAGATAATCAAAAAATTTTATGACCCTTATTTGAAGTTCTTTTGCATGTGAACTTACTTCATGAATATTTTTTGATAACTTTTCTTGTTGCCAATTAAATGAAATTCCTTTTAAAAGAGCAATAAGAGTAGAAGGGGTGCAAATTAAAACATTATTATTAAATGCATTTTCAAATAAATCTGGATCATATTTTAGTGCGGCTGAAAAAAAATTATCCCCTGGGATAAACATTACAACTAGATCTAAGTTTGTATCAATCGCATTTTGATATTCTTTTTGTCCTAAGCGTTGAGCTGTCTGTTTTATATTTTTTGCATGTTTAATAAAATTTTCTTCTTTTTCTTTTTCATTATTAGTTTCCATAGCGTCTAGGTAGTGAGTTAGTGGAGCTTTAGCATCTATCGCAATACTTCTATTACCAGGTATTTTTACTATAGCGTCTGGTTTTATTAAACCATCTGCTAAAGCTTTTTGTTTAAGATAATCTACATGTTCTGTCATCCCTGACAATTCTAAAACTCTTTGTAATTGAATTTCTCCCCATTTCCCTCTCAAAGTAGGAGATTTTAGGGCTTGTTCCAAATTTTTAGTTTCGTTCGCTAATAGACTTACTTGTTTGGAGAGAGCTCCATATGATTCTCGCCTATTGTATTCTATTTGAGTTATATTATTTTGAAGTTTCTGTAGCTCAGTAGTTAGAGGATTCAGTAAAGAAAAAATCCTTTTCTCTCTTTCTTCATCTTGAATATTTTCTATTTCCTTCCTAATTTTTATATGGTCTTTAAGAAATTGAAATTCTCTTCTTATAAAAAACAACCAAAATAAAAAAAATAGAAAAAAGAATGCTAAAATTGTAATTAATATTATTAAAAAAATATTTTCTAACAATTTGATGACCTTTTATTATTGATAAATACATTGTATATTATTTACAAAGTTTTGTAATAAGGCTTTAAAAATAATTATTTAATTTGATTAAGAGAGGCAAAACATGTCTGCTTTGGATATAATATTAGCACCTTCTCCAGTGTTATATAAAAAAACAGATTTTATAGTTGAAATAGATAAGGTTGTTAGAAAATTATCTGGAAATATGTTTGATACAATGTATAAATTTAATGGAGTTGGTCTGGCTGCTCCACAGATAGGTAAATCTATTAAAATGATAGTAATAGATTGTTCTAAAACAGATGAAAAATTTTTTCCAAAAACTCTAATTAATCCTAAAATATTGGAGATTTCAGATATTTTAGTATTTAGAGAAGAGGGTTGCCTTTCTTTTCCAAATCAATTTTATGAGGTAGAACGTCCTGATTATGTGAAGGTTGAATATTTAGATATAGACGGAAAAATAAATATAAAAACTTTTATTGGTTTTGAGTCAATTTGCGTCCAACATGAGATTGATCATCTTAATGGCGTATTATTTGTAGATCATATGTCTAAATTAAGAAAAAATATTATTTTAAGAAAAATGAAAAAATTCAAAAAAAACTTACCTTTAGAAAGACGGGAATAAGTCTAATCATGAACAAAGAATTAAGGTTATGCTTTTTTGGAAGCCCCGTTTTTGCGGTTCCGAGTTTGGATCGTCTATATAGAGACGGACATAACATATTATCAGTATTTTCTCAATCACCAAAGCCAGCAAATAGAGGTAAGAAAATAGTTAAACAGCCTGTTCATGAATTTGCAGAAAAAAAAAATATTGAAGTTTTATGTCCAGATGCACTTGATAGCAATGATATTCAGAATTATTTAAAAAATATGGAATTAGATGTAATTGTTGTTGTTGCCTATGGAAAGATTATACCCTCATCTATACTGAATTTACCTAGACTAGGTTGTATTAATCTGCACGCATCGTTATTGCCCAGATGGAGAGGAGCAGCGCCTATTCAAAGAGCTATTATGGCGGGTGATAAGGCAACTGGAATAAGTATTATGTTAATGGATGAAGGATTAGATTCTGGGCCTGTCCTAGATGTGTTAGAAATAATTATACAGGACAGTGACAATTATATGGATTTAGCAACCAAATTGTCTGAAAGCGGAGCAGAATTTTTGTCAGAAATACTTCAACAGTTTGCAGATGGGAAGATTGTAGCAAAAAATCAAGCAAAACAAGGAGTAATTTACGCAAAAAAAATTTCTAAAGAAGATGAAAAAATAGATTGGAACATAGAGAATTATTATGTTTTAAAAAAAATTAAATCATTAAGTCCTTTTCCAGGAGCAAAGGCTAAAATAAACGGTGAAACAATTAAGGTTTTAGATGCTCATCTTGTAAATTCAAATTCTAATGAGGGCCCAGGTACTATATTGAGTGATGATTTCTGTATAAAATGTGGAAAAGAGGCTATTAAGATAACTACCTTACAAAGGCCTGGTAGAAAAGTTATGACAGCAAAAGAAGTGCTTAATGGATGGGATGTTGTAAAAGGAATGAAGGCAAAAATAATTTAAGCTTTATTATTTATCTAATAACTTTAAAACCTCTTCTGGAGGTCTTCCAATAATTGCCTTATTTTTGAATTTAATTATAGGTCTTTCAAGTAAGACTGGGTGTAATGATATAGCTTTTATTAATTCTTCATCACTTGCTTTATCCAAGGAAAGATCTTTAAAAATTTTTTCTTTTTTTCTTATTATCATGCTTGCATTTACTTTTAATAAATTCAATAATTCTATTATAACTTTCTCTGTTAATTTCTTTTCTAGATACAAGTATATCTGGGGTTTTATGTTATTTTTTTCTAATATGTTTAGAGCTTGTCTAGATTTAGAGCATCTTGGATTATGATAAATTACATATTCTTGCTTCAATTAAAATTCCCTCACGTTGACTAAATTGTCGCTTAATATTATTTATATCATTTATATAATATTTTGGGTAAAAAAATGAATGCGAATAATAAAGATATTAATAAATTTATTTCTAATAGAACTCTGAAAGGAATTGGTGCAGTAAATTGGATAGGTCTAATTACTCTTACAAAAAGAGAAATAATGAGATTTATAAAAATTTATATGCAAACTATAATAGGACCTGCACTAACTACTTTACTATTTTTAATTATTTTTTCTATAGCTTTAGGTAGATCTTCAAAGCTGGTAGGAGAAATCCCCTTTCTTGAATTTTTGGGTCCTGGTTTAATAATTATGTCTATGATTCAGAATTCTTTTGGCAACTCTTCATCCTCGTTATTGAGTGCAAAAGTAGCTGGAAATATTTCAGATTTTTTGATGCCTCCTTTTACTCCCTTTGAGTTTGCTTCAGCATTTTTAATAGGTTCTATAGCAAGAGGTTTGCTCGTAGGGATTGCTTCTGTTGCACTTATAATAACTTTAGTGCCTATTAAAGTTTATGATTTAGTAGCATTATTATATTTTAGTCTTATTTCTTGCTCTATAATGGGTCTAGTTGGCATAATTAGTGGTATTTGGGCAGATAAATTTGACCAGATGGC
>CAZUXH010000036.1:0-6946 GCA_964624655.1 uncultured Rhodospirillaceae bacterium | reverse complement strand
TATAGGCTAAAATCATAGTAATATTATTTATTTATTGATATAAAATAATATAAATAGGTTTCATAATTTTTGTTTAAATAGAGTGAGATATTAGATGTCGTCCGTGATGAAAACATATGGTAGAATAGACCTTACATTTATAAGAGGTGAGGGTCCTTGGTTATTTACTGAAGATGGTTCTAAATACTTAGATTTTGCCTCAGGAATAGCAGTAAATACTTTTGGTCATTCTGATGCAGATCTGGTTTTGGCTTTAACAAAACAGGCAAAAGAATTATGGCATACCTCAAATTTATATAACATCAAACCTCAGGAAGAATTGGCGGACTTAATATGTAAGAATTCTTTTGGAGAAAGTGTTTTCTTTTGTAATTCTGGGGCTGAGGCTGTGGAGGGTGTAATTAAAATAGTAAGAAGGTACCACTATAATAAAAACTCTCCCAAAAAAAATAATATTTTAGTTTTTTCAGATGCTTTTCATGGAAGGACCGTAGGGACTCTAGCAGCAGGTCATAATAAAGACCATAGAGAGGGATTTGAAATCAATACTGAGTTATTTAAAAGACTTGATCTAGAAAATTTTAAAGAGCTTCAAAAAAATATAAATGATAAAACAGCTGGTATTTTAATAGAGCCAATTCAAGGAGAAGGAGGAATTAATATAGTTTCACCTGAATTTTTATTAAATTTGAGACAATTATGTACTGAAAGAGATATTTTATTGGCTTTCGATGAAGTTCAATCAGGTATGGGAAGGACAGGAAAATTATTTGCCCATGAATGGTATGATGTTTCACCTGATGTCATGGCATTAGCAAAAGGATTAGGTGGAGGATTTCCTATAGGAGCAGTGGTTGCTAATAAAAAAACTTCCGATGTATTGTCTCCAGGAACTCACGGCTCTACCTTTGGTGGTAATTTTTTGGCTGCAGGCGTAGCAAAAGTGATTATAAATAAATTATTAAAAAAAGGATTTTTGGAAAGTGTTGTTTCTGCAGGAGATGATTTAATGAATGGGATAAAAAAATTATCAAATGACTATGATGAAATAATTATGGGGGTTAGAGGGAAAGGATTAATGATAGGAATAGAGTGTAAAATTAAAAACCTTGATTTGTTTAATTCACTCAGAGAAGAAGGTCTTTTGTCTGTTCCTGCTGCTGGAAATATAGTTAGATTTTTACCTCCTTTAAATATAAATCATTCTCATATTAAAAGAGCCTTAGAAATTTTGGAAAAATCAATGATAAAACTGAAAGATATTTAGGATGAGACATCTTTTAGATCTGAATACTTTAGAATTAGAAATTCCTAGAAAAATAGTTGATATGGCGAAGCTATATAAAACTAAGGAAAGAGGTTTAGCACATGGTGCACCTTTACTAGGAAGAACTTTGGGTATGATTTTTGAAAAACCCTCTACTAGGACAAGAGTATCTTTTGAAGTTGCAATGACTGAACTCGGAGGCTCTGCTATTTTTTTAGATGCTAGCTCCATGCAGTTAGGTCGGGGCGAAACGATCGAAGATACCGCCAAAGTTTTAGGAAGATATATTGATGGAATAATGGTGAGGGCTATAAAGCATGAAACATTAGTACAAATGTCTGAGTCTGCTGAAATACCTGTTATTAATGGCCTTACTGATATGAGCCATCCATGTCAAGCCTTAGCTGATATAATGACTTTTGAAGAAAATATTGGACCTATTAGAGAAAAAAAAATTGCTTGGCTAGGAGATGGCAATAACGTGGCTAATTCTTGGATACATGCTGCAGCTATTTTTGGATTTGAGTTTTGCCTAGCTTGTCCAAAATCTCGCTTGCCATCTAGTACGGCATTAAATTGGTCAAAAGAAAATGGAGCTAAAATAGAAGTAACAGATGATCCTGCTTTAGCTACAAAAAATGCGAACGCAATTTTAACAGATACATGGATTTCAATGGGAGAAAAATTTTCAGGTAATCCAAAAAATATTTTTGCTAAATTTAGGGTTGATGAAAAAATTATGAAAAATGCTGCAAGTGATGCTATATTTATGCATTGTTTACCTGCACACAGAGGACAAGAGGTAACATCAGAGGTTATTGATGGCAAGCAATCTGTGGTTTGGGAAGAAGCAGAAAATAGGTTGCATATTCAAAAAGCAATTCTTACTTGGTCATTAGCAGGCAAGAACACTATATAGAAAAGTTAATAAAAATATGAAAAATTACTTTGTAAATTTAGATCAAATAAATATTTATTTTTCTAGTTTTTTAAGTAAAAGAAATTTCTTTAATACCTTAAGCGTTATGATTTTATTATTTGCTTTATTAGGTTGTACTTCAACACAAAATGTAAAGATTGAGAATGTGGATTTTTCAAATATTAAAAGTCTTAAAGGAAGTTTTGTAAACTTTATAATAAAGAAAAACTTTATTAAAAAATTGGAAAACCCTTATATAGATTACTATGTCCCAGAAAAACTTTCAGATATTATTATAAAATGGGGAGAAAAGAGATTTGAATCAAAAGATCCTGATAGCAGTAACACGATAGTTCTAAATATTTTAAAAGCAAATACTCTGGCCTTTCCTCTAAATACTGAGGAAAAGATCGAGGATTTGTGGAATAGTCCTGCTTCACTTAAACTAGAAATGTATATTGAAGTGTATATAGAATTACTAGATGATAAGGGTGTTGAAATAGCCTATTGCGAAGTAAAAGCTTTTAGATCTAAGGTATTGCGAGAAGATATTTCTTTGGAAGAGAGGGATTTTCAAATTCAAGAAATGACAAAATCTATCTTTAATGATTTTGATAGATTAGCAGTAGAAAAAATTAAAGACGTATTTAGAGATTATATTATTTAGTTTTTACTAGTTTCCCCTCTACAGCGTTATGAATTAATTCTATAGTTTCTTTGGCGCCATAGATTGATATAAATGAGCCCATTCGAGGCCCTTCTTTTTGACCTAGAAGAATTTCATACAGACAAGAAAACCAATCTTTTAGTTCTTGATAGTCATTATTTTTTCCTGTTTCATAAACTTGATTTTGTATCTCTTGCTGGTCAGAAAAATCTTTAATTTTCGAAATTCTACCTTCTAATTCTTTGAGTGCAATAATTTCCTTTTTATTTGGAATTCTATATTTTTTGTTAGGATGTATAAAATCTTGGTAGTATTTCAAAGCCTTGGTTACTAATATATTTAAATAAGATTTATCAATATTATTATCTTCTTTTAGGTATTTTTTTAAAAACCCCCATAGAACATCTGGGTTAGTTGCATTACATACTGAAGCAAGGTTTAATATTATTCCATAACTAATTTGAAAATCTGAATTTGGAATTTTTCCGTTATGAATATACCATAAGGGTGTTTTTATAGTTTCCTCTATATTTTTATTCTTATTTGAATCTAGAAATCTAAAATATTCATCTACACTTTTAGGAATAACATCAAAATAAAGCTTTTTGGCTCTATGAGGGTTTTGAAACATATATAATTTTAGACTTTCTTCTGTTCCGTATGCTAGCCACTCTTCTATAGAAAGTCCATTGCCTTTTGATTTGGATATTTTTTCACCATTTTCATCTAAAAAAAGTTCATAGGTCATATTAATTGGAGCATTATGACCAATAGTATTTACTATTTTTTTAGATAATTCATAAGAAGGAATAAGGTCCTTCCCATTCATTTCATAATTTACGTCTAAGGCCGCCCATCTCATAGCCCAATCAGCTTTCCATTGGAGTTTGCAATGTCCTCCGGTGACTTTTTGGGTTACGCTTTTCCCATCTTTTCTGTCATATTGTATAGTAGCATTATCTAAATTAATATTATATATTGGAACTTGTAATACTTTTCCCGTCTCTTTACATATAGGTAAAAACGGACTATAAGTGGATTGTCTTTCTGACCCAAGAGTAGGCAAAATGATTTGCATTATTTTATCATAATTTTCTAAGATTTTTAACAATGTTTGATCAAAGATACCATTTAAATAACAGTCAGTAGCAGACATAAATTCGTATTCAAATTCAAATTGATCTAAAAAGGATTTTAATTTTTCATTATTATGTTCGGCAAAACTATTATATTTTTCAAAAGGATCAGGAATTTTACTAAGCGGTCTATCAATATATGTATTCATCATTTCTTTATTGGGAATATTCTCTGGTATTTTTCTTAGACCATCCATATCATCTGAAAATGCTACAAGTTTTGTAGGTATATCTGATAAACACTTGAAAGCATTCATGACCATACTAGTTCTAGCTACTTCTCCAAAGGTTCCTATATGAGGAAGACCAGATGGACCATAGCCAGTTTCAAATAATATATATCCTTTCGAAGGAATGTTGTTGCCAAAAATCTTTTGAATTTTTTTGGCTTCGAGAAAAGGCCAGGTAGAAACCTTTGATGCTAATTTTCCTAAATCCTTGTTAATCATAATTTTATTTTGAATTTTCTTTATTCTTTATTATTTTTTTAAATAATTTACGTATAAATATTATATATTTATAATAAAGGTTTTGTTTAAATATAAAAGGTTAATTATATGGATTCTCTAACTTTAAATGAAGGCCTTATAAGACTTTTGTTTTTTTTGGCATTTATTATCATATTTATGATATATGAACAATTTTTTCCTTTTTACAAGAGAAGTTCAAAGTTTTTTTCCAGATGGATAGTAAATTTTTTATTTGTAGCTATAGATACTTTAGCCTTACGAATATTCTTTCCTATACTAGCTGTAGGTATGGCTTATCTTTGTGAAGAAAGAGGTTTAGGAATACTCAATAATTTATCATTTCCTTTTTGGGTGTCTTTATTTATATCCATTTTGCTATTAGACCTTGGGATATGGTTCCAACATTTTTTATTTCATAAATACAATATATTTTGGAGATTTCATAAGATACATCATAGTGATGAAGAGCTAGATTTTTCAACTGGGTTTAGATTTCATCCTGTTGAAATTCTAATTTCGATGGTTTTTAAATTTATATATATACTGATTATTGGTCCATCAGCACTGATGATTATAATTTTTGAAATAATACTGAATGGCTCTTCAATTTTTAATCATTCAAATATAATAATACCTAGGCGTTTCGAATTATTTCTTAGAAAATTGATTGTTACTCCGAGCATGCATCGTATTCATCATTCTATAGAAGAAAAAGAAACTAATTCAAATTTTGGATTTAACCTATCTATTTGGGATAAAATTTTCGGTACTTATTTGCAAAATTCCAGAAGACAAGAGAAAGATCTAGTTTTAGGTTTAGAAGAATTTTATAAAATGAAAAAGAAGGGGATAATTACTTTGATAGTAAATCCTTTTATAAATAAGTAATTTCTTATTTTATTTTTTCTTTACTTTCTTTTAATACTAAGGGCATTTGAAGTACTGCCCAAATCAATGTAATTGGTAAAATTCCAAATAATTTAAAAGTGACCCAAGTATCTGTAGAATAGTTTCTCCATACAAACTCATTTAATATAGCTAAAAATATAAAAAAAAATGTCCACCTAATATTCAGAATATTCCAACCCTTTTCAGTTAGTTTAAAAGCTGATCCTAAAAGCAATTTCAAAATATTTTTTTTGAGCAAAGTGTTTGAAAATACCAATATAAAAGCAAATAATAAATTTACGATTGTTGGCTTAATCTTAATGAATGTATCATCTTGTAAAAATAAAGTTAAAGAGCCAAAAAATAGTACAAATATGCCTATAACTATTGGCATTATTGGAATTTTTCCGTCCATTTTCCATGCTATTGGAATTACGATAGCTGTAGCAGCCATAAATGCTGCAGTAGCATAGAAAATATCGTATTTGCTATTCATAATGAAGAAAACAAGTATTGGTCCAAATTCTGTAAATATTTTTAAATATGACTTCATTTTATTTTTTAATTTTCATCTATTTCTAATCCCAACATGGCTCGGGCATAAGGTTCTGCTTCAAAAATATTAAGGTCTTCCTTCTTTTCCCCTATTCCTATTGCATGAATTGGTAATTTGTGGGTTTTACTTATAGAAATTATTATTCCTCCTTTAGAACTAGTATCCAACTTAGTAATAATTATACCGTTAATATCAATAGCTTCTTTGAACGCAATAATTTGATTTAACACATTTTGTCCTGCCGTTGCATCTATTATTAATATTCTGTGTTGAGGAGCCTTTTCATCTTTCTTATTTATTACTCTATTAATTTTTTTTAATTGTTCCATAAGGTCGTTTTGGGTTTGAAGTCTTCCTGCTGTATCTATTAGTACGATATCAGCGTTTACTTCAATAGCTCTGTCATACGCCTTAAAGGCTATTACTGCAGGATCACTTCCTTCTGGTCCCGATATCAACTCTGCCCCTACTCTGCTAGCCCAAATTTCTAGTTGCTGTACTGCAGCAGCTCTAAAAGTATCTGCTGCAGCAATAATTACTTTTTTTCCTTTAGATATTTCATCAGCTGCTATCTTTGCAATAGTAGTTGTTTTTCCTGAGCCGTTTACTCCGGAAAATAAAATAATTTGAGGTGTATCTGACTCTTCAATGTTTAATGGTTGTTCTACATCAGAGATGCTTTCTGCAATTATTTCTGACATTTTTTCTTTTACTATTCTTTCATCAATTTTATCAAATTTTTCATTTTTTAAAGCTGTAATTAATTCATTAGCAGCAATAGGACCTATGTCAGCTAATATTAAATTTTCTTCAATTTGATCAAGAGCTTCTTGGTCTAAACGCTTAGATGTTAGTGCTTTTGAAATACCCGAGCTAATTATAGAAGATGTTTTAGAGAGACCAGCACCTAATCTAGCAAACCAACTTTGAAACACATAATCTTCTGCTTGCTCTTTAGCATCTTTTTCTGCTAGTTCTACCGCTTCCTTTTCTGCTTGCTCTTTAGCATCTTTTTCTGCTAGTTCTACCGCTTCCTTTTCTGC
>CAZUXH010000035.1:0-14815 GCA_964624655.1 uncultured Rhodospirillaceae bacterium | reverse complement strand
TAGATAATGGTGTAGGTATGGATAAAGAGGATTTGATGGTATGTCTTGATAGGCATGCCACATCAAAAATTTCAGGAAAGGATTTAGTAAATATTAATACTTTTGGTTTTAGGGGTGAAGCATTGCCTTCTATAGGATCAATTTCTGACATTAAAATAGATTCTTTTACCAAAGGTGATCCTAATGGTTGGTCAATTTCATTAAAAAATGGAAATGCAGAAGTAATTGAACCTTCTTCTATTAGATCAGGTACAAAAATTAGGGTTACAGATTTATTTGATCGCATCCCAGCAAGACTAAAGTTTTTAAAAACCAATGGGACGGAAACACGTCACTGTACTGAAGTAATAAAATTTTTAGCAATGTCACATCCTAATATATCGTTTTCTTTTTCTGTAGATGGAAATAAAAAATTTTATTGGGAAAAAAATGAATCGGGTCTTTCAGAAGATTTCGAAAAACGTTTTTTACAAATTATGGGCGATAATTTTATTACCAGTTCTTTAAAAGTTTCATATAGAAGAGAGGGACTTGAATTATCTGGAATGATTGGAATGCCTACATATAATAAAGCAACAGGGAGAGAACAGTACCTATTTGTTAACAAAAGACCGGTTAAGGATAGGATGTTAATGGGAGCATTGAGAGGAGCATATAAAGGGCTGATTTCTCATGATAGATTTCCTGTAGTTATTTTATTTATAAATATTTCTCCGTTAGAGCTAGATGTTAATGTTCATCCTACAAAATCTGAGGTCAGATTTAGAAATTCTTCTTTAGTTAGATCGGTAATAGTAAAAACAATTCGATCCTCTCTAGCAAATGAAGGAGTTAAAACCTCTGCTGAATTTGCAGATAAAATGATTTCTAGTTTTAAGGTTTTACCCACTAATTCAATATCTTCGCAAAATAGTAATGTTACAGAGAATAACCCTATTGATATGAATTTTTCTCCTTCTTCAAAATCTTTTAATAATGAAGGTTTTGAAAAATTTTTTGATGATGAAGATCATTTTCCTTTAGGCGCAGCATTAGTTCAATTTAATGATACATATATAATATCTGAAACAAAAAATGGTCTAATTCTAATAGACCAACACGCAGCACACGAAAGATTAGTGTTAGAAAAAATGCGAAAAGGTTTTCTTAGTAATAATGTTAAAACACAAATACTTTTAATTCCAGAAATAATAAATCTAAATGAAGAACATGTATCAACCATAGTAATGCAGAAATCAAACTTGGAAAGACTTGGTTTATTTATAGAAGAATTAGATAAAGGATCGGTGGTGGTAAGAGAACATCCTGCTTTGTTAAATAATATTGATTATAAAAAATTAATAAAAGACCTTTTAGAAGAAATTTTGGAGTTTGGTAATGAATTTGTTTTATCTGAAAGATTAGATAGCGTTTGTGGTAATTTAGCTTGTCATTCAAGTGTCAGGGCTGGAAGACGTTTGTCTATAGAAGAGATGAATGCATTACTGAGAGATATGGAAAACACACCAAATTCTAGTCAGTGCAATCATGGAAGACCTACCTTTATAAAACTTGCCATAAAAGATATAGAAAGACTTTTTGGTCGTCGCTAAGTTTGTATTATTAACACCTCAGTGTTTGCCTGCTTAATGTTTTTAATAACTTGAAAATTATTAGAAAGAGACAATTTTGTTTTTATGTGTTTTTCATAAATACATATTGTATCTTTTTCAAACCATTTATTTTTTTTCCAAGTATTAATAATCTCAGAAAAATTATATTCTTCATATGGAGGATCAAAGAAGACTAATCCATATTGCATATTAGCTATTGGGGGATTAGAGGCATCAAACTTTGAAATTAAAGAATTTTGTAATTCAGAAACACTTAATAAATTCTTTTTAATAATTTTAAGAGATTCGTAAGAATTATCTATAAAGTTACAATGAATTGCTCCTCTAGATAGACACTCAATACCCATGGATCCACTGCCAGCATATACATCAAGTACATTGGTATGAAAAATATTTTCCTTTAGATTTTTTGCATGAGATAAAGTATCAAATATAGATTTTCTCATACGCGAAGAAGTGGGTTTTGTTTTATTAGATTTAGGAGTAAAAATAATTTTTCTCTTATATTTGCCCTCTATTATTTTTATCAATAATCTTTCCTTATTCTAAAATGTTAAGAGTTTTTTTGTATTTGTTCTTATTGATTTCAATTATTTCTCCTTTTTTTAAATTATTTAGTTTAAAAGGACCGAAGGATATTCTTATCAATCTGAGTACTTTTAGATCATGATATTCTAAAATATTTCTGATTTCTCTATTTTTTCCCTCATTTAACCTTAATTCTAACCATGATATTCTATCATTTTCTTTAGATACTTTAATTTTTATTGGTCCATATTGAATCTTATTTATTTTAATTCCTTTTTTAATTTTATTTAAATCAAGAGAATTTATTTTTCCATTAACTTTAGCTTTATAAACTCTATCTATTTTATTTGAGGGTAATTCTAAAAATCTTTTTATATCACCATTATTGGTTAAAATAATTAAACCTTCTGTGTTGTAATCTAGTCGCCCAACAGATATTAATCTTCCATACTTTCTAGGAATTTTGTCAAAGATAGTTGTTCTTCCCTCAGGGTCTTTATGAGTAGTTATCAAATTTCTTGGTTTGTGAAAGATAAATATTTTTAATTTATTTTTTTTTATAGGTTTATCGTTTATTATAATCTTATCTTTTTCAGAGACAAAATGTATAGGGTCTAAAATCTTTTTTCCGTTAATTACAACAGCTCCTTCTGATATTAATTTTTCAGCTTCTCTTCTAGAGCAAATGCCTGCATTCGCAATAAACTTAGAAATTCGAATGTTTTGTTCTTTTTTCATTATTTAATCAACAGGAATTAATAAATTTTTTAAATATTAGAAGATCATACTCTTGAATAAAAAACTCAGGGTGCCATTGTATTCCAAGGCAAAACTTCTTAGTAGGGTCTTCAATTCCTTCAACTACTCCATCAGGAGAAGTGGCATTAATTTGCAATCCTTTCCCAAGAATTTTAACAGCCTGATGATGGGCGCTATTCACCTTAATTCTGTCTTTTAAGATTATGTTATATAAAAATGAATTTTTATTAATAGTAACTTCATGTCCTGGCTCATGTCTTGGATTCGTTTGTTCGTGTTCAAGTGGTTTGATAATTTCATCGGGTATGTGTTGTATTAAGGTTCCCTTATATAAAACGTTAATTAATTGTTCGCCTCCACATATCCCTAATACAGGCTTATTTAATTTTAAAATTTTATTAGTTAAATGTATCTCAAAATCTGTTCAAATTTTTTTTATATTGACTGCATCATGTCTAAAATTAGCTCCAAAAATTTTAGGATCAATATCAAAATTTCCTCCAGTAATTACTAATCCGTCTATCAATTCGCTATAATAATTTATCTTATCTTGACTGTGAGGCAAAGCTATACAAACTCCTCCTGCCTTTTCAATAGCAAAAAAATAATTTTCCCTAATTGCATACCAAGGGTATTTAGAATATGTTTTGGCAACTTCGTGATCTAAAGTTAGCCCTATTAAGGGTTTTTTCAAAATTTCCTCTGTCTATTATATAATTATAAAATATAATGTTTTCTATGATGAATAACGATAATAATCACAATTATTTTATGAAGCAAGCACTTGAGGAAGCAAAAATTTCTTTTTCAGAAGGAGAAGTTCCTGTTGGAGCTGTATCTGTGTTAAATAACAAAATTCTAGTAAGATCTGGTAATAAAATGCAAAAAAGTAAAAATCCTATCAATCATGCAGAAATTATTGTCCTTTACAGATCAGCAAAGATACTTGCTGAATTAGGTAAATCTGTAAGATATGAGAAATTAGATCTTTATGTAACTTTAGAACCATGTGCAATGTGTGCTCAAGCTATATCACTCATGAGAATAAACAACCTATTTTATGGAGCGGAGGATCCTAAAGGAGGAAGTATAAAACATGGGGCTAAAATTTTTGAGCAGAAAACTTGTCACCATAAACCAAAAATTTATTCTAATATACTTAGTAGAGATTCAGAAAAATTACTTAAAGAATTTTTTAAAACATTAAGAAAAAAATAAAGTGTTATTTTAACCCTATATCAGACCTATAAAACCCATCTTCCCATTTAATTTTTTTTATAGCTGAATAGGCTTTTTTTCTAGCTTGTTCAATATTTTCACCTCTAGCAGTAACTGACAACACTCTCCCACCATTATTTAATAATACATTGTCTTTTTTTATGGTACCTGCTTGAAAAACTATAACATCTTTTATGCTTTCTGCTTTTTCTATACCATTGATTTCTGATCCTTTTGCGTATTTTCCAGGGTACCCCCTTGAAGCCATTACAACGGTAAGGGAGGTCTTATCGTAAAAATTTATACTCATGTTTTTCAAAGTTTGGTCGCATGAAGCAAGAAGAATCTCTAATAAATTAGATTTCATCCTCATTAGTAAAACTTGGCATTCAGGGTCACCAAACCTCACATTGTATTCTATTAATTTTGGTCCTTCGTCAGTAAGAATTAATCCCGCGTATAAAATGCCTTGGTAAGGAGCTCCTCTATTATTTAATTCTCTAAGAGTAGGGCCTATTATATTATTATTTATATCTTCTTCTAACTTTGCATTAATTATTTTAGATGGAGAAAATGCTCCCATTCCCCCAGTATTGAGCCCTACATCTCCATCTCCAACTTTTTTATGATCTTGAGCATTAGAAATGGGAAGATAAGTATTGCCATCGCAAATAACAAAATAACTTAATTCTGGCCCTTCTAGAAATTCTTCTATTAATACTTTTTTCCCTGCTTCCCCAAATGACCCATGGAACGAATTGTTTATAGCTTTTTCTGCATCTGCTAGGTTTTGCGCTATTATAACTCCTTTACCTGCTGCCAATCCATCTGCTTTAACAACGATAGGGAATTTTACCTTATTTAAGTATTTAATCGCGGCTTTTTGATCAATAAAATAATCAAATTTTGCAGTTGGTATATTTGCAGATAAGCATATGTCTTTAGTAAATTTTTTTGATCCTTCTAATTGAGCTGCTTTTTTACTCGGGCCAAAAGCTTTTATTCCATTTTTTGTTAATTCGTCTACGATTCCATTTACAAGAGGTATTTCTGGTCCTGGCACAACTAAGTCAATATTTTTTTCCTTTGAAAACCAAACTATTTCTTCATTGTTATTAATATCTATATCTACGCATTCTGCTTCTTTTGATATACCTGGGTTTCCTGGAGCACAATAAAGTTTAGTCAGTAAAGTAGAATTAGATAAAGACCAACAAATAGAATGTTCCCTCGCACCACTTCCAAGAACTAAAACTTTCATTTGATTTCCAAAATAATTTAAGGTTAATTTGCCTTTGCAATATTAAATATTATAATAATTCATTTTTAATTTTTACTTAACAAATTTTTTAAGAATTATATTTATAACAAAGAGTCTATTCTATGGAGCCTAGTATTACTAAAATTATTAATATGCACGAGTTTACTGTTTCTGAGTTAAATAAGGCTATTCAGGGCACTCTAGAGGGGAAATTTGAGAATATTAGAGTTAGAGGAGAAATTTCTGGTCTAAGTAAGGCTAGCTCTGGTCATATTTATTTTTCTCTAAAAGATAATGAATCACTTATTTCTGCGGTAATTTGGAGAGCTATATCAAATAAAATTACTTTTGATCCTGAAGATGGGATGGAGGTAATAATAGACGGAAATATTAAGACTTGGGCTCCTGCTTCACGATATCAGATTGTAGTTAACAATATAGAGATTGCAGGAGAAGGTGCCTTGCTTAAAGTGATAGAAGATAGGAAAAAAAAACTATCTAAAGAAGGGCTATTTGATGAATATCATAAAAAAGAATTACCTTATATACCAAAATGTATTGGGGTGATCACTTCTGGAACGGGAGCAGCATTTAGAGATATAATAAAAATTTTAAGAGAAAGGTTTCCTATAAATATATTATTATATCCTGTTTTAGTTCAGGGAAAAGGAGCTCCAGAGCAAATTGCTAATGCAATTAATAAAATAAATAAATTTGATGATGGTGATAAAACAATTATGGAAAAAAATATTTTGATTCCCGATTTGTTAATAGTAGGCAGAGGAGGGGGAAGTTTAGAAGATTTAATGGCCTTTAATGAGGAGATAGTGGTAAGGGCAATTTTTGATTCTGAGATTCCTATTATCTCTGCAGTGGGGCACGAAATTGATACTACTTTATGTGATTTAGTTGCAGATTGTAGAGCTCCAACTCCTACTGCCGCGGCTGAAATGGCTGTTCCTGAAAAAATTTCGTTGCAAAATGATATAAATAATTTAGAGGGTAGATTGATAAGTGAGACAAGAAAATATTTAACTTTATTAAAAGAAAAAATTGAGAATTTTTCTCCATCGGCTCCATATATGTTATTTGAAAATAAAAATTTAATTTTAAAAGATAAATCTAATAACTTAAAAAATAATATTCTGCAAAAAATTAATAATATAAAAAATGATTTGGATAAAAAAAATATTCTTATATCCAGTATTACGAGTGATTTAGATAAAGAAAATATCAAATTAGACTCTATTTTGCAGAAAATTATTTCAAATTTAAAAAATGTTTTAACTGCTAGGGAATTATCTATTAAAACTATTCCAGACGTATTACATAAAAAAATTAAACACTCTTTAGAATTAAATAGAATGTCATATTTAGGCCCTTCAGGAAAATTAGAATCCTTGAGTTATACAAATATCTTAAAAAGAGGATTTGCGATCGTTGAAGATGATAATAACAAATTGATTAGGAGTATTAAAGATATACGAAAAAATTCTGACATTAATATAAATTTTAAGGATGGAGCTATTAAAGCGAAAGTAAATGATTAATCGTTTTAAAAATATATTTAAAGATATTTTATATTTATTTAGTTTAATTTTATTTAGTTTAATTTTATCTAAAATGAATGATTATGACTCTCTCTCCAAAACAATCATTCAAGGAGAAAAAATAGCCGGAGGTATAATTTTTTTTAAATCAGAAGAGGGTGTGAAGGCTTTTTTAGATGGAAATGCTATTCCTGTCTCTCAAAGTGGTTCCTTTATTATAGGTTTTCATAGAGACCCTAAAGTAAAACAAATTTTAAAAATTATTGGCAAGAATATGCAAGAAGAAATAATATTGTATGTTAAAAAAAGAAATTATAATATTCAGCGAATAGATGGAATAGACCCAAGTAAAGTTAATCCACCAGTAGAAGTTATAGAAAGAATACGTAAAGAGGCAAAATTAGTTAAAAATGCTAGATTTTTATCAAGGTCTATCGCTACGCCATATTATGAAGAAGGATTTCAGGCCCCTGCCGAAGGAGTGATATCAGGAGTCTACGGAAGTCAAAGAATATTAAATGGTGAGCCACGGCAACCTCATTATGGTATTGATATTGCCTTGCCTATTGGACATCCAGTAACGGCAGCAGGGACTGGTAAGGTGCTTTTAGCAGAGAGGGATTTATATTTTAGTGGAGGCACGATAATTATTGGCCATGGCCAAGGTCTTACTACAACTTATTTGCATTTAAGTAAAATTAAGGTGAATTTAGGGGAGTATGTTGATAAAGGTTCTCTTATAGGAGAGGTAGGTTCAACCGGTAGAGTTACTGGACCTCATTTGGATTGGAGAGCAGAATGGATGGGCCGTAGAATAGATCCTGCCTACTTAGTAAATTTTTAAGACAAGAATTAACCCCATCTATTGTGAATCCAGAGCCATTGTTCAGGATTCTTTAAAATCCATTTGCTCATGACATCATTAATTTCATTCAGTATATACAAAACTTTTTCTTCATGACTAAGATTTTTATCTGGAATCTTTAGAGGTTTTTCCACTATATATTTAAAAGTAGGGCCATTTATTCTCTCAACATGTACTGGAATTATTGGTAAGGATAATTTGATAGAAAATTCTGCAATTGCGGTTGCAGTTTTAGCTGGGTGTCCTAAAAAATTTATTAGTTTTCCCTCATTAAGTTTTTGATCAGCTAGAACAGCAGCATATTTATTATTTCTTAAGACCTTAAATATTTTTTTAGCTCCCTCAGGGCCTTTAGGAGTATACAAGCATATTCCATTTCTAAGCCATTGAATAATTTTTTCATTAATTGGATTATTAGCGTGTCGATATATTGAAGTAGTTTCTAGGTTATACTTAGTAGTTATTAAAGGGCAAATCTCCCAATTTCCTATATGAGCGCTAAACAATAGTCCGCCTTTTTGATTTTTTAGCTCTTCTATGTGCTTTTTCCCTTGAATAATAAACCTTGGTTTATTGTTATAAGAGTTTATTTTATCTGTTTTGTATGGATCTAGTTTGTTAGCAAATGACATTTCAGCTATTGTTCTTCCAAGGTTATCCCACATTTTTAAACTAATTTTTTTAATGCTTTCTTCGTTCTTATTATGGAATATTTTTTTTAAGTTTTTATGAGCTATTTTATTTAGACTAGTAAAGGGTCCTAAAATTTTTCCTAATTTGCCTCCAATTTTTGAAGCTAGATTTATGCCCAGCATTTTACAAAATAAAATCCATAAGATAAACATTAGTGCTTCAAGAAGATATAAGAAATTTCTAATTAATATTTTCATTTTTTTTATATTTATTTATGACAGAGTATAACATGCTATCTAGTTTAGAATATTCATCTAACTGAATATCGATTGGAAAAGAAAATATATTGTTTTTATACTTTAGGGGTATTTTTATATGATCTTTTTGCGTTGTAACTAATAAACAATTATTATTTTTGGATTCAACTATCATTTTATTTATTTGGCTTTCTGAGTAAACATAATGATCAGGAAATTTATTCCAAAATACTACTTTACATCCAATAGATTGTAAAAACTCATTAAACTTTTCTGGATATCCCAGTCCACAAAAAACTGACAAATTTTTATTTTGAAGTGTTGTTTTAATAGATTGTTTTATTATGGTTGTTGCTTTCAGAACTAATAGTTCCTTTGATAATATTCTTTCAATATTTTTTTTATCTTTATCTATTATAACTGCTAGATGACTTTTATTTATTGACCAATTTAAGGGTTCTCTAAGAGGTCCTGAAGGAATTAATCTTTTATTTCCTATCCCTTGAGACCCATTAAAAACAAGAATATTCAAATCTCCCTTTATACTTGAGTCTTGGAGCCCATCATCTAAAATTATTATTTCAGCGCCATTTTTTTTAGCTGCATTTATGCAACTACTTCTTTTATTTCCTATCCAAGTTGGTGCAATATTAGAAAGCAGCAGAGCTTCTTCTCCTACTTCAGAAAAATTATGTAGTGATTGGTTTACAAGAGTTGTAGTTTTTTTAGAACCTTTATATCCTTTTGTAACAAAGTGCACTTTTAATTTAAAACTTATTAATCTTTTAGCTATAGATATTGCTAAAGGAGTTTTACCTGCACCGCCTGCTACAACATTTCCTATTCTTATTATTGGAATATCGATAAAATAAGATTTAGTAATATTTTTATTTAGGACGGCAAGAAAATACCATACCCAGGAAAAGGGGATTAAAAGATAGGAAACTAAATTATTTGTATTCCAAAATAAAGGGGTTTTCAATTTATCACCTTTTTATTCTTGTTAAAAGTGGTTCAATTTTTTTTAGTACTTTGATCGTGGGATTGGGCATGTTTTTTGCGACCCTATAAGCAGTTGCTGCTAATTGCTTTCTTTCTTCTTTATGAATAAATAAATAGCAGATTTTTTTGTATAGTTCTTCCTCATTTTGAATTTGAATAGCTCCTTCAGATTCTATTAAAGTTTTTGAAATAGACTTATGATTTGCAACGTCTGGTCCATAAATTATCGAACATTTTTCAAGAGCAGGTTCTATCAAATTGTGTCCTCCTTTATTTGATAAACTTCCGCCAATAAAACATAAGTCAGAATTAGAAAAAAAAGTTCCTATTTCTCCTATAGTATCAGCAATGTAAATTTCAGTCGTGGATTTGGGTAGCCTTTTTTGACTTCTTATTTCATAGTTTAGTTTTTCTTTTTCTGCTAATTTAATTAAAGTAGTTATTTTTAGAGGATGTCTTGGCACTATAATAGTTAATAAGTTTTTAACTATTTTTGATGCTTTTAAGTGTGAAACTATGGAAGCTACTTCTTCAATACCCTCATGGATACTTGCAAATAGTAGTAATGGTCTTGAATTGAAGGCAATTAAGAGTTCTTTTTCACTTTTATCGTCTGCTTTTGGAGCTTGGGAAAGACTTTTGAGGTTAATATTTTCTATTATATTTTTTCCTCCTAATTTTAAAAATTTATTTTTACTTTCATAATCTTGCGTTATTATTAAATCAAATTTTTTAAATATAAATTTAGCCAAGCTAGATATGTATTTCCATCTTTTAAAAGTTTTTTCAGAAATTCTTGCTTGCACTAAAATAATAGGAATATTTCTTTTTGAATTATAGTGTATCAAATTAGGCCAAATTTCAGATTCCACAAAAATAGAAAGATCAGGTTTCCATCTTTTTAAAAATAAATTTGCACATATAGGATGATCTAAAGGGGAAAATTGGTGTAAAAAATTTTTATTTATCACTAACTTTTCAACATGTTTTGCACTTGTAGTGGTTACGCTTGTAAGCAATATGAAAATATTCTTTTTAGTTAATTCTTTGGCTAGAGGTAAAATTGATCTTACTTCACCGACACTAACAGCATTGATCCAAATTAATTTTCCCTTGGGTCTTTTTCTTAGGGGTAGACCTAGTCTTTCATTTAATCTATTCAATAGTTCTTTGTGAAATAAAACCCTAGCTAACAAAATAAAAGGCAGAAGAGGACTAAATAAAATCCAAATTATACTATAAATTCTTAATAAAGAATGCTCTATCAAAATACATTAATCCTTTTAAAAATTTAAACTTAAAAGTCATGTAATATTTTTATAACCCAGCAACGGTCATATTTTCAATCAATACTGTAGGAGCGTCTATGCCTGTTTTAAAATTGAGATCAGATGCAGGTATAAGTCTTTTATATATATCGAGCATGTTTCCAGCAATGGTTACCTCGCTTACCGGAAAAGTTAGTTTACCATTGTTTATCCAAAATCCTGTAGCCCCTCTGCTATAATCACCGGTAACTTGATTAAATGACATCCCCATCATTTCTGTTACATAAAAACCTTCTTTAACAGATTTTATTAAATCATTTCTAGAAATATTACCCGCACCTAGGTAAACATTGGAAGGTGCTGGAGAGGGTGGAGAGTTAGTATTTCTAGAAGCATGACCCGTTGTTTCTAATTTTAATTGTCTTGCAGAGCGACAATCAAGAATCCAAGTCTCCAAGACTCCTTTTGAAATAATTTTACTTACTTTTGTTTCTACTCCTTCCACATCAAAAGGCCTAGATCTGTGACCTCTCATTCTTAGAGGATCATCATATATATTTATTTCACTATGAAATAAATTTTTTCCTAATTTATCTTTGAGAAAAGATGTGCCTCTTGAAATAATTTGACCTGAAATGGAGTTTGTAAGTATGGAAATTAATCCTCCAGACACTCTATTATCGAATATAACGGGAACAGTATTGCTTTTGATTTTTTTAGGATATAATCTGGATACTGCTCTTTCCCCTGCTATAGTACCAATTGTATGGGGATTATCTAAGTCTTCTAAATGAGTAGAATTCTGATATTCATAATCCCTTTCCATTTCTGTTCCTTTACCTGCTATTACAGATACTGAAGCAGAAAAGAAGGAGCGATCTAAACTAGCAGAAAATCCGTCTGTGTTAACAAGGCTAATGTTATATTTTGAAAACGAAGATGAAGCGCCTTCTGTATTTGTAACTCCTCTTACAGATAAGGCAGCATCTTCTGTCTCAAGAGCAGTTGCTAGTAAATCTTGATTGTTGGGAACTACACTGTCTACTAAGTCAAGTTCGGGTTTATTTTTCATATAAAGACTTTTATTGGGTAGCCCACAATATTCATCTTTCGGAACAGATTGGACCATAATTGATGCTTTTTTTGCTAGTTCAATCAATGATTCTTTTGAAATTTCAGTAGTTGATATAGTTAGTTGTTTTCCATCTTTTATAACTCTTAACCCTAGGTCCGCTGCTTCTGATTGCTCTGTTCCTTCTAACTTTCCCAATCTTGTATTAACACTGAGGGATTTACTACTTATAAATATAACATCCGCTTCCAAAATGCCTAATTTCTTTAGTTCTTCTAAGAGTGTATTTGCAGAAGATTCAAATTTATTCATTGTTGATAGGAACCTTTATTCGAGATTCATTATTAAATAAAATCATTTCACAATTACAATGCTCTTGAAGTTTATAATACTTTCTCATTCTTTCACAACCCTCTAAAGCTGCCTTTTTACCTATTTTTTCATCATATAAATTAAAGCCATAACCGAGAGCTTCAAAAATTTGGTTAGATAAATATTCTTGATTTATTTCTTTCCAAGGAATACAAGCAGCACCAGATTTATTTTCGGGCAAGGAGTCATAATCTAAATTCCAGTGTTGCATTGATCTTTTAAATACTATTATTAAATCTTCTGCGATCCGATCATTATTTACTCTTTCTGATCTTACCATGTCTATTGGTAAAATTATAAAATAAGTAAAAAATGTTATAATAAAATAAAATAAAGGCAGTATGTTTCTATTCATTAATGGTCCAGGTTTGTCCTTTATTAATTATTTCATTAATATTATTTTTATTTGAAGAACGTGTTTTTAGAAAGTGCTCATTTAATGTAGGCTTAATACTTCTGAAGAGTACACCTATGGCCATAGGAAAATCAGGTTCTTTCATTTGAGTAAGAAAATAAGCCAAGGACTTATTAGTTTCATCATGAATGATCAATTTATTTATTTTATTTTTATCTTTTTCTAAATCAATAATTTCTAAAGCACTATAATTATCATTCATAATTAAGCCTTTATTTTTATTTTCTCCAAAAATTAAAGGCTTACCATTTTCTACATATATTTGCTTATCTTCTAATGTTGATTTTTCTGTAAAGGAATTAAAGACGCCATCGTTGTAAACAATGCAATTTTGAAAAATCTCTAGAAAAGAAGAGCCTTTATGTTCTTTTGCCTCTTTTAGGGTTGGAATTAATTGCTTAATTGAAGTGTCGACTCCTCTAGCCACAAAACTTGCTCCAGCACTCAAAGCTAGTTCACATGCTGATAAAGGGTTTTCATGTGAACCATCTGGTGTTGATGGAGATACTGTTCCTGGTCTGGAAGCAGGAGATGCTTGACCTTTCGTTAATCCATAAATCTCGTTATTAAATAATAAAATTTGGCAATCCAAGTTTCTTCTTAGAGTATGAATTAAATGATTGCCTCCTATAGATAAAGCATCACCATCTCCCGTTATAATCCAAACATCTAATTCAGGATTAGTAATTTTTATTCCCGTAGCAAAAGCTGGTGCTCTTCCATGGATAGTGTGAAAACCATAGGTTGACATATAATAAGGTAGTCTAGATGAACAACCTATACCTGATACAAAAACAGTTTTAGCAGTATCTGCACTTAGTTCTGCTAAACATTTTTGGATAGCCTTTAAAATTGCATAATCACCACATCCTGGGCACCACCTTACTTCTTGGTCTGAAGCAAAATCAGCTGGCTTCAATTGTTTGGGATCTTCATTTATACTCATTTTTTATCTTTCAATAGTTCTAAATTCTTTAATTCTTCTATCAATTTACTTACTCTAAATGGTTTACCCGAAATCTGATTAATAGTATGCACTTTATTTTTTATTTCTGATCTTATTAATTTATACAATTGTCCGTCATTCATTTCAATAATAACTATGTTCTTAAAATTATTAGTTATATCGCTTAGGTTTTTTTGTATAGGCCATAAACAGCGTATTTGAATATGAGAGATTTTAGTTCCATTTTTACTTAATTTGTCTTGTACTTCAGAAATAGGACCATTAGTTGAACCCCACCCTACTAAAAGAATATCTCCTTTATCAGGTCCAACTACTTCTAATTTTTCAAAGTCACTAGCTACTCTTAAAATTTTTTCCGCTCTTATTTCTGTCATCTCACTATGATTATCAGAATCATAGCTAATGTTTCCAGTAATAGAATTTTTTTCTAATCCGCCTATCCGATATTCCAAGCCTGGAGTTCCAGGTATGACCCATTCGCGAGATAAAGTCTTAGAATTTCTTTTAAATGGTTGAAAGTTGTCTTTATCTTTCTTAAATTCAATTGGAAATTCTTGAATATTATCTATGTTTGGAATCAACCATGGTTCTGAAGCATTAGCTATATATGCATCGCTAAGTATCATAACAGGAGTCATATATTTGGTAGAAATTCTTACAGCTTCAAGAGCTATATTAAAACAATCTGAAGGACTTTTAGCTGCCAGAACAACGAGTGGTGCTTCTCCATGGCGACCATATACGGCTTGCATCAAATCCGATTGCTCTGCACGAGTTGGCATGCCAGTAGAAGGACCAGCTCTTTGGCTGTTTATAATTATTAAAGGAATTTCTATAGAAACTGCTAATCCAATTGCTTCTGTTTTTAGCGAAATACCAGGACCTGAACTTGACGTAACACCCATTCCACCAGCATAGGAAACTCCTATTGCGGAACAACATGCTGCAATTTCATCTTCCGCTTGAAAAATATTAGTATTTTTAAGTCTATATGCTGCTAAGTAATGCATAATAGGAGAGGCAGGAGTTATAGGA
>CAZUXH010000034.1:0-15150 GCA_964624655.1 uncultured Rhodospirillaceae bacterium | reverse complement strand
TATATTGGGTCAATTGTTTTTTTCCTTTTTAAATTCCTTAATACTAACAATATTTTCTTCTATTCTATTTATTTTCTTTTTATTTTTGATGATTGCTGGCAATTTTAAATTAAAATTTGCCTCTGGATCATGAAATCCAGTAATAGCATCAAATGGAATTTTTAATTGTTTTTTTATCCCTGAGAAAGAGAGAGTAATTTTAAAGTAATCGTCATATACGGCATAATCCCAGTATGTATTTTGTATAACTATTGTCATTTCTTCTTGATAAATTTTTTTAAGACTATCTGGAATAGATGTGCCAATATTATTAGTTTTAAAAGATATAAAAAAATGATGTTTACCAGGCAGTCCACTAGTAGATGTTTTCTTTAAAACTTTATAAATTATATTTCTAAAAGCTTCATAAGTTAAATCTTTATAGTTTATAAGAGATTCTTTAACTGAATCTTTATTATTATCAAACTCCATTTTTATAATTCCTATAAATAATATGATGTAATGAAGATATAACAAATTCTATTAAAAATAACAAAAATTAAAACTATAGTGCGGGATAAAAAAATTATCCCGCACCAAGATATTTCTGTTGCCAGGATATCACTTCCCCGCCTTCACTTCGTGATGAGTAAAGGACTTTATGCTGTGATTTCTATTACTGACTACGCAGCAACAGCCATCTCACGACTATTGTCGTTTGCATTTATAATTTTGTCCCATAACGTTGGAACTATTCCGAGCAAAAGAATACATCTTTCAATATCTGTCGATCCTATTTCACCCCCAAGATTTACTTATTGGTGGAGGTGCCGGGTACCGCCCCCGGGTCCATAATATTTAGTAAATGCATCGTTTATTGCTATATCTGAGATAACTCAGCATTGTTATTATAATAAAATAAGAAAATATTGAAAGAGTTTAAAAATTTCTGTTAATGTTTCTCAAAATAATTATTATAAAGATGTATAATAATATTATGTAATTACTTTTAAAGAAAGATATCAAAAATTTGCAATCAAAGAAGACTTTTAGACCAGTAGTTTCTGGAATAGAAAAATTACTCTATAAGGACTTTCCTGTATTAGACCATGGTTTTATTAGAGTTATAGACTATATGGGAGATGATCAATCAGTAGTTCAAGCAGCCAGAGTGTCTTATGGCAAAGGCACAAAAAAAGTTAGTGAAGATAGAGGTTTAATCCGATATTTAATGAGACATAGGCATTCAACACCTTTTGAAATGTGTGAAATAAAATTGCATGTAAAATTGCCAATATTTGTTGCTAGACAGTGGATTAGACACAGGACAGCTAGTATAAATGAGTATTCAGCTAGATATTCTGTTTTGGACAAAGAGTTTTATATACCAAGTGAAAAAAATTTAGCAATACAATCTAATATTAATAAACAAGGAAGAGGAAAAGTTTTATCCAAAAACAGATCTCAAGAAGCATTGAAAATGCTTAAAGATGATGCTCAAAAGACCTATCAGACTTACGAATATTTATTAAATGAGACTAATGAGGGGAAAATTATCAACAAGAATAAAGAGGGTTTAACAAGAGAATTAGCTCGTATTAATCTTACCCTTAATACTTATACACAATGGTATTGGAAAACGAATTTACATAATCTTATGAATTTTATTCAGTTAAGAGCAGATGATCATGCTCAATATGAGATAAGAGTCTACGCTAAAATTATTTTTGATATAATGAAAAAATGGGTGCCTCTTACAAGTGAAGCATTTGAAAGTTATAGATCTGGATCAGTTGAATTATCATCTGAGGCATTAGAAGTAATCAGAACATTGATTTCAGGTAAAAAAGTAAGCCAAAAGGATAGTAATTTAAGCGCAAGAGAATGGAGAGAATTAATGGCTGTATTAAATATTAAGGATACTTAAATTGCTGAATTTTCTTTTAAAAACTTTTCTACTTCATCAGTTATTTTAAAAAAATATTTATTAATTTGATCATTATTTTTTTCAATTATTGGTTCTCCATTGTCAGATTTTATTCTAATTTCTGTATATAATGGTATTTCACCAAGGAATGTTTCTTTAAGGTTCTTTGCAGTTTCTTTTGCTCCACCATTTCCAAAAATTTCATGCCTCTCATTACAATTTGGGCATAAGAAGAAACTCATATTTTCTATAATACCTATTATTGGAACGTTCACTTTTTTAAACATATTTAATCCTTTTTGTGCATCTATCAGTGCAATATCTTGAGGTGTAGATACAATTATTGCGCCAGATATAAAAAATTTTTGACTTAATGTTAAATGAATATCCCCAGTGCCAGGAGGCATATCAACCAACAGAATATCTAACTCACCCCAATTAACATCTTTTATAAGTTGTTCTAAAGCTCCGTGAACCATTGGTCCTCTCCAAACGATTGGTCTTTTTTCATCAATAAGAAGACCAATTGACATACATCTTATTCCATATTTTTCTATTGTATTAATTTTCCCATTTTTACCACTAGAAGGCTTTTCATTATTAATTCCAAGCATCCTAGGCTGCGAGGGACCATAGATGTCTGCATCTAAAATTCCAACTTTTAATCCTCTTTTTGCTAAGGAAATAGCAAGGTTATTAGTGACAGTGGATTTGCCTACACCTCCTTTGCCAGAAGCTATAAGGATTATATTTTTTAAACCGACAGGGTTGCTATTATTTTCTATTTTAGATGATGTTTTTTTGTTAATATTTTCAGATGTAAGAATGATATTTATACTTATTTTATTATTTATTTCTTTTACATATTTTTTACATAATTCTTGAATTTTATTGTAATAATTAGGGCTGTTTCCCTTAATGTTTAGTATTAAGTTTATTTGATTATCTTCAATAACTATATCGTGTAGTGTTTTATTATTAACTATATTAGTGTCAGAATTAATATCTTTTATATTTTTTAAGGCTTCGTATACTTGTTTTTTAAACTTTGTATTGTTCATAAACCTTGTCCTAAATAAATGTATTATGTACTTGAAAGTTATATTTAATAGACCAATATGATTAATAAGTTAAGTATAATATAATTATTAATTTGCTTCGTGGATTTCTAATTAGTATATGATTGTATATAAAAAATAAAATTTAAAGAGGATTTATTACATGCCCTGGAACGATAATGAAGATGGACCTTGGGGAGGACCCAAAGGAAATAATGGTGGATCTAATCCTAATAATGGAAGGAATCAATGGAATAATCCTTCAGGAGGTAATATAGATGACATTATTAAAAATGCCCAAAATAAAATGAAATCTTTTTTACCTGGAGGTAAAAAAGGTTTTATTCTTATATTTTTTATAGCTATATCCTTATGGCTGGCAAGTGGCTTCTATACGGTTGGACCAGAAGAGCAAGGAGTTGTTCTAAGATTTGGCAAGTATATTGAAACGACTCAACCGGGTTTAAATTATCATCTTCCAATTCCTATTGAGAAAGTATCTGTGGTAGCAGTAACTACTACTAGAAATATAGAAGTAGGTTTCAGAAAAGGAGTTGATAGGGCAGGTCAATCATTGATTCGGAACCTTGATGACGAATCTCTCATGCTTACTGGTGATGAAAACATAGTGGATGTTAACTTTGTAGTTCAATGGTATGTAGGAGATGCTGCAGATTTTCTATTTAATGTTAGGAGTCCAGATCGAAATATTAAGGATGGCGCGGAAAGTGTTATGAGAGAAATTATGGGCCGTACAGATATAGAATTTGCATTATCAGAAGGAAGAGAGCAAATAAGACAAGAAGCCCAAAAAATGCTTCAAATTATATTAGATTCTTATAATGCCGGGATAATGATTTCTTCTTTGTTAATGCAAAGAGTTGATCCACCTCAAACAGTAATTGATGATTATAGGGATGTTCAAAGAGCTAGAGCAGATAAGGAGAGGCTAATAAATGAGGCAGAAGCTTACGCTAATCGAATTGTTCCAGAAGCTCGTGGGGAAGCATCAAAAATAATTGCTGAAGCAGAAGGTTATAAGGAACAAGTTACAGCAAGAGCTGATGGTGCAGCTCAAAGGTTTTTATCAATTTATGAAGAATATTCTAATGCTAAAGACGTAACGAAAAAAAGAATTTATTTGGAAACTATGGAACAAGTAATGAAAAAAACAAAAAAAATTATTATAGATGATTCTTCGGGACGAGGAGTAATTCCTTATCTTCCTCTTCCAGAATTAAATAAAAGAAATTCTGGAAATGAAGTGGGAGGAGCACGATGAAAGCTAGAAATATTATCATTGGTGCTACAACTTTAGTTATATTATTTATTTTATCATCTAGTTACTTCTATGTTGATCAGAGAGTTCAAGCCCTTGTTCTACAATTTGGAGAACCTGTAAGAGTAATAAAAGAGCCAGGTCTTCAATTTAAAATTCCTTTAATACAGAACGTAGAATACTTTGATAAACGTCTTATTTTGTTTGATAACCCAGTTGAAGAGATTATTAGTGCTGATAGAAAAAGGTTGATAGTAGATGCTTTTGCTCGTTATAAAATAACAGATCCATTAAGATATTATCAATCTATCAGATTTGAATCAGCTTTAAGTAATAGATTGGGATCGATTCTTAATGATAGTTTAAGACAAGTTTTGGGTAGAGTGCCTTTACAAGCTGTTATTTCTGATAATAGATCAATTTTGTTAGAGGAAGTTGCAAAACTAGTTTTTGATGCAGCAAAGGATTTTGGTCTACAAATAGAAGACGTAAGAATTAGAAGAGCTGATCTTCCTACAGCCAACTCTGAAGCTATCTTTAGACGTATGCAGACCGAAAGACAACAAGAAGCTGCACAATTCCGTGCCGAAGGAGAAGAGCAATCTAGAAGGGTAAGAGCTGAAGCAGAGAGAGAAAGGACAATTCTTCTTGCTAATGCAGAAAGAACAGGTGAAATCCTTAGAGGAGAAGGTGATGCGGCAAAAAATAAAATTCTAGGGGATGCCTTTAGTCAAGATCCCGATTTTTTTTCATTTTATAGAGCAATGCAAGCATATATTACTGCTATAGATTCTAATGATACGACTATGATTTTATCACCTGACTCAGAATTTTTTGAATTTTTTAATAAAATAGAAGAAGATATAGATGAATGAAATCTTTAGATGACTTTCACATTTAATATTTTCACCTTATTGTTATTCTCTCTAGCTATAATTTTAGTTTTTGAAGGAGTTTTATATTCAGCCTTTCCTAATGTATTTAAAAAAATTATGGAATCTTTTGTAAAATATAATATAGATAAAATAAGGATAATGGGTTTATCTTTTTTGGCAATAGGCTTGATATTAATGTACGTGTTAGTTAAATTTTTGATATAATAATCTATTTTACTTTTTTTTGCGTAAAATATATTTTGAATGAGGTAGATAAATGAAAAGATTTTTTTGCAGATATATATTTTTTTTAATTATTTTTAGTTTTAGTATTCCATCTTACTCTGATAGTTATCCGCCTGATTTTTCTGACCTTGCTGCAAAACTTTCTCCTTCTGTAGTTAATATATCAACAGTACTAACTTCAGAACCTAATGCACAAGGAGCACCTCAATTTCCTCCAGGCTCTCCATTTGAGGAATTTTTTAGGGATTTTTTTGAAAGAAGAGGTGAACAAGCTCCTCCTCCACAGAGGCGTAGACCTCAGCAAGCAATGGGGTCTGGATTTATTATAAGTCCAGAAGGACTTATAGTAACTAATAATCACGTAATTGAAGGAGCTAAAACTATAAATGTAATTTTATCTGATAGCAGAAGCTTTAAAGCTTCTATTATAGGCAAAGATAAAAAAACAGATTTAGCTTTATTAAAGATAGAAACGGGAGAGTTATTGCCGTCTGTCCAATGGGGAGATTCTGATAGTGCTAAAGTAGGAAATTGGGTTTTAGCGATTGGTAATCCTTTTGGTTTAGTTAATACCGTAACTGCAGGTATTATTTCTGCTAGAGCAAGAGATATTAGTGCAGGACCATTTGATGATTTTATTCAAACTGATGCTTCTATAAACCGAGGAAATTCAGGAGGTCCTTTATTTAACCTCAATGGTGAAGTTATTGGTGTTAATACAGCTATTTACTCTCCTACTGGTGGCAGTGTAGGTATAGGCTTTTCAATACCTGCAAACTTAGCTAAAACCGTCTTAAGCCAGCTGGAAAAATTTGGCAAAACAAGAAGAGGTTGGCTGGGAGTTAAAATCCAAACTGTTACAGATGATATTGCAAATAGTCTTGGTTTATTGAAAACTATGGGAGCACTTGTTTCCTTTGTATTTGAGGATAGCCCTGCTGCTTTATCAGGAATGCAAACAGGAGATGTAATATTAAAATTTGATGGTAAAGAGGTAGATGAAATGAGAAGTTTACCTAGGATAGTTGCAGAAACAGATATTAACAAACCTGTAAAAGTGGAAGTGTGGCGTGACGGAAAAATTATTAACCTTTCAGTTCTTGTAGGTGAAATGAAAGAGGAATCTGAAGAGGTCGTTTCTTCTAATAATCAAGAGCCATTAAGTCAGCCAGGAGAACCGGAAAGATTAGCAGAGCTAGGTTTGGTTCTTTCAAATATTACTGGTGACGTAAGAAATGAATTTAGTATTCCTGAAGAAATTCAAGGTGTAATAGTTGTAAGCGTTGATGATAACTCGGATGCCGCTAATAAAGGAATTTTATCAGGAGATATAATCATGGAAGTTGCTCAAAATAAAGTTTTAAGTGTGGAAGAAATAAAAATGATATTGAATATAGAGAAACGAGCATCTAGGAACTTTGCATTGCTTTTAATTAATCGCAAAGGTAATTTGTCCTTTATAGCAATAAAAATAGAGGATAAATAAATATTTTAACTATTTAGTTTGGTAGGTGATAGTTACTTTAAATATAAACATAGAGGATTTTCCAATAATAGTGATAGCTGGTCCTACTGCTTCTGGTAAGTCAGATTTTGCTTTACAAATAGCTAAAGAACTACCATGTACAATTATAAACTTTGATAGCATGCAAGTTTATAAAGATCTTAAAATATTAACAGCTCGTCCTACTGAGGATCAATGTAAAAATAATCCTCATGAATTATATGGTTTCTTGAATTCAGAATCAGAATTTTCAGCTGTATCATGGAGAAATTTGGCTGTTGAAAAAATTAAAGAAAATATAATAAATAATAGAGTTCCATTGCTAGTTGGTGGAACAGGGTTTTACCTAAAATCGTTAATGGATGGTTTTAGTAGCGTTCCAAAGTCCTCAAATAGGTATAAAATAAAAGCGGAAAATGAACTTATAAAATTTGGAAAAGATCTTTTTTATGAAAAAATAAAAAAAATTGAACCAAGAATTGAAGATAGTATTGCTAAAAATGATACGCAAAGATTGATAAGATTTTATTCCGTATGGTTACAAACTGGTAAAAGTCTAATTTATTATCATAATACAGAAAAATTTAGTAAAAAATTCTTTAAAAACTTTATTAAAGTTAGACTTTGTCCAGATAGGGCTGTTTTAAGAAAACAAATTTCTAATAGGTTTTATGAAATGATAGATAGAGGAGCTATAAGAGAGGTAGAAAATTTAAAAGATTTAAATCCTAAATTACCAATTATGAAGGCACACGGTGTTCGTGAATTATTGTTGTGTAATGAAGGA
The DNA here is from genome assembly GCA_964624655.1 of uncultured Rhodospirillaceae bacterium. Lineage (GTDB taxonomy): Bacteria > Pseudomonadota > Alphaproteobacteria > TMED109 > TMED109 > CAZUXH01. The sequence continues at coordinate 7,495 of CAZUXH010000034.1, read as the reverse complement.
AAATTATCACTAGAAGAGGCATCTACAAGATCAATAAATCAGATAAGGCAATATGCAAAAAGACAAGACACTTGGTTTAAAAATCAATTTGAATCAGATTATGAAATAATTGATTACAAATGTAATGTAGAAAAACATATAAATAAAATACTGAATTTATATAATAAATTTGATTTTTAAGTTGAAATATAGGCTTTAATATAATTAAATGCCTTTTCTAGTTTTTAGTTAAAGTGAATGTGGAAGAATAATGAAAAGTAAAGGTGCAGAAATTTTAGTAAAGACACTTTCTAGTCTTAATATAGATACTGTTTTTGGTTATCCAGGCGGCGCTGTTTTGCCTATTTACGATGCTATTTTTAATCAAAATAGGATTAGACATATTTTAGTTAGACATGAGCAAGCAGCAGTTCATATGGCAGAAGGATATGCGCGCTCTACTGGAAAAGTAGGTGTTGTATTAGTAACTTCTGGTCCAGGAGCAACGAATGCCGTTACAGGATTGACAGATGCTTTTATGGATAGTGTGCCTATTTTATGTCTTACGGGGCAAGTTCCTACTCACCTAATAGGAACAGATGCTTTTCAGGAAGCAGATACCGTTGGAATTACATCTTCCTGCACAAAATATAACTATATGGTAAAAAATATTTCTGAATTAGAGGAAACCATTTTAGAAGCTTTTTATGTATGTAAATCAGGTAGACCAGGACCAGTAGTTGTTGATTTACCTAAAGATATTCAAAATGAAATGTTTTCTTATAATTCATTAAAATCTAAGAGACCAAATTCATATAAACCTATTATTAGGCCAAAAATATCTCAGATTAAAGATATGATAAATATAATATGTGCATCAAAGAAACCAATAATATATTCTGGTGGAGGCGTAATTAATTCTGGAGCGAATGCTTCAAAAATTTTAAGTGATTTAGTTAATTATTTAAATATACCCATCACTAATACTCTAATGGGGCTTGGTGCAATTCCTGCTAACAACCCAAATTTTTTAGGAATGTTAGGTATGCATGGAACATATGAAGCAAATTTAGCTATGTATAATTGTGATCTAATGCTTTGCATAGGAGCAAGATTTGATGATCGGGTTACTGGAAAAATTGAATCTTTTTCTCCAAATTCTAAAAAAATTCATATAGATATTGATCCTTCTTCAATTAATAAAAATGTTAAGGTAGATTTTCCTATCATAGGAGATGCAGGCAATACTATGAAGATGCTATTGAATGAATTAAGCTCTAAAAAAATTAAAATAAATTCAGAATATCTTTCAAAATGGTGGAAAAATATAGATGTTTGGCGAAAAAAAGATTGCTTATCTTTCAAAGATTCAAACAAGGTTATTAAACCACAAAGAGCTTTGAAAGAGCTAAATTTAGCTATTAAAGGAAGAGATGTTTATGTGACAACCGAGGTTGGTCAGCATCAGATGTGGGCAGCTCAGTATATTGATTTTTTTAAACCTAATCATTGGATGACATCTGGAGGTTTAGGTACTATGGGTTATGGTTTTCCCTCGTCGATAGGAGTTCAGGTAGCACACCCGAATAAAACCGTAGTATGTATTGCTGGAGAGGCTTCTTTTTTGATGAATATTCAAGAGCTTTCTACACTTAAACAACTTAATGTTCCTGTTAAGGTTTTTATATTGAACAATGAATACCTAGGAATGGTAAGACAATGGCAACAAATTTTTCACGGAGAAAGATATTCTGAATCATACAGCGATTCATTACCAGATTTTTGTAAGCTAGCAAACTCTTTTGGTATAAAAGGAATGCAAATTAAGAGACCTGAAGACTTAAAAAAATCTATTAGAGAAATGCTAGAATATGATGGGCCAGTAATAGTGGATGTTTGTGTAGAAAAACTAGAAAATGTTTATCCTATGATCCCTGCTGGCGGAGCACACAATGAAATGAAACTTAGTGATGATGATAATAAGACTTCTCAGACCAAAGCAGGTATGGCTCTGGTATAGATTTATAAATTTATTGTAGCCCTTAAGAAATTTAATTAATAAACTCACTTTTATGAAAGAAAAAAGATATCATCATGGAGACTTGAGGTCCAAGTTATTTAAGATGTTAATGTCTTCGGTTACCTCTGAATCGCTTAATGATTTTTCCTTAAGGGAAGCCGCTAGAGTAATAGGGGTGTCTTCTGCAGCACCTTACAATCATTTCCCTGATAAAAAATCTTTAATAGAATATTCTATCAATAGGAGTAGATCTATTTTTCTAAATTATTTAAAACAATATTCTTTTGATAAAGTTAATTCAAAAAACACTCTAAAAAGACTAGGAAAAAGCTATATAGAATATTCTTATAATAATCCTAAAATATTTGTTTTTATTTTTTCTCAAAGAATTAATGTTAAAGAAAAATCTAGTTATTTTTGTGATTTGAAAAGTTTATTTCTAGAGGCAGTTTCTTTTGATATTCAAGAAGAAAAATTAAGAAAAAATATTACTATGGAGTCAGCAGCTTATTCTGCTTGGTCGATGATTCATGGTTTAGCTTATTTTATTGCATCAGGAGAAATGAGTTCTAAAGAAAAAAATACTATAGATGTTGATGAGCTTTTTAATAAAATTTTTTCTATTTGGGTCATAGGAGTTACTAGACCATTGGCTATGAATTAAATAAATCATTATTATTTATACTAGTTTAGAGTTTACATTATGAATTTATCTATATAAAAATCTAATAAGGAGGATCATAATATTGGACAAAATTAATACACATACATTGTCTGTTATAGTTGATAACAAATTTGGGGTATTAGGACGTGTAGTGGGCATGTTTACTTCGAGAGGTTATAATATAGATAGTCTAACAGTTGCAGAAGTAGATGAAAATAGGAATTTGTCTAGAATTACAGTAATGGTTACTGGTACTGAAATGGTTATAGAGCAAATTAAGGCGCAATTAGAAAGAATTGTGCCAGTAAGAAGAGTGGTAGATTTAAATGAAGAAGGTGAATTTGTTAATAGGGAGCTAATATTAGTAAAAGTGAAAGCAAGAGGAGAACGCAGGGTAGAATCCTTGAGGGTTGCTGACATATTTCGTGCGAGAGTTATTGACAGTTCAGGGCAATCCTTTATTTTTGAACTTACTGGATCTTCAGATAAGCTGAATGCTTTTATCAATTTAATGAAACCTTTGGGGCTTGTTGAAGTTTCTAGGACTGGAGCAGTAGCAATTCTAAGAGGAGCTAAGGCTTTATATAATTAAAAATAAATAGAAAAGAGGTTTTTATGAGAGTTTATTATGACAGAGATTGTGATGTTAATTTGATTAAATCTAAAAATGTTGCAATTATTGGATACGGTAGTCAAGGGCATGCTCATGCTGCAAATTTAAAAGATAGTGGTGTAAAAAATATTAAAGTAGCTTTAAAAGAAAGTTCGGCATCAATTAAGAAAGCAAAAAAAGCAGGTTTTGAAGTTATGTCTGTTGCTGATGCGGCTAAATGGGCTGATGTAATGATGATGGCTACTCCGGATGAACTTCAATCACAGATTTGGAAAGAACATCTTATAGAAAATATGAAAGAAAATTCAGCATTGGGGTTTGCACATGGGTTTAACATACATTTTGGATTAATAGAACCTCGAGAAAATATTGATATTTTTATGCTCGCACCAAAGGGTCCAGGGCATACGGTAAGATCTGAATATATTAGAGGTGGAGGAGTTCCCTCGTTAGTAGCAATATATCAGGATGCTTCAAAAAATGCTCTTAATATTGGTTTATCATATGGAAGTGCTATAGGGGGAGGTAGAGCAGGTATAATAGAAACTACTTTCAAAGAAGAATGTGAGACTGACTTGTTTGGAGAACAAGTAGTGTTATGTGGTGGATTATCAGAGTTAATAGTAGCTGGTTTTGAAACCCTAGTTGATGCAGGATATGCTCCAGAAATGGCGTATTTCGAGTGCTTGCATGAAGTAAAGTTGATAGTTGATTTAATGTATGAAGGTGGTCTTGCAAATATGAGATATTCTATTTCTAATACCGCGGAATATGGTGATTATGTATCAGGTAAAAGGGTAATTAACAAAAATACTCGAAAAGAAATGAAGAGAATATTGGATGATATCCAATCAGGTAGGTTTGCAAGAGATTGGATGCAAGAGTGTAAAGTTGACCAACCTAGTTTTAAAAGCACTAGAAGAAGAGCTTCAGAACATAAAATTGAAGAAGTTGGGAAACGCTTAAGGGATATGATGCCTTGGATTGCAGAACAAAAATTGGTAGACAAGGATAAAAATTAATTTTTTTTTATATTTATAATATCAAATTTTTTTTTTAATTTGTCATAAACTGCTTGATTACATAAGTTTCTAAGCGTAAACCTATAATATAATATAGTAAAAAGAGAGACTTAGAATGAATTTTTGTGTTTTTTTATTTAGTTTGAAAAACATCAAACATAGGTTTTTTATTAGTTGGTTAAATTTGCGACTGATTTTAACAGTGGGTATTGAATTGAGTATCTACAGATTTGAAAATTAATTTTAGGAGCAGGTTTAATGGTAAATTATGGTAATAATAAATTAGAAAAAAACAAAGATATAGAAGAAATTAAAATTTTTGATACTACTCTTAGGGATGGAGAGCAATCACCTGGCTGTTCGATGAACTTAGATGAAAAACTTAGATTAGCTGGGGTTTTGCAGTCACTTAAAGTGGATATAATTGAGGCAGGATTTGCTATAGCCTCAAATGGGGACTTTGAGTCTGTAAAAAAAATATCAGAAGTTATAGATGGTCCAATTATATGTTCTTTGTCTAGGGCTTCAAGAAAAGATATAGATAGATCTGCAGAAGCTTTAAGATTTGCAAAAAGAAAGCGTATTCATACTTTTATTTCAACGAGTGCTCTTCATATGAAATATAAGCTTCAATTAGAACCTAAAGAAGTACTTGATTTGGTAATAGATAGTGTATCATTTGCAAGAAATAAAGTTGATGATGTCGAGTGGAGCCCTGAAGACGGTTCAAGAACTGATCATGACTTTTTATGTCGTTGTGTAGAAGAAGCAATTAAAGCAGGTGCTACTACTATTAATATTCCTGATACTGTTGGATATGCTATCCCTGAGGAATTTTATAACTTAATTAAAATGATTAAAAATAGAGTTCCTAATATTGATAAAGCAATAATTAGTGTTCATTGCCATAATGATCTGGGGTTAGCAGTGGCTAATTCATTAGCAGCTGTAAAAGCAGGTGTAAGGCAAATTGAATGTACTATTAATGGAATTGGAGAAAGAGCAGGCAATGCTTCTTTAGAGGAGATTGTTATGGCTCTTCGAACTAGAAAAGATTTATTACCTTTTTCTACTAATATTAATACAGAGGTTATTACTAGAGCTTCGAGATTATTATCGGCTATTACTGGATTTTCTGTTCAACCTAATAAAGCAATAGTCGGAGCTAATGCTTTTGCTCACGAATCTGGTATACATCAGGATGGAATGTTGAAGCATTCTTCTACTTATGAAATTATGACTCCTGAATCAGTTGGGCTTAATAAATCTACTTTAGTGATGGGAAAGCATTCTGGCAGACATGCTTTCAAATCTAAACTAGATGAACTTGGGTATCAGGTTTCAGAAAATCAGCTTAATGACGCGTTCCAAAGGTTTAAAGATCTTTCAGATAAAAAGAAGGAAGTCTTTGATGAAGATATTGTTGCTTTAATAGATGATGGAATTTCTGATTCTGGAGAACATATTAAGTTTATTTCTTTGTCTTTGCAGTGTGGTTCTTCAGGACCTGCAACAGCTAGTTTAACCTTAAATGTTTTAGGAGAAGATAAAAAAGTAGATATTGACGGAGATGGACCTGTTGATGCAGTATTTAAAGGTATATCTGCACTAGTTGAAGGTGAGTATGATTTACAGCTATTTGCGGTTAAAGCAGTTACTGGGGGAACGGATGCTCAAGCTGAGGTAACTGTTAGGCTCGAAGAGAATGGAAGAACAGTAAATGGGCAGGCAGCTGATACTGATACTATGGTAGCAGCTGCTAGAGCATATGTTGGTGCATTAAATAAACTTATTTTAAAAAGAGAGAAAACAAGTTTGTATGCGAAGTCTTTAAGTAAGTAATTAGGGAGCAAATTAAATGATATCTTACTTTACTAGTTTATGGTCTACAGATATGGCTATTGATTTGGGAACTGCTAATACATTAGTTTATGTTAAGGGGGAAGGTATAATTTTAAATGAGCCTTCAGTAGTAGCTGTTGCAAATGAAGATGGTAAAAGTAAGGTTTTAACTGTTGGTTCTGAAGCTAAAGAGATGCTAGGAAGGTCGCCTGGAAATATAGAAGTTATTAGACCTCTCCAAGATGGTGTTATTGCAGACTTTGAAGTAGCAGAAGAGATGTTAAAATATTTTATCCAAAAAGTTCATAATAGAAAAACTTTTACATCACCTACTGTAATAGTGTGTGTCCCATGTGGTTCTACAGCTGTTGAAAGGAGAGCTATTCAAGAAAGTGCTGAACGTGCTGGGGCTAGACAAGCTTATTTGATAGAAGAACCTATGGCAGCTGCTATTGGTGCTGGTCTTCCAGTTACTGAGCCTAGTGGTTCTATGGTGGTTGATATAGGTGGAGGTACTACAGAAGTAGGGGTTCTATCTTTAGGTGGAATTGTTTATGCGTCCTCAGTACGAGTAGGAGGAGATAAAATGGATGATGCAATAATTGGATATCTACGAAGGCATCATAATCTTTTAATAGGAGCTCAAAGTGCTGAAAGATTAAAAAACCAAATAGGTACAGCTTTTCCTCCCGAAGATGGAGATGGGGAAAAGATGGAAGTAAAAGGTAGAGATCTGGTTAATGGCATTCCTAAAGAGCTCATTTTATCGCAGAGGGCTGTTAGCGAAGCTTTATCAGAACCAGTAGGTTCTATTGTAGAAGCAGTTAAAAGGGCTTTAGAAAATACTGCTCCAGAATTGGCAGCTGATATAGTTGATAGGGGAATCGTGCTTACTGGCGGAGGTTCACTGCTTAATGGTCTTGACGTGGTTCTGAGAAAAGCTACAGGTCTTCCTGTTACTGTCGCAGAAGAGGCATTGCTTTGCGTGGTTTTGGGAACAGGACGAGTTTTAGATGAGCAGAAAAAATTAAAAAGGGTATTGAGAACTGCTTATTAAATTTAAATTTTAAATTGGGGAATAAAATTGGCACGCTATAGTAAAAATAATAAATTTCGTGCTGTTATTAAGTATAAAAATTTTAAAACTAAATTTACAGGCATGATTTTTATAGTTTTTTCTCTTATTATTGTCTTTTTTACGGTAATGGATTCTAAGGAAAGCAAATCTTTTAGAAGCTCACTTAGAAGATGCTGCTCTAGAGAGAATTGCCTCAGAAATAGAAACAGGTGGTTGTGCGAGAAATGTGGAACTGAACGATGAAGAAAGGAATCTACTCAAACCTCTTGGGCTCCTA
>CAZUXH010000033.1:0-15271 GCA_964624655.1 uncultured Rhodospirillaceae bacterium | reverse complement strand
TCAGGCGTTGGAATTATTGATTATGTATATTATCCACTTGGTTATCCACAGATTCGGTGGATATGATATTTAGTTCGCAGAAACCCCATATTTTTCTATATAATGCTTTCTACAATATTAAATTAATATAATATTAAAATTATAAAATAGAGATCATTATGCCAAAGAATAATTTTTTTAAAAAAAGTAATCCTATATTAGACTATGGCTCTTTACTTATTAGAGAAAGTATATCTAGCATTACTACAAAGCCAGGTGTTTACTTCATGAAGAACAAAAACGGAAATTTTTTATACATTGGAAAAGCAAAAAACTTAAGAAAAAGAATTAGTTCTTATTCAAATTTAAATAAATTAAATCCAAGAATAAAAAAAATGATTTCTGAGACATTTTCAATAGACTATACAGTAACTGATCACGAAGCTTCTGCTCTCCTATTAGAAGCAAATATGATAAAAGAAAAAAAACCTAAATTTAACATTTTAATGCGAGACGATAAGACCTATCCTCATATATTAATAAGAAAAGATCACGAATGGGCACAAATAATAAAAACTAGAGGTAAAAAAACTAATATTGGAGAATATTTTGGACCCTTTGCATCAGCAGGAGCAGTAAACAAAACCTTAAATGCGATGCAAAGAATTTTTCCCTTGAGAACATGCAATGACTTCGAGTTTAAAAATAGGAAAAGACCTTGCTTACAGCACCAAATTAAAAGATGCTCTGCTCCCTGCGTAAAATATATTACCAAAAGTAAATATCAAAATATTGTAAGCGAGGCAAAATCCTTCCTTTTGGGAAAAAACAAGAACTTGCAACCCAGACTAGAAAAACTGATGGAATTATCTTCTAAAAATTTAAATTATGAAGATGCTGCAATTAATAGAGATAAAATAAGAGCACTAAATATTATTCAAAGTGCTGAAGGAGCAGATTTAAGAAATATAAAAGATGCAGATGTTTTTTCAATCTTAAATGAAGATAAAATACATAATTTTAAGCAGATTAATAAGCAAAAAACAATATTTGCAATTCAAGTGTTTTTCTTTAGATCAGGAAAAAATTTTGGTAACAGGACACACTTCATCCACCATGATATCAAAAGCACTTTAAATGAAATACTTGGAAGTTTTATAACTCAATTTTATAATTTGCAAGTACCTCCTAATAAAATATTGGTCAATGTAATACCCGAAGATAAAGATTTAATTGAAAAAGCATTTTTATTCAAATTTAAGAAAAAAATTAAAATACATAAACCCACTAGAGGTGAAGGATATAAGGCTATACAATTAGGATTAAGAAATTCAGAGCAAGCCTTAGCAAGAAAAAAAACTGAATCTATTTCCCATCTCACGGCTTTGCAAGAGCTTGTAAAAACTCTATCAATTAAAAGGATGCCCAAAAGAATTGAAATATATGATAATTCTCATTTTAGTGGTTCTTTTATGACTGGTGCAATGGTTGTATACACGCAATCTGGATTTCAAAAAAATCAATATAGAAAATTTAATTTAAAAAATATTTCCGCAAACCCTCACGATGATTATCAAATGATTTCTGAAGTAATTGAAAGAAGATTTAAAAGATTAGGGAATAAAGCTGATGATAGTTTTGACAAAAGACCTGACCTAATTATTATTGATGGAGGTTTGGGCCAATGTACAGCAGCTACAAATATATTAAAAAAAAATAAGATTAAGGATATTAGCTTAATAGGAATAGCTAAGGGTAAAAAAAGAAACTCAGGAAATGAGAAAATTTATTTTCCAAATGACAAGGATTATGCTCCCAAACTGTTAAATCAACTTAAAAATAGACCAAACCCACTAGTTTTATCAAAATTTGATAAGACTCTTTATTTTTTGCAAAGATTAAGGGATGAAGCTCATAGATTTGCAATTATGTCTCAACGTAATAGAAACAAAAAATCATTTAAAAGCTCATCTTTAGATCAAATAAATGGAGTAGGACCTAAAAAAAGGAAAGCTCTAATTCTTAGATTTGGTTCTACTAAAAAAGTTTCTGAGGCTAGTATTAAAGAATTATGTAAAACTACTGGAATAAATGATGTTTTAGCTACGCAAATTTTTAACTTTTTTAATGGTTGAGAAACAAATATAAAATGATAAATTGACTATCATAAAGGAGCTATTTAATAGATAATGAGTAAAATAAAAAACATTCCAAATATACTTACTTTTTCAAGAATTATATTATGCCCTATATGGTTTTTATTAGTTTTATATAATTATCACTTTTCAGCTTTTATATTAATAATATACATTTCTCTAACAGATTATTTTGATGGACTGATAGCAAGAAAACTAAATGCCTTATCGAGTCTAGGAAAAATATTAGACCCTATTGCAGATAAAATATTTATTTCGACAGTCCTAATAACCTTTGTTTCAGATGCTAGGGCAAATTTAGTATTGTCAATCATTATAATATCCAGAGAATTGGTTATATCATGTCTAAGAGAAGTGTTATCTGAACAAAATAAATCCAATATTTTAAAAGTTTCTTTAATTTCAAAAACTAAAACTACTTTTCAATTTATATCTATAATTATACTCTCAAGTATTCCTTTGATAAAAGAATACGCTTTAAATCTTGAAACTATTGGCAATACATTTTTATTATTAACAGCAATATTATCTATCTATTCTGCCTACAAATATGTTATTTTAACATTTAAACAGGTATAAATTAATAAGAGTTAAACAATGAATATAAAATATTTTTCTTGGCTAAGGGATAGAATAGGGATTGAGGAGGAAGATATAGAATTGGAATTAGAATCTATATCAGTAAAAGAATTAATTGACCTTTTAGCAAAAAAAAGTGACAGACATTTTGAAGCTTTAAAAGATACTTCTATAATAAGATGTGCCGTAAACCTTGAAGTTGTAAACTTTGATCATAAAATTAGTAAAAATGATGAAGTAGCACTCTTCCCTCCTATGACAGGAGGATAAATATGATTAAAGTACAAAAACATGATTTTGATGTAAATAAGGAGTTAAAATTACTTAGTAACAAAAAAAATATTGGTGGAATTTCATTTTTTGTTGGTCTGGTCAGAGATGATAGCAAAACAGATAGGTGCCATTCCATGACACTTCAGCATTACCCAGAAATGACCGAGAGGATGCTTGAACAGATAGAAAGGGAAGCACAAACTAGATGGAATATAATTAATAGTATAATAATCCATAGATACGGCAAACTGTTTCCAGGAGATAAAATAGTTTTGGTTGGGACCTCTTCAGAACACAGGAAAGAAGCTATTAAAGCCTGCGAATTTTTGATAGATTGGCTTAAAACTAAAGCACCTTTCTGGAAACTAGAAGAAAGGGAATCTGGATCAAAATGGGTAGAAGAAAATGTAAAAGACGTCGAAGCGGTAAAGAATTGGAAATAATTTTTAACTCGTTATTTTGTTATATTCCTCAATCATTTTCTTTGAAATTGCACTTGGCTTAAACACTAATTCGCCTATTTGGCTGACAGGCGTGACCTCAGCAGCAGTGCCCGTAACAAATACCTCACTAGCCTTTTGTAATTCCTCTAATTTCATATGCCGTTCCACCACTTTTATTCCTAAATTTTTTGCTATTTTTATTACTTCTTGGCGGGTAATACCATTCAAAAAACAATCTGGAAGTGGTGTATGAATTTCATCATTCATAACCATAAAAATATTTGCACTAGTAGTTTCTGCTATATATCCCCTATGGTCTAACATTAAGGCATCTTGACAACCTTTTTCTTCAGCCTCATGTTTTGCAAGTGTGCAAATCATGTACAAGCCTGCGGCTTTAGTACTTACTGGCGCAGTCTCAGGAGAAGGTCTTCGCCATGTAGATAAATCTAGTTTTATTCCTTTCAATCTTGCTTCTGGAGAATAATAACTTGGCCACTCCCAAGCGGCTACTGCCAAATGAATAGTGTTTTTCTGAGCACTTATTCCCATCATTTCACTACCTCTCCAAGCAACTGGTCTAATATATCCATCCCTAATTTTATTTGAATCTAAAACGAGTTTTCTAATTTTACATATTTCATCAATAGAAAAAGGAATATTAAATCCAAGAGTGTTTGCAGAATGATGAAGCCTTTCTGTATGCTCTATTTCTCTAAAAATTTTTCCGTCATAACATCTCTCTCCTTCAAAAACAGAAGAAGCATAATGAAGACCATGGGTTAAAACATGAACTTTAGCATCTTTCCAGTCAATTAATTCTCCATCGAACCAAATAAAACCTTCATTTTTACTAAAATCATCCATTTTGCTAGCTCCTGTATAAAAAAACTAAATATTATCTTTTCCTTAAAAAAACTAATTTAAAATTCTCTTTTAATATAAATTAAAACATAATTAATTTTTAAAAATAAAGAACTTATGAGTTGTATCATAAAAAAGTCTTTTCTCAAGTAATAAAAAACATCTAAACTTATATATAGATTGTAAATATCTAGGAAAGTAAAAATATATTATGACAACATTAGATAAAAACAACATGTTTGCACATATTTTGGTAGTAGATGATGATAATAGATTAAGAGAGTTATTAAAAAAATTTTTAACAGAACATAATTTTATAGTGGATAGCGCCAATAACGCTTTAATAGCAAGAAATAAGATAGAAGTCATTTTATACGATATAATTATTTTAGATATTATGATGCCAGGAGAAGATGGACTAAGCTTACTAAAATTCATTAGAACTAAATCTAGAACACCAGTACTAATGTTATCAGCAATGAAAGAAACCAAAGAAAGAATTAAAGGTTTAGAAACAGGTGCTGATGATTACCTAGGAAAGCCCTTTGAGCCCAAAGAATTGCTTCTTAGGATAGAATCTATTTTAAGAAGAACAGAAGAGAAAACGCCTAAACCAAAAATAAACAACAATATAGTCAGATTGGGTGAATTAATATATGACCCAAAATCGAGTTTGATATGGAAAAATAATCAAAAGATACTCTTAACTAATAAAGAATGTGAACTATTAAATGAATTAATTAAACTTGAAGGTAATTCTGTAAATAGAGAAATGCTTGCAAAGAATTTAAACCTAGGATCAAGAAAAATTGATATTACAATTAGTAGATTAAGAAATAAAATTGAAGATAATCCTAAAAATCCGACACACATATTAACTATAAGAGGTTATGGTTATTCTATAGCTAGAATAAGAAATTAAGGATCAAATTATGCGTTTAAGAGATATAATGCCAAAAAGTTTATTTGGAAGATCTCTAATAATATTAGGTCTTCCCATTATTTTACTTCAGATAATTCTTACTTATTTTTTCTTTGAAAGACACTGGCAAGATGTTGGTCGCAGACTAATTCTATCTGTAGCTGGAGAAATAGCACATATATCGGATCAGATTAACCAAGTTTATCAAGAGCCACAGAAAATAAATAAAATTTATGTAAACGGATATGACCATTTTGGTGCTAGTTTTCAATACTCGCCTTCTAAGACATTGCCTAATAATATTGAAATTAGATCTAAAAAAACAAGACTGAGTAAGGCTTTATCAAGATCATTAAAAGAAAGAATAAATTACCCTCATTCTTTTCAAATAAAAAATTCAACTCGAGAAGTAGTAATTTTTGTAGAACTACCCCATGGACTACTTGCCACTACAATACCTATAAAAAGAATTTATAGTTCTACAACATATATTTTTATAGCTTGGATGATAACTTTTTCGATTATCTTGCTTTTAATAGCTGTATATTTTCTCCGTAGGCAAATCAGTCCTTTAAAAAGTCTATCTAAAGCTGCAGATGCATTCGGAAAAGGAGACGAATTTTTTCCTATCAAAGTAAGAGGTTCTACAGAAGTTAGAAATTTAACAAGAGCATTTCTAGATATGAGAGAAAGGATTCGGCGATATATAGAGCAAAGAACAGAAATGCTCACCGGTATTAGTCATGATCTCCGAACTCCTCTTACACGAATGAAATTACAAATTGCTATGCTTAAACAAGATGATGCTAAATTTGGTTTATCTGAAGACGTAGTACAAATGGAAGATATGATAGAATCATATTTGTTGTTTATTAAACAAAGAGAAGAAGAGAATGTAAAAAAATTTGATATTTCTAAATTAATAGGAGATGTGATTTTAGATGCCAAACGCAATGGAGATACAATTACCCCAATTAATATAGAAACTATAGATGCTGAAATCAGAATTAGTGCTATGAGAAGAGCCATAACCAATCTGAGTTCAAACGCATGCAGAGAAGGAACAAAAGTTGAAATTTCTCTCTTAAAACAATCCAGTCACGCTGTGATAATTATAGACGACAATGGGCCTGGGATAAAAGAAGAAAATTTTACTGATGTATTTAAACCCTTCTATAGAATAGAAACCTCTAGAAACCTTAGTACAGGAGGCCTAGGATTAGGAATGACCATTGCAAGAGATATTGCTAGAAGTCATGGTGGGGATGTAAAACTGAATAAATCACCATTAGGCGGATTAAGAGCTATCTTGTCCATACCTATATAATCTAATTTAAAATAGTGCTATTTAATTTATCTATTTTGGTTAACCTCTTATCCAAATTTGACATAACAAAAGTATTGTCTTTAGTTTTAGATTGTTGCCATTCTTTTATAGTGATTATCCAAATAATTGATAATACTTTAATTTTTAGCATTCCTTTTTTTCCATTAGTATCAATATTCGAGATATTCATTATATATTTCATAGCCTTATTTATTCTGCTCCAGGCCATACATGTTTCCAAGGCATTCTCTCTGGATAAAGTCATAAGTGCAAAAATTTCTGTTCTATAATCTTCTAAGACATCTAATCTACATAACATCAGTTCTAGAATTCTATCTTTCTTGCTAACATCTTTTAGTTCTTTCGCAGATACGAGATTCATAATTTTTAAATTTATTTCATGAGACCAAATATCCAAAAGCTCTTCTTTAGAAGTAATAATCGATAATGTCTCTTCTACACTAAGTTTTGATTTAAGTGACAAACTTTTAATATTTAACTTCTTCCAATTTCCTTCCAGTAATTCTTTGAAGGCAATTTTAAAAAGCTTAGATTTTATTTTATTTTCAATACTCATAATAAATTTCCTAATTATTAAATATAATAATTAAAAAACATAAAATTTAAATAACTTATTAATATTGATTTGAAAGTTCTTTAGATCTTTGCATTGCTGATAAAATTGCTTTTCTCATTATTTTTGCAAAAGTTTCGTCTAACATTATAACTTTTAGGGCAGATTCTGTTGTTCCCCCAGGACTGGTAACCTCATCACGAAGTTCTTTAGCTGTTTTAGGGGACAAGTTCATCAAGAATCCGGACCCTTTTATCATTTGAGAAACTAATAAACTAGCTTCTTTTTTAGATAAACCTTTATCAATAGCCAGCTTGATCATTATTTCTGCTAGATAGAATATATAAGCGGGCCCACTTCCAGAAATAGCAGTAATAAGGTCCATATGATTTTCTTCTTTAATCCATAAAATTTCTCCCAAAGGACCAAATATTCTTTTGGATATATCCATATCTTTTTTACTTATATTTCTTGATTTTACTAGAGCAGTAATTCCCTTACCTATTTCAGCTGGAATATTAGGCATAGCTCTTATAATTCTATAATTTTTTTTTAAAGCAGACTGATAAAAATTAATTTTAACCCCTGCTACTATTGAAATTAATAAATAACTACCCTTTAGTTTTTCTTTGCATGCCTTAACAGCTTCATTTATTATTTGAGGTTTAACAGCAAAAATAACTAGTTTGAACGTTCTATCTTTTATCGAAATTTCATCAAGATTTTTATAAATTTTTACTTTTGAAGCTTTTATGACGGGATCGACAACTGATTTAGGATCAATTATGGAAAAATTTTCTTCCATATATTCATTTTTCAGAATGCCTTTTAATATTGCAGAACCCATCCTACCACAGCCAATTAGAAGACATTTCATATTTTTAAGCTTCTCCTAATGTGTTTATCATCGAAGCCGCTATGGCATCTTTGGGGCTTTTATTCTCAAACAATAAAAATTGAAATGCTGGATAATATTTTTCACATTCTGAGATAGATAGCGAAAATATTTGTGATATCTGATCTTGTAAACTGTCTTTTTCATATTTTGCAAAAATTGAATTTCTAAAAATAATCCATCCATCTTCCATCCATAATTCAAAATGGCCAAAACATAGCTGACGGTTAATAATATTTATCAAATTACAAAGTGAGTCATAAGAATCATCACGAATTTTCATATTATAAGTAAATGTATACTGAAGAAGATTAGAATCCTGACTCCATGCAAGTGAAAGAAAAAAATCACATCCTTGTCCGCCAATTTCAACATATAAAGTGTTTTCATTTACTCTATTATGCGGCCAGCTATTATCTACTACTATCTCCTCCAAAAAGTCTAAAGGATTGTTCTTTTCATTTGAAGATACAGTACCTGTCATAAGCCACTCAAAAAAATAATTACATAATACACAAAATATAGTATATCTTATGAATATAATATCTATATAGTGTATTTTGTCAAAATCTTTCCTAAAGATTATAACAATAATAAATCAATTGATTGGGACATATAATTCTTAATTGAAAAGAGAATAATATAAGAAATCTATTTCTTTAATTTTTCTTTGGTCAAAGCGTGCACTTTCTTTTCTAGAGAATTAATTTTTTTGGATAAAGATATATTTTCTTTTCTTGCTTTCTCTGCCAAAGCAAGTGCTATTTCAAACTCCGACTTACTTACTATATCAAATTTTGATATAACTTTTTCTACCCTTATCTTTATCCGTTCTTCCATTTCTGCAATTAAAGTATTTATTATTGAAGATGTTCCTCCTAGAAACTTTAGTATGTCTTCTTTTATATATTCTTTTTTTGACATTTATTTCCCTTTATATAAAAAACATAATTTCGTTACTAATTTATTCAATACTCATATATTATTTCGTTTATAATCTATACTAATATTAAAAATAATTAAATCATTGGATTTTAAATTATGATAGTAATTACTGGTGCGGGAGGATTTATCGGATCAAACATACTATATCATTTAAATCAGAAGGGTTTAAAAAGAATTATTCTTTGTGACGAAAATTTTAAAAAAAATAATATAAATAAAAGAGAATATTTAAAAATAGTTAAACCGAATAAATTAATAGACTATATGGAAACTAAGACTAAAATTATAGATGCTGTAATCCATATGGGTGCTAATTCTTCTACAACAGAAAAAAATTTAAAAAAAATCTATTCTCAAAACACTAGATTTTCTAAAAACTTATGGAACTGGTGTTCTAAAAATAAAGTAAGACTAATTTACGCCTCTTCAGCAGCAATATATGGTGATGGTCAATCAGGATTTGATGATACTGACCCTATTAGTATTTTCAAGCCTTTAAACTATTATGGCTGGACTAAATATTTTTTTGATAGATATGCAATAAACCAAGCAGATAAGGACCATTCTCCTCCGCAGTGGGTTGGTTTGAGGTTTTTTAATGTTTATGGCCCTAATGAATATCACAAAGGACAGATGCAATCCGTAGTAGCCCATTCATATAATCAGTATACTAAGGAAGGAAAGGTCAAATTATTTAAGTCACATAATAAAAACTATAAACACGGTCATCAAAAAAGAGATTTCATAGCTGTCAGTGACTGTGTCTCAATTATACTTTGGATTCTAGAGAATCCTAATATATCAGGTATCTTTAATTGCGGAACAGGAGAAGCACGTACTTTTAAAGACCTAGTTCTTGCAATGTATACTAGTTTAAAAACTGAACCAAAAATTAAATATGTAAATATGCCTGAGAATATTAAAAAACAATACCAATACTACACGAAAGCTGAAATGAAAAAAATTAAAAAAGCCGGATATAAAAATAAATTTATAAAATTAGAAGAAGGAGTAAGAGATTACGTAACCAAATATCTATCTATTGACAGTCAGCGAAGACATAAATAATGATGGAAGAATTCATTAAAACAATTGGATCGGAATGCTCAATAGGGTTTTCTATTGGATTTTCTTTATTAGATACTATTAACATAACTTGGTATTCACTTTCCTATATAATTGGTTTTATTCTTGGAATAGTTTACATAAAACACATATTACGTTTTATCAAAAACCCTCCTAACAAAAATTTGATCGATGACTTACTTATCTGGGTAATGGCAGGCACTATTTTAGGCGGAAGACTTGGTTATGTATTGCTCTATAATCCTATTTATTATTTTTATAACCCTAAAAAGATATTGTACGTCTGGGAAGGAGGCATGTCTTTTCATGGAGCACTATTTGGTATATTAATTTTCATATTTTTATTTACACATGCACGTAAAATAAATTTTTTTAAAGTTGCCGATTTAGTAGCATGTGCTGCACCTATTGGGATATTTTTTGGAAGAATATCAAATTTTCTAAATGGAGAATTATGGGGAAAAGAAACCGCAAGTTCCTTCGGTATAATATTTCCTTGTGCAGGACCAGAACTCAGACACCCTAGTCAATTATATGAGGCTTTTTTTGAAGGCTTATTTATATTTATAATTTTATTATTTTTTACGCGTAAATTTAATATACTTGATAGACAAGGAATGGCTACTGGAATGTTCTGTTTAACGTATTCAATTATTAGAACTTTTATAGAATATTTTTATAGAGTTCCTGATAATCATATTGGTTATATATTTCAGCATTATACAATGGGTATGCTATTATCATTCCCATTACTTATTATTGGAATAATATTAATCATTAAAAATTATAGATAAAAATGGTTAACTTAAGAGAACACTTTATAAAAAAAATAAAATTTCATGGCCCAATTTCAATATCTCAATACATGGCCGACTCTATTTTAGCACCAAAAATCGGATATTATTCAAAACAAAATTCTATAGGTAAGCAAGGAGATTTTATTACAGGTCCTGAAATTAGCCAAATGTATGGAGAATTAATAGGGGTATTTTTAACAGAGTGCTGGAGAATAAATAATGATGGTGCACCTGTAAATTTAGTAGACCTTGGAGGCGGAAATGGAACTATGATGAAAGATTCTTTGAGGACTATAAAAAAAATAGAACCAAATTTTTATAAAACAATAAATACTTTCTTTATAGAAACATCACCACTCCTTCAAAGAAAGCAAAAAGCATCTGTTCCTACTTCTATATTTTTAGATAATTTAGACAAATTACCACCGGGAAATACCTTTTTTACTGCAAATGAGTTTTTAGATTGCCTACCCGTTCATCAATTTATAAAAGTCGGAAATAAATGGCATGAAAGACTTATAGATATAAATAAACACGACGATTTTATCTTCGTTTTGAGCAATGAACCATCAAAATATGACTTCTTTCTGGCTAAAAACTATGAGGAAGGAGAAATTACAGAAATATCTTTTAATTTAATACAAACTGTTAACAACATTGCAAAAATAATAAATAAATATGGAAGTTTAGCTTTAATTATAGACTATGCATATCAAGATAAAGAACCCTATGGCACTCTTCAGGCTATAAAAAACCATAAAAAAATAGATCCTTTAGAAGACCCAGAAAATTCTGATATTTCATGTAAAGTAAACTTTGAGTTAGTGTCTAATATAGCAAAAGAAGCAGGTTCAGTGGTAAATGGTCCGATCAGTCAGAATAAATTTTTTCAAAATCTTGGAATACATATTAGAAGTGAACAACTAATTAATAATAATCCTTCTAAAAAAAATCAAATAACCTCTGAAAAAAATAGACTGATTTCAAAAGAAGGAATGGGTAATTTATTCAAAGTTATGACAATAAATAAAAATAATTTTAAATTACCTCCAATTTTTGGAGATCAACATGGCTAAATTATATCCAATTATATCAAAAAAACTATCGTATCATAAGAATATTAAACACGGTTTTTTTACTAGAAATGGAGGTTTTTCAAATAAAGATTTTCACTCTCTAAACTGCAGTCTTTCTTCAGGAGACAACCTCTTAAATGTTAATAAAAACAGAGAAATAGTTTGTCGTTATTTTAATAAAAACATTAGATACCTTAAAACGGTTCAACAAATACATAGTAACAAAGTAGTTGTCATTAGCGACACTAATCATATTAGCTCTGTTCAAAAAGCAGATTCAATAATTACAAATATTCCTAATATTATATTAGGAATTTTAACTGCCGATTGTGCTCCTATTCTTTTATTTGATTATAAATCAAAAATAATTGCAGCAATTCATGTGGGATGGAAAGGGGCAAAAAGTAAAATCATCTCAAGTACTATAAACGAAATGTGCAAAATAGGGGGTAAACGTTCAAGTATTTTGGCAGCAATAGGTCCTTGTATTGGAAAAAATTCTTATGAAGTAGGAGAAGATTTATATGAAGATTTTAAAAATATTAATTTTAATTATATTAAATATTTTAGCAGTTTCAAAATTAATAAATTTCTTTTTAATCTTCCTGAATTAATTTTATCGCAATTAGTTGAAGAAAAAATCAATATAAAAAATATTTCAAAATGCACTAACGATACTTACACAGATGAAAAAAAATTTTTTAGCCATAGAAGAAAAATTAAAACTAACAGCAAGAGTACTGGAAGAATGATTTCAGCTATTTCTATAATTTAAATACATTAAAATGAAAAATTATTTATTAATTAGCATATTATTTTTTTCTGGATGTTTTGATTATCACAGCCCATTTGAAGAAGAAAAATCATCTTTAATTATGTCACAACATAAATTATATGGAATATACATTGAAGATATAATTGGGATGCCTGAAGAACAATCCTACAAATTAAAAAAAATAATTGCCAAAACTTTTATAGATAACAATATAATTGCTTCTTTCAAAAATATAAATAAAAATAGCCTCATATTAAAAGGCACTTTAGTAAATTACGAACAAAAGAGTGAAACAATATTTTTATGGAAACTTATAAAAGAAAAACCAGAGAATTTATCTAGATATAAAAATAATATTTTATTTACTAATCAAAATACTAATGACTATTTGAATAACATTGCAAGAGATATTACAAACCAAATAATAAGTGATTTAACTTATACAAAAGAAAAGAAAAATTTAATCATACGAAATACAAATTTACACGAAAATAATAAAAAGAATATTTCAAGTTTTTTAGATAGTCTAAAACTACAAATTAATTCCAATAATATAAATATTGAACTTTACACTCCAGATGATTTAAAACTAATTAAGTACGATGATAGAATTTTGGATATTAATATTAGTAAAATGATAGAAGAAGATAAAGAAAGAATTGTGGTTCTATGGACAATAAGTGATTATAAGGGAAATAAAATAGGAAATATTAAACAGTCAAAAGTACTAGAAAAAGGTTTAAGTAAAAAATTGTGGAAACAAATAAATGAAAAAATTATTGAAATGGCTCTCCCAGAACTTAACTATTTAACTTGGGTTGATTATTAAGCAAACTTGCAATACTATAACATTAATTTATGACTTCATTTTCAAAAAGGTTTCTTTGTTTATTAATTTAGTAGGTAGAGAATGAATATAATATCAGGAAACAGTAATCAGCAACTTGCAGAAGAAGTAGCTGCAGAGCTAGGAGAAAACATTGTAAATGTGACTGTTACAAAATTTTCCGATCAAGAAGTCTTTGTAGAAATTCTTGAGAACGTAAGAGGAAAAAATCTTTTTGTAATTCAATCTACATCTGCTCCAGCAAATGATCACTTGATGGAATTATTAATTACTATAGATGCCTTAAAAAGAGCATCAGCAAATACTATTACTGCAGTAATGCCATATTTTGGCTACGCTAGACAAGACAGAAAAGTAGGACCTCGCACTCCAATATCCGCAAAATTAGTAGCAAATATTCTTACATCTGCTGGAATAGATAGACTTTTAACCATAGACCTGCATGCGGGGCAAATTCAAGGTTTTTTTGATATCCCTGTAGATAACTTATATGCAGCTCCTATAATAACAAATGACATAAAAGAAAAATATAAAAATAGTGATATAGTAGTAATTTCTCCAGATGTTGGAGGAGTAGTGAGAGCCAGAAACATAGCTAATAGAATTAATGCTAATCTGGCAATCGTTGATAAGAGAAGAGATAAAGCAAATGTTTCAGAAGTTATGAACATAATAGGAGATATTAAGAATAAAGATTGTTTAGTTGTTGATGACATTGTGGACACCGCAGGAACTTTATGTAATGCAGCGGAAGCCCTAATAAATTCCGGTGCAAAAAGTGTTTCAGCATACATTACACACGGAGTTTTATCTGGACCTGCGATAAAAAGAATTGCTAAATCAAAATTAACAGAGTTAGTTATAACAAACAGTATATCTGCCTCTAAAGAAGTTGTTGACTCAGATAAGATACGTGTATTAAACCTTGCATCACTTATAGCAGAAGCAATCAGAAGAATTAGTTCTGACAATTCTGTTTCTAGTTTATTTGATTAATTTTTTATTTAGATTTATATAATACTAATTTATTAGAATTGGAAATATTACTATGGTAACTACATCGCCTCTTAGAGCAGAAAAGAGAACAGAATTAGGAAAGGGAGAATCTCGAACTTTGAGAAGAATCGGAAGAACCCCTGCTATAATCTATGGAGATAAAAAAAACCCCTTAGCAATTTCTATTAATACCCATGAACTCAATGCATAATTGAGAACACCTGGTTTTCTTACTAGATTATATTATCTAGAAATAGATAAGGAAAAAGTGAGAGTGCTTCCTCAAGACATTTCTTTTCACCCAGTAAATGACAATGCGGAGCACATAGATTTTTTAAGAGTAAACGAAAAAACCAAAGTTACTATAGAAATTCCTGTCTCATTCATAAATGAAGAAGAAAGTCCAGGAATTAAAAGAGGTGGAATATTAAACGTCACAAGATATAATGTTGAAGTGCTTTGTCCAGTAGCGAGCATACCTGAAAAATTTGATTTTGACCTAACAGGGCTAGAAATAGGAGATTCTATTCATTTTAGCGACACAAATGTAGAAGAGAGTGTAAAGCCTACCATTACTGACAGGGATTTTACTATTGCTAGTATAGTTGCTCCATCTGCACTTACATCTGCCGAAAGCGAAACCGAAACAGAAGAAGAAGATACAGAAGCAGATGCAGAAACTGAAACAGATGAAACTTCTGAAGGTCAAAAAGAAGAGAGTAATGAAGATAAAAAAG
>CAZUXH010000032.1:0-15914 GCA_964624655.1 uncultured Rhodospirillaceae bacterium | reverse complement strand
ATCACTAAAGCAAGAATGTTCATCCTCTGGGTCCCCTGAATCAAGAGCGGTAGCAATTCGTTCAGATGATAATTCAAATCCTGCAAGCGTAGCTATTCCAGTTAAAATGTTGCCACCTATATCCTCTCTAGACATGAAATCTATTCTGCCTGCTCCCTTTTTATCCCATTGATCGTTTAACCATTTTATATGAGCTAAGAGCATCTTGGAGGATTCAGAGAGATAAGCTCTTCTTCTATCGTTGTTATTTATTCCTGGCAAATAATCTTCATGCGACCTGGTTCCTGCAGTTTCTAAGGAATGATCTTGTCCCCACAGAAGAAATTCTATAGCGTGCCATCCGGTCGAAACATCTGCGTCATCACCTGTCTGATTGCTAGAAACTATACTTTCTGCATTTATTTCAAAAGCCAGGTTATTTATTAACCCTGCTTCAGGGTTTCCTCTTACGTAGTCTATGTGTGCTTCGTTCAGTGGCCAAGAATTGATAAGACCTTCGGGTCCTTCTTCTCCGAACTGATTGACTCCATCTATAGGCCCACCGTAAAATCTAAATGCTTCAGTAATTCCATAAACTTCTCTAGCCTCTATCCAATTTTGCTTACAATATTCTAAGTTTTCTATAGAGGGGTCTGATAAAAATGCATCAATAGATTGGTTCATATTTATTGTTTTATTTAAAACTTCTTCATAATAATGACTTACCAAGTTAGAGTATGCGAGGCCTAGCTGGCTATTTTTAGTAGCTAAAACTTGTTCAAGGTTTATAGCATTTATAGTTTTATAGTTTTGACCAGCAAAAAAACCAATAAAAAGTAATAAAAAAACTATTAAAATTCTATTAATCATTTTTCTCTCCCGTTCTTTAAATTCACAAATTAGAAATTCAAAATATATCTAAATTTTAATATAATCAAGACTTTCATGGTGTAGTATTTTTGTCACATAAAAAAATATTGCCGTAATTGCGTATTGACACTGATATTCATTCTCATTATATAAAGAGAATAAGAATCGTTCTCAGTACTATTGAGAATGATTCCTATTTACTATTATATATTAATTAAGTAATAAGGAGCACTTTAGATGAATTTAATAGCAAAGTTAATATTTGCTTTTGCTTTTTTTGTTTCTTCATCGTTTGCTGACGAAATTGATGATTTGAAAAAGATAATAGAAGAGCAAAGAGCGGTTATAGACTCTTTATCTGAAAGAGTTGAAGCAGTAGAGCAGAAATCAGAAGAAGCCGTAGAATTAGCGGATGCTGCTGTCACTGCAGCAGAGGAGGGCGGAGACTCTGGTTCTGGATGGTGGAATAAAACTTCATTAGGAGGATATGGTGAAATCCATTATGAAGGGCATTCAACAGATAAAATTGATTTTCATAGATATGTTTTATTTATTTCACATGAATTCAATGAATATGCAAGATTCGCATCAGAATTTGAAATCGAACACTCTTTCGTTAAAGATGGAGACGGAGAGCTAGAGATGGAACAAGGGTATATAGAACATGATTGGGCCCAGTTTGGCATAGACAATACTACTGCAAAATATGGTATGTTCTTAATTCCTTGTGGTATTACTAATGAGAAACATGAACCTCCTACCTTCTACGGTGTAGAAAGAAATGAAGTTGAGAAGGAAGTTTGTGCAAATACTTGGTGGGAAGCAGGACTTCAATTAACACATAATATACCAGAAAAAGGATTAAGCATTACTGGTGGATATCATTCCAGTTTAACCAATAGTGGTGGCGATATTCGTTCTGGTCGCGATAAATTAGAAAACCAATCTGCTAAAGTATTTTCTTGGTCTGGTAAGGTAAAATATACTGGAATGCCTAATTTAGACGCCGGGTTCTTTTGGTCCTATCAACCAGATATGGGTGATGATCAAGTAGGTCCTGAAGTAACAGGTACTTTATTAGGTGTATATGCGGACTATCAACAAGAAAGAGGAATTAGCGGTAGAGCATTCTGGGGCGAATGGAACCTAGATTGTCCGGCTTATGTTGGTTCTGGGAATACTTGTATTCAAAAAGGATTTGATGAACAGTATGGATATTTTGGTGAGCTAAGTTATCGTTGGGATTTAGCAGGAGATTCATCTATTGGTACCTTTGTGCGTTACGGAGTTAGAGACGACAATGCTGGAACGCTTTCAGGCACAAATGTTCATAATAAAATTAAACAATGGGATACTGGTATTAACTATTGGATCACAGACGATGCTGTGCTAAAAGTTGACTTTGAAGAGCAAACTAAGGATAAGGCAAATCAAAGGGATAGCAGAGGCATGAATGTTGGGATGGGATATCAATTCTAATTAAGTATTTTGTTCTTTCTAGAGAAAGGCCATTTTTCAAATATAAATCCATTATATTTGTTGTGGCCTTTCTTTTCTCAAATCTTTGTATTTATGAATTAAAGTCTGAGGAAGTTCTTTTATCAAAAAAAGATTTCCTTGAAGGGGCTTTTTCAGCCGATACGCCCAAAAACAAATCGTTATTTTTTAAAGGTGAGGTCAAAGAAATATCACGTAAGATAATGGGGCACAAATATTCAAAAGTCAGATTTAAGTACTGGCGATCAGATTCTAGAACCGCTTGGATATTAGAGCGCATAGGAAAAGTTATGC
Organism: uncultured Rhodospirillaceae bacterium; assembly: GCA_964624655.1. Classification (GTDB taxonomy): domain Bacteria; phylum Pseudomonadota; class Alphaproteobacteria; order TMED109; family TMED109; genus CAZUXH01. The sequence continues at coordinate 13,274 of CAZUXH010000032.1, read as the reverse complement.
CTATTACTGCAGGATTTATTATAGATAATTGTGCAATTGCTTCTGTTCACGTATTAGTATATCGTGAGTCTCATGGATGGGAAATAAAATATCCTTTTTTTAGAGATCAATTTGAAGGAATGACCTTGAATGCAGATTATAAATTAAGTAAAAAAGTGGATGGTATAACCGGAGCAACATTGTCAGTAAAGAGCATGGGAAAAATGGCAGCACTTTCTTTGGCGTTACACTCTTTTGTTCCTGAAATTACTTGCCCTTAACTTTCAATGCTTAAGAAAGCTCATAAAATTATTGGAATTAGTTTTGCTTTAATTATTTTGCATTTATCTGTAACAGGCCTTTTTTTGATGTTCCCGAAATATTTCAACTTATATGATAAATATTATGAGGCAGACTGGATTTTAGATTGCTTTGGTATGTTTACGCATTCTGACGTTCTGGCTTCTTCTATAGATAAAGATGTAGTATTTATTGGTTCGAATTTAGTAATAGATGGGGAGTTAATTCAGCTAAGCGACGAAAAACTAATAGCAGGATTAAGATTAAATGGGGTTATTGCTGTTGTTTCTGAAAATTCCTTAATGATAGTATCCGAGACTAATTTGGATTATGAGGTAAGAATAGCTAAAAGTTTTGATATGGCCATTTCGTTAGCAGGAATTGATTCTAATGGTAATATAATTCTAGATCAAAATGGTAATAGACTAATGATATCAAAAAAAAATAATGATTATGTAATTGCCCCTACAAATCATAATTATAAAAGAATATATTTACAAACAATAGAAAGGGTAGAATCTAGCTATTATTTAAATTTAATACAAGGGCCCGGATTACAGGCCTTAAGATTAGTAACTGATTTACACAACGGAAGGTTTTTTGGGATGTTAGCTATTTTTTTATTTACTGTAGCAGGCATAAGTACGATTTTTTTAGCCTTAAGCGGCTCTTTTATGACTTTAAGGCCTATAATTTATAAGAAATATTATAAAATCAAAAACAGAAAAAAATAAAGGGAAATCCAATGACCTTTTTTTGGAGAAAAAGTGGAGGAGGATTCCCCTTTTAAGAATAAGTTAAGTGCTGTATGTCTCTGAGAAGAACAAAAAAAGAAAACTTACCCTTGCGAATCACACTAAAGCATTTGAGAGTCATTGTCAATGAGAATAATTCTCATTCTCAATATTTTCTTTAAGGGCTTATAACTATTGATCCTGTTGTTTTTCTTGCTTCCAAATCTTTATGTGCTTGAATTACGTTTTGTAATTCATAGCGGGCACCTATGCTTATATTTATAGTTCCTTCTTTTACTTTTTCAAATACTTCATTTGCAGAGGCGACCAGGTCTTCTCTTCTTGCAGTATAGGCCATTAATGAAGGCCTCGTTACAAACAGACTTCCTTTAGCCATTAAATCTGTTGGATTTACAGGGTCCGCATTTCCTGATGAATTTCCAAAAATTACCATATATCCCAAAGGAGAGAGGCAGTCTAGTCCTTTTGTGGCTGTATCTTTCCCCACTCCATCGTAAACAACATTAACGCCTGTCCCATCAGTTATATCTTTAACTCTTGATATAAAATCTTCTTGTCTATAGAGAATGGTATGATCACAGCCGTTAGATTTAGCTAATTCTGCTTTCTCTTCTGACCCTACAGTTCCTATTACTAAAGCCCCCAATGATTTTAACCATTGGCATGCGATCAGTCCTACTCCGCCTGCTGCAGCGTGAAATAATACTTTATGTCCAGGCTCAACTTTGAAAGTTCGTCTAATTAGATATTGAGTGGTCATTCCCTTTAGCATAATTGATGCAGCTATTTCATCAGGTATGTCTTCTGGGATTTTTACAGCTCGATCTGCAGGCATTAATCGTGATTGTGAGTAGCTACCCACAGGAGGTGCAGCGTAAACCACTCTATCTCCAACTTTTAAATCTTTGACTTCAGAACCTATTTCTTCAATGATTCCTGCTCCTTCCATTCCGAGGCCGGATGGAGTTGGAAGAGGATACAAACCCGAACGATGATATGTATCGATGAAGTTTAGTCCAATCGCTGTATGCTTAATTTTTATTTCTTTGGCTCCGACATCACCTAGATCAATTTTTTCAAATTTCATTACCTCTGGGCCACCTTGTTCATAGATTTTTATTGCATTTGTTGACATTTTTTCCCTTTCTATAATTAAAAATCAATTTTTAATCTATTCTAAATAGTTATTCTATCTAATTAGTGCTTTTTTTAATATACTCAGAGTTCTAGTGTCACTGGTTTCAGCACTAGCTCTGTCATAATTTGCGCCACCTGTTCGTGCAAACCCATGATCTACTCCAGAATATGGGTAAACTTTTACTAACTCAGAATTTTTAAATACTTCACTAATTTCTTCCTGTGTTTTTTTTGGAACAAAACCATCATTTTCTGCAAAATGCAAACACATGGGCTTTCTAATCATATTTATATTTTGTAAATGTTTTTCAATTCCGACCCCATAATAACCAATTGACGCCTCTATATCTAATTGACAACCTGATAAAAAAGCCAACAAGCCCCCAAGACAATAGCCTACAACGGCTGTATTTCCACCTGTATTTTCATTTTCCCTTAGCCATCTTAATGAAGCCGCAATATCTTCTAAACCTTTCTCTATATCGAAGTTTTTGTACATTTCGAAAGCTTTTAGTGTGGCTATTTCTGATTGATCAGGAAGTTCACATAGAGTTTCGCCTTGTCGCCAAAACAAATCTGGTACTAATACGGCAAATCCATGAGCCGCATATCTGTTTGCCATTTCTCTTAAAAAGGGGCTTATGCCAAATATTTCTTGAATAATTACTATTCCCGGAGGTCTTTGTAAATCTGACAGATAAGGATTAGAAGTAAAATAGGCCTTAAATTTACCTTTTTTATCTGCAGATTCGATGTCTATATATCCTGATGGCATTTTTTTCCCTTTCAAAACTTTAATAACTAATGCTTGCAGTTTTTTCAACAATTAAGCATTTTATTTATATATTATATAAGGAATGTTTCACGTGAAACAAGTTTATAAAATAATTTATAGAGAGGAATCTATTTGAAAAACATATATAAATATGATTACCACGTTTTTTTTTGTACAAATGTTAGGAGTAGCGGTCACCCAAGAGGGTGTTGTGCCAGCAAAGGCTCTTTAAAATTGAGAAATATTATGAAGGCTAAAGTAAAACAATTAGGTCTTAAAAGAGTAAGAGTTAATGTTGCAGGCTGTTTAGATAGATGTGAAGAAGGTCCATCTGTCGTTATTTATCCTGAAGGGGCCTGGTATAGCGTTAAAACAGTGGCTGACGTGGAAGATTTAATAAGTTTTCATCTAAAAGAGGGAAATATGGTAAAAAGACTTCTAATGGACAAGCAAAAGCAATAATTAAGATGACCGCACCTCAAACTATCTATGCATTATCAAGTGGATCCTTGCCTTCAGCCATCTCTATAGTTAGGGTCAGTGGGCCGCTAACGCAAAAGCTTCTAAATATGTTTGTGGGACAGGTTCCGAAGGCAAGATATTTTAAATATTCTGAGATCAAATTACCCAATAGTAAAGAAATAATAGATATTGCGCTAGTAGTATTTTTTCCCTCTGCTGAAAGTATTACTGGTGAGGATTTAGCAGAATTTCATATTCATGGTTCTTATGCTGTTTTAGAAGATTTATTATTAGCTTTTTCCTCATTAGAAGGACTTAAGCCCGCCGAGCCAGGCGAATTTACTAAACAAGCTTTGCTAAATGGAAAAATGGAATTAACACAAGTTGAAGCTCTTTCTGATTTAATATCATCAGAGACAAAAAAGCAAAAAAATCAAGCGCTTAGGCAAATAAAAGGTGAGCTTACTCACAGATATAATAAATGGAGAGATATTATAATAAATATTAGGTCTAAATTGGAGGCCAGTTTAGATTTTGTGGACGAGTCAGATGTTTTAGAGAAAAACTTTGCTAAAGAAATTAGTAAAAAACTTACATATTTAATAAAAGATATAACTAAAGATATAGAGAGAGGGGTGTCTGGAGAGAAGTTAAGAACTGGAGTAAAGATAGCTTTAATAGGCAGCCCAAATGTTGGAAAGTCTAGCCTGATTAATGTGCTGCTTAATGAAGAGCGTGCAATAGTTTCCCCGGAAGCTGGGACAACTAGGGATGTTATTGAGGCCCGATTAAACTTAAACAATATCCCTGTAACAGTTTATGATACAGCTGGCATAAGGAAAACAAAAGGTGTGATCGAGCGCGAGGGAGTAGAAAGGGCAAAAAAAGCAGCAAATGAAGCAGATATCGTGTTATTAGTAAAGGATGTTACCAATAATGATAAAGAAAAAGAAATTTTTAAAATAGAAAACAAAGAAAAAGTTATAAAAATTTACAACAAATCAGATCTTTTGCAAAAACAACCAGTTAATAAAAATAATAAGTTTTTTATTTCATGCTTAAAAGAAGAAGGTATAGACCACATGTTGAAAAAAATAGGTGAAAGGGCAGAATATTTAACTGGAGATGGTGATTATCTTGGCCCAACGCGTACAAGACATGTGTCACATTTGAATGAAACTAAAGCATCACTAGAGAATGGACTTGTGCAGCATAATAATAAAAATTTTGACATAGAAGCAGAATTTCTAAGGTCAGCCTCAGTATCACTTGGCAGAATAGTAGGAAAAATTGATGTAGAAGATGTTTTGGATGAATTGTTTTCAAGTTTTTGTATAGGTAAATAAGTCAATGTTTCACGTGAAACATTTTGATATTTCAGTTAGTATAAAATTATGAAAAAAATTTTAATGAAAAATTTTGAGGTAATAGTTATCGGTGGTGGCCATGCAGGATGTGAGGCGGCATCAGCATCAGCTCGTATTGGCGCTCAAACACTTTTGATTACTCAAGATTTAGAAAAAATTGGAGAAATGTCTTGTAATCCAGCAATAGGAGGCATAGGCAAAGGCCACCTAGTGAGAGAAATTGATGCCTTAGATGGTTTAATGGGTAAGGTGGCTGATAAGGCTGGTATACAATTTCGGGTGTTAAACCAGAGCAAGGGTGCGGCGGTCAGGGGGCCAAGATGCCAAGCAGATAGGGCTATATATCGAAAAGAGATGCAGAAAAATATTTTTTCACAAGAAGGTTTAGAGGTGATTGCTGGAACTGTGGTTTCTTTATTAAAATCGGAAAAAAATAAGATAGAAGGTGTAAAGCTTTTGGGCGGACAAAGTATAAGTTCAAAGGTTGTAGTGTTAACTACAGGAACTTTTTTGAATGGAATGATCCATATTGGGGAAAAAACTTTTGCTGCAGGGAGGATGGGAGAAGCATCTTCTACTGATTTATCAGACTATCTGTATTCTTTAGGCTTGAATATGGGAAGGCTTAAAACTGGAACTCCTCCTAGACTAAGTAAAAAAACTATAGAGTGGGAAAAGCTTGATGCGCAGCTGGGAGATGCAGATCCAGAGCCGTTTTCCTCTTTAACGAAGAGTATTTATAATGAGCAATTAGAGTGCAGAATTACTTGGACGAATGAGCGGATACACGAATTAATTAAACAAAATATAAATAAATCTGCTATGTTTTCTGGAAAACTAGATGCTAAGGGTCCTAGGTACTGTCCTTCTATTGAAGATAAAATCATGAGGTTTTCTGACCGAACTAGGCATCAAATCTTTTTAGAGCCAGAAGGAATTGATGATGATACTGTTTATCCAAATGGTATTTCCACTTCGCTTCCTGAGAGCATTCAGAAGCAAATTGTTTCTAATATGCCAGGTTTAAAGCAGGCAAAAATAATTAGACCTGGATACGCTATTGCCTATGACTTTATTGATCCTCGAGAATGTTTTATTACTTTAGAGCTGAGAAAAGTTGAAGGTTTATTTTTGGCAGGTCAAATAAATGGAACTACAGGGTATGAAGAAGCGGCAGCGCAAGGCATAGTGGCTGGTGCAAATGCGGCTTTAAAGACTAAGAATGAAAAGCCGTTAGTATTAGATAGGTCGGATGCGTATTTAGGAGTTATGATAGATGATTTAGTTACAAAAGGTGCGCCAGAACCATATAGGATGTTTACTTCAAGGGCAGAGTATAGGCTTCTTTTGAGGGCTGATAATGCCGATCAAAGGCTGACTGAAAAAGGTAAAAACATAGGTTTGGTTTCAAGGGCTAGATGGAATTTATTTTTGAAAAAAAAGAAAGAGATAGATAGAGGAAGGGTTTTACTTAATAGTCTAGTTATAACCCCAAACAAAGCAGAGCAAGTTGGGTTTCATATTAGGAAGGATGGGGCTAAAAGATCAGCAGCAGATTTACTAGCATTTCCTAATGTTAGCGTTGGTAACATACAAAAAATATGGCCTCAACTTAAAAAAATAGATAGGAAAATAGCAAAACAATTGGAGATAGAATCAAAATATGCAATTTATATAGAAAGACAAAAGGGTGATATAAAATCTTATAAAAAAGATTCTAAAATTAAAATTCCAGCGAATATTGATTATGAATTGGTGGGCTCTTTATCTAATGAGGCAAAAGAAATATTTACAAAGGCTAGACCAGAAACAATTGCACAAGCGGCATCTTTGCCGGGAGTTACCCCCGCTGCTATAGGTGCGGTTGCTATTTACATAAGGTCTAAGGCGGCTTAAGAATGCGTGAGGATGAAATTTACTTTTCTGAAAGTATTTTGTCTTCTCTAGATATATATATAGAGCTGATTAAAAAATGGCAAAAAAATATTAATTTAGTCAGCAAAAATAGCATTGATGATTTGTGGAATAGGCATGTTTTAGATAGTGCCCAATTATATAGTTTGTTACCTGCTCCGAAAAAAGGACTTTATATATATGATATAGGGTCTGGAGCAGGATTTCCTGGCATGGTGTTGGGCATAATGGGAAGAAAAGATATTATTTTATGTGAATCCAATAAAAGGAAATGTGAATTTCTAAAAGAGGTATCTAGAATTACTAATACTAATATAAGCATTGTTAATATTAGGGCCCAAAAGTTGGATGGAAGGTCTGCTCTTGCCATTACTTCTAGAGCATTGGCTTCGCTGGATACTCTGCTAGAGATATCAATGCCAATACTTCGCGAAAAAGGAGTATGTGTTTTTCCTAAGGGTAGAACTTGGAAAGAAGAACTAACGGTCGCAGAAAAAAAATTTATTATAAATTACAATACAGTTCAAAGTATTACGTCAAGTGATAGTAAAATAATAATTATTACTAAAGTCAGAAAGAAATATGGCAAATAAAACTAAAAAAGCAAAACTTATAGCTATTGCAAACCAAAAAGGGGGGGTAGGCAAGACCACAACAGCTATAAATTTATCTACTGCAATGGCATCTGTAGAGAAAAAAGTTTTACTTATAGATTTAGACCCCCAAGGTAATGCTACTACTGGTTTAGGTATAGAAATCAAACATCGAAATCCCGGGGTTTATGAATTATTCTGCGGCTCTTCTACTTTTAAAAAAACTGTTAGGGAAACTATGATACCTGGTCTTAATATTATATCATCTACTCAGGATCTAAGTGGAATAGAAGTAGAGCTTGTAAATATGACAGACAGAGCTAACCGATTATCAGAATACAACAAGTATTTACGAAAAGAATATGATTATGTTTTCATAGATTGCCCGCCCTCTCTAGGTTTGCTAACTATAAATGCTTTAACAGCGGCTGATTCTGTTTTAATTCCTTTGCAATGTGAATTTTTTGCACTGGAAGGATTAGCTCAACTGCTTAAAACTGTAGATAGGGTGAGGGCAAATTTTAATAAAAAATTACTAATAGAAGGTATAATTCTAACCATGTTTGATAGAAGGAATAATTTGAGCTCGGAAGTAGAAAATAATATAAGGAAGCATTTTCGAAAAGAAGTTTTTAGAACAAAAATACCAAGAAATGTACGTTTGTCTGAAGCTCCTTCTCATGGATTGCCGGCTATACTTTATGATTTTAAGGCTCCTGGTAGTCAGGCCTATATTAAATTAGTTAAGGAAATTTTAAAAAAATAATTTTTAAGACTGGAGGTAAAAGTGAAAAATATATCTAAAAAGGGATTAGGAAGGGGAATAGAAGCTTTATTTTCAGAGAACAAGCAAGTAGAAGATAAAATTGATTATAGGGTTAATTCTGTTCAAATTGTACCAATAGAGCTTCTTGAAGCGAATCCTTATCAACCCAGATCAAATTTTGATGAAGATGCACTAAAAGACTTGACGAAATCAATAAAAAATAAAGGAATTTTACAACCTATATTGGTAAGAAAAAGCCCTAGTAAAAAAAATATTTGGCAGATAATAGCAGGAGAGAGACGCTGGAGAGCCGCACAAAAAGCAGGCTTACATAAAATTCCTATAATGATAAAGAACATCAAAGATTCAGAGATAGGCGTAGTCGCACTAATTGAAAACTTACAACGCGAGGACCTTTCTCCAATAGAAGAAGCCGAAAGTTTTAAAAAGCTAATTGATGATTTTGGGCTTACTCAAGAAAAATTATCTAAATCAATTGGTTATAGCAGAACCCATATTACTAATACTTTAAGATTATTAACTCTGCCTAAGGAAATAAAAATGATGCTAAATGATAAACAATTAAATATGGGTCAAGTCAGAGCGATAATTGGACAAGATAATATTCTAGAATTAGCAAAAACAATAGTTAATAAGAAATTAAATGTAAGACAAGTAGAAAGTTTGGCAAGATCTAAAAGACTGAAGAGAAATGGTCGTTCCATACTTAAAGATCCAAATATTTCTTTTCTAGAAAAAGAATTAGAAGATATTTTAGGATTAAAAATAAATATTATTGATAAGAAAGGTAAAGGAAAAATTACATTTAATTACAAAAGTCTGGATCAACTAGATGAAATTATAAATAAGCTTAAAGATAACTAACTATAGTTTTTGCTAGCAATTAAGCACAAGCTTATGGTTAATTGTCTTACTAATGTTTTTTGAAGAGAAGAGGATTTTTTAGATTCTAGTTCTGCTTTATACAATATGGATAAAGCTTTAATAATTCTAACCAAAGACCAAGATTTTGATTGTTTAATAATATTATTTTTTCTTTTAAAGTAAATAGGCGGTTTAAAATTATTTATCACTGTTTCTATATTTAAACCATTAATTAAGGAAATTTTAATATTATGCAAATTTTGCATCTGTTTCATTAATACCTTTATTATTTGTATTGCAGGCGTTCCTTCTTTTTCAAGTCTTTGCAGAATATTAAAAGTATTTTTAAAATCTCCTAAAAACACTGAGTCACAAAGTTTTTCCAAGCTAATGCTAGTTTGGTCCCCTACAAAAGATAGGACATCTGCGTAGCTTATAGTTTCTTCACTATTTGCAAATAGGATCACCTTTTCTATTTCTGTTTTAGTTACTAGTCTATCTATACCTAATCTTTCTACCAAAACTCTTTGTGCTTCTTTAGTAATAGAAATATTTGAATCCTGCAGCATATTAGAAACGAGAATGTCTATACTTTGAATATCATCAGTATAGCAGGGTATAATTTTTGCCGAGGAGTGGTTTTCAAATAGCCTCCTAATAGATGAATTAGGCGTAAGGCTTGTCGCTTGAATTAAAATTAAAGATTCCGGGTCGGGTTTGTCTAAATAGTTGTTAATAATTTTAGTAATTGAATCACTAACATTATTTATCTTTATAATCTTTTTATTAGAAAGTAGTGAAATAGATTTAGATTCTTCTGCCAGAATTCTGGGTTCTTTGATTATATTAGGTGCGCTTAATTCTATTAAGTTATAGGCTGAATTATCGAGTGATTCGTTTTTTAAAAAAGATTGAATTATTTTTTCGAGTCTTTCACATACTAAACCATAATCAGTTCCATAAACTAAAATAGCGGGGGAAGAGCTGTTTACATTACTAATAAATTCATTTATTTTTTGATTACTAATTTTCATTTAAAGTGTTGTCATTAAATAAAAGAATTTTATAAAATATTTGTTCTACTAAATTATTAGCTGCTAATTTGCTAGCATTTCGTTCTGCAGTAATAGTACTAAATAATTCGTCTTCTAAAACATTGTGGGCAGCCTTTGAGTACACAACATTAGAAAGAAGAGTTGAGGAATCTTTTTTATTTATTAAATTAAAATTTACAGTCAACAAAACTTCATATCTGCTGATGGAAGCATTTTGAGAAGTTATTAAGCCTGTATTTGATTTTTTAATACTCCATTGTAGTAAGAAAGTTTTTGGCGTATTTCTATTTTTACAAAATTTTGTTTTTAAATTATTGTAAAAATATATTTCATGTTCAATTAAATTTGATTTGGGCTGCTGCAGCTCTATAGCACAAAACAATTTATCTTCTTTATTATTTTTATGTATCGGTTCTAAATTGCAACCATACATAGAAAAAATTAATAGAACGCTAATAACAAAAAATATTTTTTTTCGATTAAATAACAATGTTTATTACTTTCCCTGGTATAAATATTATTTTTTTTGGTTTTGTGTTAATCAAAATACTTTTTATGTTTGGAATTTGTTTTATTTTTCCAAGGATAAAGTCTTTTTGATTAATTTCATTGTTGCTAATTTTTATAGTATTTTTAAGTTTACCATTTATTTGAATAGGCAAAACAATAGTTTCTTCTTCTATAAGAAACTCATCATAAGATGGCCATGGCTCAAGGCATATTATTTCTTTTTGTCCCATTATGCTCCATAGTTCTTCTGCTAAATGTGGTGTAATAGGGCTAAGCATTATTAGAAAAATCCTTAAACCCTCCTGAATAACGTTATTAATGTCATTATATTCAGAAGTTTTTTTATCATTTTCTAAAATAAGGTTGGATAGTTTTCTTATATTCGCAACTGCACTATTAAATCTAAAGGTATCAAAGTTTTCTGTAGTTAATTTTATTAAAGAATGAATTTCTTTTTTTAAGTTAAGTGCTTCTTTGGAAAGGGCCTCATTAGGTATTATTTTATTATTGGAAAAGTCTTTATTCTTAAAAAAAGTATTTAAACGTTTTAAGTATTTCCATGAACCTTCCACGCCACTTTCGCTCCAATCTAGATCTCTGTCTGGAGGAGAATCTGAAAGAATAAATAGTCTTGCAGTATCTGCCCCATACTTTTCTATAATTGATAAGGGGTCTATAATATTTTTTCTAGATTTAGACATTTTCTCAGAGCGTCCTTCTTCAACTTTATAGTTATCATTGACGTGATAATAGTTTTCTCCTTTTTTATAAATTTCTTCAGGATATAACCAACCTTTTGGACCTTTAAATGTTTTGTGAGTTACCATTCCTTGACAAAATAGACCGGAAAAAGGTTCTGAGTAATTTATGTAGTCTAATTCTTTTAAAGCTCTATGAAAAAATCTTGCGTATAGGAGGTGTAAAATTGCGTGTTCTATCCCACCTACGTACTGATGAACAGGACACCATTTTTCTGCTTCTTTTTTTTCGACTGGTTCTTTATGTTTAGGCGAAGTATAACGTATCGGATACCATGCAGAATCCACAAAAGTATCAAAAGTTTGAGTCTCTCTTTGAGCATCTTTTCCACAATTAGGGCATTTCACATTTTTCCATTCTTTGTGATAATCTAAAGGATTGCCTGCTTTATCAAAAGACACGTTATCGGGAAGTAATACAGGAAGTTCTTCATCTGGCACTACAATGATTCCGCATTCAGGGCTTTCACATAATATTATTGGAACCGGACACCCCCAATATCTTTGTCTCGATGCACACCAGTCATGTAATCTATATTGAGTAGATCTTTCTCCTATACTCATTTTTACGCATTTTTCTATTATTTGTTTTTTAGCCTCTTCTGAGGACAAACCATTAATAAATTTAGAATTAATAATATTTCCTGGTCCAGTATAGGCCTCATTTATTATTTTGTTATCACTTTCTACAACAATTTTTATTGGTAAATTTAATTTTTTTGCAAAATCCAAGTCTCTTTGATCATGCGCTGGGACACCAAAGATTGCTCCCGTTCCGTAGCTCATTAAAACAAAGTTTGCTATATAGACTGGGAGCGTCTCATTGGGTTCGAAGGGATGCTTGACTTTGATATTAGTGTAAATACCCTTTTTTTCTACTTTTTCAAGAGCTTCTTCAGATGTCCCCACTTGATTACAATCTAATATAAATTTAGCAATTTCTTTATTATTTTTCGAAAGAATTTTAGAAATGGGGTGATCTGGCGCGATAGCTAAAAAACTTGCTCCAAATATGGTATCTGGTCTTGTAGTATAAACATCAACAGAATGCCCATAAAGATCTTTATGTGTTTTATTGTCAATTTCAAATTTTAAACGAACACCTTCTGAACGGCCAATCCAATTTTTTTGCATAATTTTTACTTGTTCGGACCAATTACTTAAATTTTCTAGGTTATCAATTAAATCATCTGCATATTTAGTAATTCTGAAGAACCATTGAGGTAATTTTTTTCTCTCGACTGTTACTCCGGATCTCCATCCCTTTCCATCTATGACTTGCTCATTTGCTAGTACTGTTTGTTCAATAGGATCCCAATTTGCCCAAGCCTCTTTTCTATATGCCAAATCGTTTTTAAATAAATCTATAAAAATTTTTTGTTGACATTTAATGTATAGAGGATCACAGGTAGCAAATTCTAAATCCCAGTCATAACTTAAGCCCATAGCCTTAAGCTGATTTCTCATACTTTTAATATTTTTTTTTGTCCATTCTGCTGGATGAATATTATGTTCAAATGCTGCGTTTTCTGCAGGCATGCCAAAAGCATCCCATCCCATAGGGTGTAGCACGTCAAATCCTTGAGCTCTTTTGTATCTGGCCAATACGTCTCCTAGAGAATAAACTCTTACGTGTCCCATATGAATTTTTCCAGAAGGATAAGGAAACATTTCTAGTACATAATAATTCTTATCACTATTTTTATTTTTAGCTTTAAAAATATTTCGTTTATTCCATACTTTTTGCCACTTTGCTTCAATATTTTTGGCATTGTATGGTTCACTAGTTGTCATGAATTGCTCTATTAAATTTGTAATTATTTATTTTCTGTACTTATAATTTTATATTCTCTTGCTTTAGTTAATACTGAATTTTCAATTTTCACTGATAATTCTAGATTTGCAGGTTGATCTAGCCAATCACCTGTTTCATTTTTTATTTTTTTAAATACCTTAATTTTTAAGGCATCTACTTTTAATTGCATGCCTGTAATATAAACAATAATTTTAAATTTTTC
>CAZUXH010000031.1:0-16544 GCA_964624655.1 uncultured Rhodospirillaceae bacterium | reverse complement strand
ATATCTGCAAGATTAATAGCTACAAAAGCTGATCTAGAAGAAATTTCTTCAGGAAATAAAGAGAGTAGAGTGTTTGAAGGATGGAGATATGAAATTTTTGGAGAAACAGCTCTTAAAATTCTAGGAGGAAAAATTACAGTTGGCTACAAAAATGACAAAATAATGATTAAAAAAATATAAACTAATAGGTGCCGGGATAACCTCCTCCATCTAATAGTAATTTTTGCCCTGTAATATACCCTGCATGAGTACTAGATAAGAAAACACAAGCAGCACCAAATTCCTCCGGTGTTCCGAATCTTCCAGATGGATTCTCCGATGCTCTTGACTCACGAACTTCTTCAATAGTTTTCCCTGATTTTTCTGCAACAAATTGAAAAGAACTTCGCAAACGGTCAGTGTCAAAGGGACCTGGTAATAAATTGTTTATAGTCACATTATGTGCAACCGTTTTTCTAGCAATTCCTGCAACAAAGCCAGTTAAACCACTCCTAGCCCCATTTGAAAGACCAAGTATATCTATTGGAGCCTTTACTGAACTTGAAGTAATATTAATTATTCTCCCAAATTTCCTCTTTACCATTCCATCGACATATTTTTTTATCAATTCTATAGGCGTAAACATATTGGCATTACAAGCATTTATCCAGTCTTCTCTATCCCAATCGCGAAAATCTCCAGGAGGAGGGCCTCCAGCATTATTTACTAAAATATCTGGATTGGAACATGTTTCATAAAGCGCATTTTGGCCTTCCTCTGTCGTAATGTCCGCACAGACCATATCAACCTTTACTTCATGTTTTGACAAAATATCCTTTACTGTTTCTTCAAGAATCTCTCTATTTCTTCCATTTATAGTTACATTGACACCCTCAGCTGCTAAAGACAAAGCACATCCTTTTCCGAGGCCTCTACTCGAAGCACAAATTATAGCATTTTTATCTTTCAAACCCATATCCATTTTTCTTCTCCTAACTAATAGGTTTATAATTCTTTTAATAATTCTCTAACAAAAGGCACTGTAATCTTTTTAGACTTTTCCATAGCCTTATAATTTATCTTTGTTACCAAATTTTCAACAGATTTAAAAGATCTATCCATCCTTTTGATAAGATAGTCTACAACCTCAATATCTATCTTAACTCCTTTATCAAAAAATTGTTTAATAATTACTCTTGAGAGCAAATGATCATCTGGCAAACCAATATTAACTTGAGATAATGACAACAACCTAGACTGTAAATCAGGTAACTTTAAGTTTAATTTATTTATGCTTATTTTACTAGTAAGCATAATTTTGGAATTGTTCTCTTGTAAAAAATTAAACAAATGAAGAAGAGAATTTTCCGATAAAGCATAGTCTACATCTTCTATAATTACACAATCAAAATCTAATAAATTTATAATATTTTTCTTTTTAATATCCGCATTATTTATAACTATGCCATTTGAAGATTGTTTTAATAGATTAGCGATATGAGTTTTTCCTGATCCTGAAGGGCCTGACAAAAACAAGCCAAATATTAGCCATTTTGGCCATTTATCTAGCCACGATACTATTTCATTATTACTTTTGCTTACAAAATAGTCTGCCCTTCCCATGGAAGGAATAGATCTTAAATCTAAAATAAGTTGCTTGTCTAAATTATTTAAACTTGCAGTCATTCTTATTTTTGTATCTGCGTTTTACTTTTAGGAATAAGAGAAAGTAATATTGCAGTAAATGGAACTGCTAATAAAACTCCTAATAAACCAAAAATATTTCCTCCTACTAATAAAGAAAATATTATTATGACTGGATGCAATCCTACATTCTTTCCTATGTATTTAGGAGTTAAGTAATAGGATTCAATAAATTGTCCTAAAATAAATATCATAAATACTATTAAAATAATGTTTATACTAGCGAACTGAATAGCTGTTAAACTTAAAACAATTAGCAGTCCGATAAATGTTCCTAGATAAGGGATAAAAGACAATACACCAATAGAGAAAGCTGCTGCAAACGCTCCTTCTACACCTATAATTAATAAGGCTATCAGATAATAAAATGCTATTAAACAGCTTACCGTTAATTGGCCTCTAAAAAATGATGAAATAATTTTGTCCGTATTGTCTATAACTTCATAAAATCTTTTCTTTTCTTTGGAAGGAATTAGTTTTTCAATGTAATTTTTTATTTTACCCCAATCATTCAACAAATACCAAGCGACGACTGGAGTTATAACTATAAGCCCTATTATATTTAATATTGCTAGTCCAGATTGTAATATACTTTTTATAAAACCGACCGAAGCTAAAATTATTTTTTCTCCTTGGTTACTAACAATATTATATAAAAAATCCTTATAATTGCTTTCAACTATATTAATAGGAACAACTGAGGTAAGTTTTTCAATAAGCCAAATAAAATTTTTATCAATAATTCCCGGAAATTCCTCAAAAAGCAGATCAAATTGTTGGATAAATAACGGTATCAAAAAAATAAATGTACCTAAAAAAAATATCAGAGAAATTAATACTAATATTGAAACAGAAAATTGGTGTCCTATACCAATTCCTTTTAATTTATCTAAGCTGGGACTTAATATATAAGCTATTAAAAAACCCATAATGAAAGGCAATAAAATTTCCGAAACTAACCATAAAAAAATAAAAGAAATGAAAATCGTAATTAATAAAATGTTTTTCCTATTTAACAATTCAAAAACTCCTCACTATCAATTTTTATTCTATCACTAAAATATCTGATTTTGCTCTTGTTTTTTCTTTATTTATTTCAAAATTTTGCCCATCATCATTATCTTTTATAATGGATTCATTATAAGCATTCTCTATTTCGGTATGTTTTTGTAAATTAAGTCGATAACTTTTAAATAATCTTAATAAGTCATCTTCCTTAGTGTATGAAATATAAGCCTCTAAACCAGCCTTATTTAGACCCAATGAAGTTATACTTATCTCACTTACTTCAGTTAAGTTTTCTATTGTATCAATAATAAAACGCCATTCGGTTAAATTATTATAGGACGCAGTAAAATTTATTTCTTTTGCTATTTGTTTATTATTTAAAAACCAAAAGTCTTCAAATTCTCTGGACATTCTGTTTATAGATCTTTGTAAAAAGTCATCTAAAAGTTCTCCAGGATAAGACTTTAATTCCTTTTTATTAAAAATTGTTTTTATTTTTGATTCAGATATTATAGATGCAGTAAATACTCCTTCAAAATGATCTTTATTTTTAATGTATATCTCGCAAGTAGGTATAAAAACATAAGACATTTTATATCTTGCTGCAAAATTAGTAATTTTTATCAAATTAAAGGAAAATAAGTCATCATAGCTTAAACTTATAAGATCTTCAGCATCTCCGTGAGCAAAAATTAGAGGAATAAAATTGTTTTCTAGGGATTTTTTTTGCCACAAAGACCCCCAAAGGTTGGGATCATCCCACAATACTTTTTTACCCGCATTATTAAATATTGGTAATATCAAAATTGCTGGCGCATTTTTTTCCTCTACGTAAATATTCTTATTTGACAACCATTCTTTTAATAATTTTTTATCAAACATTACTAAAAATTCTGCATTATAAGTACTAATAGTTTGTATCTCATTTTTTATTTGATAACCAACTACAAAATTTTTTATATTTAAATCTTTAGTAATTTTTTCGTTAGAAATTAGCCTATTGTATTGAGAATTAGTAAGTATCCAACTCAACACCTTTTCAAAAGCAAATGCAATTGCCTTTTCGTTAGCTATTTCACGGGCTAGATTTGTTTCTATATCTACTAATGAAATCTTTATATTTTTTACCTCATATAAGTTATCTTCTATGCCAAAAGCTTGAATAGAAACAAAACATAAAATAAAAATAATTTTTATCATAATTTTTTTCATTATAAAAATACCATTTTATTGAAAAATTTTATATATATAATGTAATTATCAACAATACTATTTAAATTAGGATATATAAATTAAAATGAGCACTTCAAATAAAAACTCAAAAAGATTTACCTATAAAAATGCTGGAGTAAATATCAATGAAGGCAATAAATTAGTTAATAAAATAAAAAATATTGTAAAGCAGACTGAAAGACCAGGATCAA
This sequence comes from uncultured Rhodospirillaceae bacterium, assembly GCA_964624655.1. Taxonomy (GTDB): domain Bacteria; phylum Pseudomonadota; class Alphaproteobacteria; order TMED109; family TMED109; genus CAZUXH01. The sequence continues at coordinate 12,429 of CAZUXH010000031.1, read as the reverse complement.
TAGGAAATATTGGCGGCTTTGGTGGGTTATTTGATTTAAAAAAAGCAGGATATAAAGATCCTATTTTAGTTTCCGCCACAGATGGAGTAGGAACAAAAATATTATTGGCGGACGAAATGAATATGCACGAAAGCATTGGAATTGATTTAGTGGCCATGAGTGTAAATGATATAGTCGTCCAGGGAGCCGAACCTTTGTTTTTCTTAGATTACCTTGCTAGTGGAAAATTAAACTCAGATAAATCAAAACAGATTATTTCTGGAATTGCAAAAGGAGCAAAGCTATCGGGATGTTCTTTAATTGGAGGAGAAACTGCTGAATTACCAGGAATTTATGAAAAGAATATTTATGATCTTGCGGGATTTGCAGTTGGAGCTGCTGAGAGAAACAAACTACTACCAAAAAAGAATTTATCTAATAAAGATATTATTTTATCATTAACTAGTTCCGGTATTCATTCAAATGGTTTTTCTTTAGTCAGACAAATTATAAAACAAAAAAACATAAGGCTTAAAGATAAAGTATTGAAGTTCAGTAAGAAGTCACTCGGAGAATATTTACTTAAACCCACCAAAATATATGTTAAATCTATTCTATATCAAAATAGTTTAAATAATTTAAAAGCTTGCGCTCATATAACAGGCGGTGGAATAATAGAAAACATTCCAAGAGCTATCCCAGACAGTTTGTCAGCCAATATTTTTTGCGACTTACTTAAGCCTCCTCAAATATTTTCTTGGATTAAATCTGAAGGTAATATTTCTGACTTGGAAATGTTAAAAACTTTTAACTGTGGAGTAGGAATGTGTATAATAGTTTCTCCAAAAAAAGTAGATGAAGTAAGAGATTACTTTAATAAGATAGGAGAAAATGCAAGTATAGTAGGAGAATTATCTACTAATTCTAATAATAAAAAAATAAATTTACTTAATAAAAAAAATATATGGTAAAAATATTAACCTACTATTTCGTTAAGTTTAAAAAAGAAATTAATTTCTTTTGATGCGTTTTCCTCGCTATCTGATCCGTGTACAGAGTTAGCTTCTATTGATTCAGCATACTTTGCTCGTATGGTTCCTGCATCTGCGTTTTTTGGATTCGTAGAACCCATTACATTGCGATATAAGGATATAGCATCTTTTCCCTCCAGAACCTGCACTACTACAGGACCAGAAATCATAAAATTAACCAGATCTTCAAAAAAAGGTTTATCAGCATGTACAGCATAAAACTCTTTGGCGTCTTTCTCCGTTAACAAAATTCTTTTTTGTGCTGTAATTCTCAATCCTGCTTCCTCTATCAGATTATTTATTTTGCCAGTTATTGACCTTTTGGTCGCATCTGGCTTAATAATAGATAATGTTCTTTCTTCTTCCATTTTCTAAATAACTCCGTTAATTACCTATAAATTTAATTTTCTATAAAATCTTTTACGTAACTATTTAATAATCGCACCCCATAAGCAGTAGCTCCAATCGGATATAAATCTGAGTTACTTTTAGACCAAGTTACTCCTGCTATATCAAGGTGTGCCCAAGGAAGGTCATTGACAAATTGTTCAACAAATTTAGCTCCAGCAGTCGAACCAGCCCCTCTTCCAGATCCTACATTTTTCATGTCTGCTATTTCTGACTTAATATCGTCATCATACTCTTTACCCACAGGAAGTCTCCATAATTTTTCTCCTGTTTTTTCCCCAGAATATAACAAGTTTTCAGCTAGCTCATCATCATTACTAAAGAGACCTGCTCTTTGATTTCCAAGACTAACTATAACTGCTCCTGTTAAGGTTGCTAGATCAATTATTTTTTTAGGACTAAATTTAGTAATACCATAAGCTACAGCATCAGCTAAAACTAATCTTCCTTCAGCATCTGTATTTATAACTTCAATTGAATGTCCAGAAAAAGAAGTAACCACATCACCAGGCCTCTGCGCCTTACCTGAAGGCATATTTTCAACTAAACCAACTACAGCACATACATCAACTTTAGCTTTCCTTAACGCTAACGCCTTCATCAAACCTATTACTACTCCTGCACCTCCCATGTCATACTTCATTTCTTCCATTCCATTTGAAGGTTTAATCGATATTCCTCCAGTATCAAAGGTAACTCCCTTTCCTACAAAACACACTTCAGGTTTAGTTTTTTTCTTTTTATTCAATCTCCATCTCATACTTACTAGTCGTGGTTCATTATCACTTCCTTGAGCCACCCCTAACAATGCTCCCATTTTAAGTTTTTTCATTTGGGATACTCCCAAGACTTCCACCTCTATCCCATAGCTTTCTAGTTTTTTAGCTTCTTTAGAGAGCGCTATAGGATTAAGGACATTTGGAGGCTCTGAAATTAAATTACGACTTAAGAACACTCCTTCTTTAAGAGCATTTAGAGAACTATATATTTTCTTAGTCTCTGAAGGTTTCTCATTAACTAACTCTATTGTTTTAAGGTTTGATATTATTTTAGGATCAGTTTTATATTTATATTTATTAAAATTATAGGCACGCAAAATAAATCCTTGCGCTATATGGGATGTAAATTGTTCTAAACTAAAATTTAAATTTTTGTATGACTTTGTGCTAATTGCTATATCTTTATTCTTTTTAGATATCGAAGAATAAATATTTCAACCAATTCTTTCCGAATCATCTTGTTTTATAATCGAAGAATTTCCAATTCCATACAAAACTATTTCTTCAATATTTCCAGCATTTAGCCCAAGAAAAGATAACTTTTCCTTACTTTTACCAGTAAAAGATTTAGCTTTAATGGTTTTTGAAACTATACCCTTGTTTTTTTTGTCTATTTGCTGGATATCTCCGTAAAGTTTTAGAGAATCATCTATTAAAACTACTAATAGCTTAATAACATTCGAATAACTATTTTTAAAAACTACCTTTGCTGACATTTCTTCCCTTCCTATATTAAAATAATTAACAAAAATACTTTAATGTCTTTATTATCTATATCAAAATAAATTATTGATCGTAATATTAAATTAAAAGTATCATATGCTATATCAAGATTAGTATTATAAAGCAAAAATAATTATTAATTTAAAATATTGTGTTGGAAAAAAACTTGTTTATTATATCTTTACACATTCTGCGTCAACTTATCGGGCCCTTTATCCTGATAATGATTTCCCTAATAGGAATAATATGGCTTGCTCAGTCATTAAAATTTATAGAGCTGATAGTTGTCAAAGGATTATCTTTTGATTTATTTTTAAATCTTACTATCTTAATTATTCCAAAATTAACCGCATCCATTATTCCGTTTGTTGGTTATTTATCGAGTCTAATTTCTTTTCATAGAATGAGCTCGGAATCTGAGATAATTGCCTTTAAAAGTGCTGGAATTAGCAATTTTAAATTAATTTTAGCTCCAAGTATTTTTGCTTTGACTCTAATTTTTATTACATTTGCTTTAGATAGCTTTATGGCTCCTTCTGCTTTAAATAAATTTAAAAATTTACAGAATGACATTAGAGAAAAATATATTTCTACACTTTTTCAAGAAAAAGTTTTTTCATCACCTGCTAATGGTCTTACAGTATTCGTAAGAGAAATAGATAAATCAGGTACTCTAAAAGGAATTCTAATTCATGATTCTCGTAACCCCAAAAAAACTTATACTGTTATAGCTGATTCTGCAAAAATAGAAAAAACTTCAGAAGGCCCATATTTTTTAGCTATAAATGGAAATAGGCAAGAAATAAATTATGACAACTTAAATGTTTCTTTACTATATTTTGATGAATATTCTTATGGCATAAAAAATATTGAAGCAAATGATAAAAAAAGATTTAGAGAATCAAGTGAAAGAAAAACCTTAGAACTTTTTTTTCCTAGCGAAAATTTAAGCAAATTACATAGAAGAGAATTTTTAGCAGAAGCTCATCAAAGATTAATTTCACTTATTGTTATTTTTGCTATGATATTACTAGGTGCTATTACTTTTTTAATAGGAGAATTTGATAGAAAAATGTCTTTTAAAAAACTAGCTTTTTCTATTTCTACTGCTGTCTTGCTACAACTATATCTAGTTGCAACTAATCCATTGATTATTAAATCTATAGAACTTGTTCCACTACTATATATAATCCCTATAGTAATTATAATAATATTTTTATTCTTACTTTTTGATAGAAAGATTAATATTTTTAATTCACATATAATGAGAGAAAACTAAGATAATGTCCTATTTAAAATCTCCCGTAATGTTATATTTTTTTAGGCATGCATTTATTCATTTTTTTAATGTTTTATTTGTCTTATGTTTAATTACCACTTTAAGTGAAATAATAGAATACAGTAAGCAAAACGCAAATATAGAAGAAGGTGGTTTCTTATTGAGCACTCAAATGGCACTTTTACATTTACCATACATGATACAGAGGTTATTACCTTACGCAATTTTATTTGGGACAATGCTATCTTTATTAAGATTATTAAAAAATTCTGAATTAGTAGTGGCGCGAGCTGCAGGCCTAAATATATGGCAATGTTGCTTGCCCTATATAGTTTTAGCTATACTTATAGGCATAGCTAATATTGGAGTATTAAGCCCAATTACTGCAGTTACACAGACCAAATTATTACAAATAGAAAGCAATTTCTTCCAAAAAAATGACAGTAGGCTTCAAGTCTCCGGGGGAGGTTTCTGGCTTCATCAACAAACTTATGATAAATCATCAATTATTCATGCAAATTCTATTGATCCTGATAAAATGGAACTACAAAAGGTTATAATATTTAGGTATGATAAAAATAAATTTTACGAAAGAATTGATGGTAAAAGTGCAATCTTAAAAAATGGGTTTTGGGAAGTAGTTGATGCTATAAGAACCGATTATCAGCAAAAAACTAATAAATTAGACATTTATAGACTTTATACTAGCCTTACTAGCACAAAGATTAAAGAAAGTTTTGCTCCACCAGAAACTATGTCATTTTGGTCAATGTTAAAATTTATTGAGGCTATTGAAAATGCAGGGTTTAGTTCTAGGAAACATCTTATTCATTGGCATAGCTTGTTAGCCTCTCCTTTTCTTTTTATTGGAATGGTATTAATTGGAGCATCTTTTTCTGTAAGGCCTCTGGGTAGAAAAGGAATTGGGACCAGAGTCTTTCTTGGGGTATTGCTCGCATTCTTGATTTTCTTCTTAAATGATATTGCTACAGTCCTAGGACAGGGTTCAAATTCTCCTGTGGAAATAGCTGCTTGGGTGCCAGCTTTAATACCCATTTTACTTAGTGCTAGCATATTACTTTATTTGGAAGACGGGTAAAATGTTTTTTAGATTTATTTTAAAATTTTTATTATCATTATTTTTTGTCATTTTACTTAATACAAAATCTTTTTCAGAAATTATTAACGATTCCGGGAGTTTTCTGAGTGCCAATCAAATCGAATATCACGAAGAATTATCTATGATTTCTGCTATTGGAGATGTAGAAGTAATAAATGCTAATGAAATACTCAGAGCAAAAGAAATAACTTATGATTTTAAAAGTGATATAATTCTTGCTAAAGGAAAAGTAAGTCTTAAAACAAAAGAAGGAGATATTTTATACGCTGACACCATGGAACTTAAAGGAAATCTAAAAAGTGGAGTAATTAAAAATTTTTCTTCTATTCTGAATGATGGTTCCAGATTATCCGCTTCAAAAATAATTAGAGATATAGAAAACGGAGATAGATTAGAAAAAGTTATTTATACCAAATGTGAAATCTGTGAGGATAGTCCCGATGAATTTCCAATTTGGCAACTAAGAGCATTAAAATCAAAAAGAAATGTAGAAGAAGGAAGGATAGAATATAACCATGTTATACTTGATGCTTATGGTTTTCCCTTATTTTATTTTCCTGCAATAAGTCACTCAGACCCATCTATAAAAAAATCTTCTGGTTTTCTTAGTTCAAAATTTAAAAATAATAGCGTTTTAGGACCCACATTCACTCAACCATATTATTACGTTTTATCAGAATCTAGTGATATCACATTTATGCCAACAATGACCTTCAACGAAGGTCCTATTTTAGGAGCAAACTACAGAAAACTGGGTTCAAAAAGCTCTACTTTTATCTCTGGTAGTTTTACAAAAGGAAGTATGCAAAAAACTCAAGGAGAAGAAGAAGACAGTAGTAAGCTCAGAGGACATATTAATATAAATTCGGTTGAAAGAATTAGTAAAAAGTGGATCGCTGGAATTAATTTTATTAGAGCAACAGATTCTACTTATCTTCCAAGGTATAGATTAGAAAATATAGGCTCTTCCGGGACATTAACACAAAGAGTGCATTTCTCAGGTTACGAAGAAGGGTTTTTCAGTGAAATAGAAGGTTTATATTTTCAACCCATGGATGCATCAAAAAGCAATAGACATGTGCCGCTTATTTTTCCAAATTCAAAAACATTGTGGACTAATGTTGATCAAGAAGGGTTTGCTAGAGAAATTGCTCTTAATACAACTTCTATAGCAAGGGCAAGCGGTTCTAATTCTCAAAGAATTTCTTTGGAATCAAAATGGACTAAAGAAAGAATTTTAAATTCTGGACATATTATTACCACTCAGATTAGCGGAAGAACAGATTTATACCGAGATAGAAAAACAGACCTATCTCAAACATCTGGAGATCCAGGAAGTAATAAAAACATCAGATTAGTTCCAAAATTGGAAACTACTTGGAGATTACCTTCAAAAGGAGATTTATTAAATAAAACCATACTACTTGAACCCATAGTTCAGGGAATTATAAGCCCCAATGGAGGAAACCCTAATTCCATTATCAACAACGATAGTATGGATATAGAAATAAGTCATGCCAATCTTTTTTCTGATAAATTTGCTGGACTAGATAGGATAGAATCTGGACCAAGGATTAATTTTGGATTTAAGACTAATTTAGATTTAGATTTTTATGGAAAAATTTATTCACTGATAGGACGGTCTTGGAGACCCAAACCCCAAATAGACTTTACCAAAGGAACAGGTTTGAGCGAAAAACTATCAGATTTGGTAGGAAACTTGAGATATAATATTAAGGAAAGTTTTAATTTAGATTATTCATTTAGAAGAGATTCTTTAAATCTAAGATCCCAAAGAGATACGCTTTCTCTGGGTTTAAATATTTATCCTTTTTCTTCTAATTTAAGCTATACAATGGTAAGAGAAGATCCTAATCCTAGTCCTACTGCTCCTTCTTCCTCTGAGCAAGCATTGGCATCATTAAACCTAGCGATTACAGATAACTGGTCAACCAATATTAGACAGTCTAGAGATTTTATAGGCAGTAATTTTGGTGATGCGATCTATAGTAGAGCAAGCATTGGATATGTTGATGAATGTATACAAGTAGTTTTGTCAGCTGAGAGACAACATAGAGACGCTGTAGATGTTCCAGATGCCACAACTTACTCTGTAACTTTTCATTTAGTAGGTTTTTAATCATTGGGAAGGTTATTTATGTTTTTAAGAAATAGTTTTTTTAAATTTTTAATTATTTTAACTTTTTTATCATCTGCATATTCTCAAGATGAAGAAATTGAATTAATTAACATAGTTGCAGTTGTAAACGATGAAGCCATTACACTGACTGACCTAATAAACAGACTAGATTTAATTATAATAACATCTAACCTTCCAAATACTAATGCCACAAGAGAAAATATAGCAGATCAAGTTCTCCAAACTCTAATAAATGAAAAATTAAACTATCAAGAAGCAAAAAAACTGAATATTAATGTTTCAGATTCAGAAATAAAAAAAAGTATAAATGTTATCGAAAAGAGAAATTCTTTACCTGAAAACAGTTTAATTCAAACATTAAGTGAAAATAGAATCTCCCCCGGTGCCATAATTGAGCAAGTAAAAGCTCAAATTACATGGGAAAAAATTATAAGTAAAATTATAAGACCTAGAATTAAAGTTACTGAAAATGAAATAAACAACGAAATTAATATAATGAAATCTAATGAAGAGAAAAACGAATATAAATATTCTGAAATATTTCTAAATTTTGACCAATTGCAAAAAAAACAAAAAATCATTAACACTATACTAAAAATAAGAGAACAATTAGATACTAAAAACTTTAGTGAAATTGCTAATCAAATGTCCCAAAGTAGTTCCGCAAAATATGGAGGCCTAGTAAATTGGACCGTAGAATCTTCTGTTCCCAAAGCTATTTTAGAAACCATATCCAATATGAATAAAGATAAAATTTCAGAACCAATAGTAACAAACACAGGGGTATTTATTATTAAATTAGAGGAAAAACGTAAATTTAAATTACCTGATTTAACCAAAAGTGCAGTAAAAATTGCAACACTTAGGTATCTTATATCACCAAACGAAGAAAACGTGGATTCAATTCTAGAAGAAAATTTAAGGGAAATACAGAACATAAACTCATGTGAACAATTGGATGAGATTAGAAACAATAGTTCTCAAAAATATGGAGGCTTCTTTGGTAGAGTGCTCTTACAAACACTACCAAAGAAATTTAAGGAAGAATTAGAAAAACTAAAACCTCAAGAGAGATCAGATCTTTTATATACACCTGACGGAATTTTTATTTTAATGCTTTGTAAACAAAATTACGAAAAAAATCAGGAGTTTGCTTTACAAGAATTAATCAAATCCAAATTACAAAACAGATACTTTAAGATGATGAGTGATAGGTTCATACTTAACCTCAAAAGAAAATCACTTATAGATATTAGAATGTAAAAATTATATGCATAAAAAAATTATAGAAGATATAAACAATCTTCCAAAAATTTCCGAAGTTATAAAAACTTACAGTTTATCTGCAAAAAGTTTTCTCAGTCAGAATTTTATTCTAGATATAAAATTGACTACTCATATTTCTCAATTATCCGGCAGTTTAAAAGAAAAAAGCGTAATAGAAATTGGTCCGGGACCAGGGGCATTGACAAGGAGTTTAATTATTAATGGAGCAAGAAAAATAATTACTATAGAAAAAGACAAACGATTTATAAAAGCTCTAAGACCATTGAAAGATATAGTAGATGAAAGATTAGTTATATTAAACGAAGATGCTTTAAAAATTTGCCTTAGTAATATTATATACCATTATAAATTAAAAAACCCCGTTTTAATATCTAATTTACCTTACTCTATTGGTACAAAATTATTAATAAAATGGCTCCCCTTACCTAAAGAAATAAAAAAAATGACTTTAATGTTTCAAAAAGAAGTAGCTGAAAGAATTGTTGCAAAAAAAGGTACTAAAAAATATGGAAGACTTGCAGTTATTACTAATTTATATTCTAGACCTAAAATAATAATGCGCGTCTCTAGAAAAGCATTTTTCCCCAAACCTAAAGTTGATTCCGCTATTGTCGAAATAAAGCCTAAAGCAATAAATAAATATAAATTCAAAAAAAACGATATAGAAAAAGTTACTCATTTACTGTTTCACCAGAGAAGAAAAAAAATTAAATCCTCTTTAAAATCATTAGGAAATCCAGAAGAAATATGCAGGCAGGCTAAACTAGATTGTTCTCTAAGGGCTGAACAAATAAGTCCGGAAGAATTTGCTCTATTAGCAGAGATTCTATCTTCTAGATTAAATTAATATTTCTCACAAATTCAGCCAATCCAATCTGACGAATTCTCTTTAGTCTTTCCGCTTTTAAAATGTTATAAACTTTTAACACACTTTCATCCAATTTTGTATTTACTAAAACATAATCATATTCTGCCCAGTGGATTATCTCTTTTGAAGCAGATGACATTCTTTTCAAAACCACTTCTGGTGAGTCTTGTCCTCTTTCTTTCAATCTCTTCTCTAATTCTTTTTTGTTAGGAGGTAAAATAAAAACTGAAACTACATCTTCTCTCATTTTACTTCGAAGCTGCTGTGCTCCTTGCCAGTCAATATCGAATAATAAATCTTCTCCCTTAAACAATTTATCTTCAACCATTTTCTTAGGTGTTCCATAATTGTGACCAAATACCGAGGCCTGTTCTAGAAAATAGTTTTTCTTCAGCATACGAGAAAATTTTTTGTTATCTACAAAAAGATAATCCTCACCATTTTTTTCCTCTGATCTTTTAGGCCTAGTAGTTACTGAAATCGATAGCTTTATATTTTTGTCTAACTTTAAAAGAGATTTACAAATTGAAGTCTTTCCAGCTCCGGAAGGAGAAGAAAGAACTAACATTAGACCTTTATTTCTATTTTTATTAATCATCATTTTCTATATATATAAATCAAAAAACACTATTATTCATTTAATTTTTTAATATTTTTTATATATGCATTATGCTCCTCTAAAGTTTTAGAAAAATAGTGACCACCTTCGCCATCAGCAACAAAATAAATCTCATTGGTCTCAAATGCATTAAATACAGCTTTTATACTTTCATCTCCTACATTACAGATAGGAGTAGGAGGAAGACCTGTTATCTGGTAAGTATTCCAAGGATGGAAATTTGAGAGATCTTTTCTAGTCAACTGTCTTCCTAGTACCGAGGATTTTACTAGTCCATATATCACAGTAGGATCTGACTGCAATCTCATTCCTTTTTTTAATCTGTTTAAAAAAACAGAAGCAATTCTTCTCATCTCAGACTTCTTTTTTGCTTCAGATTCAACAATAGATGCTAATATTACAACCTCCTTCAAATTTTCTAAAGGAAAAGGAAAATAACCAAATTCTAAATAATAATTAGATATTTTTTTTCTAGCTAAATTAGTCATTAATTTTAGTATTACAGACTTTTGAGTTCCCTTTGGATAGTAATAAGTATCAGGAAAGAAAACTCCTTCCTCAAAAGAATTTTGTATAATACCCGTTAATCCTTCAGCAGTATTAATTTTGTCAAACACTTGTTTATTAGAAAAACACTCGGGAATTGTTAGGGAATACATAACTACTTTATTTTCAAAAAGCATATCAATTATTTCTTTTTGTGATACTCCTTTTTCAAAATAATATTCGCCAGCTTTTAAAGAGTGACTTGTGCCTAATAAGTAATTTAGTAATATAAAATTATATTTATTTGATATTACTTTTTTATTATCTAATTTCTCAGCAATTGACATAAGTGAGGTGGCATTGGATATTTCCAATGTAACAGAATTCTCCAAAGGACCTTTTTTATTTGCGTTATATGAGAGAAGACCAAGATAAAAAACAAAAAAAATGAAAAAAAAAGCAGAAATCAATAATGAAATTGATAGAACAACATTAAATTTACTATATTTTTTATATTTCTTTCTTATTTACTTTACCTTACCCACTATCAAAGTAGCATTAGTCCCGCCAAATCCAAAAGAATTTGATAGTGCTATATTTATTTCTCTCTTTTTTGCTTTTAATGGAACCAAATCAAAACCTTTTGCAGCTTCACTAGGGGATTCTAAATTAAGAGTTGGAGGAGCAATATTATTTACTGTAGCTAAAATTGCAAAAATAGCTTCTACCGCTCCTGCAGCTCCGAGTAAATGTCCTATTGAAGATTTAGTAGAACTTATAGAAATATTAGAAATATTATTTTTAAAAAGATTTTTTATAGCTCTTAACTCAATTTCATCCCCCAAGGGAGTAGAGGTCCCATGCGCATTTATATAATTTATACTACCAATTTCTATTTTACCATTTTCTAATGCTGCTCTCATTGCTCTATATCCTCCATCTCCATCTTCAGACGGGGCTGTAATATGATAAGCATCTCCAGATAAGCCATAGCCTAGAATTTCAGCATAAATTTTAGCTCCTCTTGCAACAGCATGCTCATATTCCTCTAATACTACACAACCTGCACCCTCTCCCATAATAAATCCATCTCTTCCTTCATCCCAAGGTCTTGAAGCCTCTTCAGGTCTATCATTATAGGAGGTAGACAAAGCTCTAGCTGCGGCAAATCCAGATATTCCTAATCTAGTAACTGCAGCTTCTGCTCCTCCAGCTATCATTACATCAGCCTCATTTGCTCTAATAATTCTTGCTGCATCACCTATTGCATGGGCACCAGTAGAACAAGCGGTAACTACGGAAACATTAGGTCCCTTAAAATTATTCCTAATCGATACTTGACCCGAGGCTAAATTGATCAAGCAAGAGGGAATAAAAAAAGGACTCATTCTCCTAGGGCCCTTTTCTCTAAGAGTATTGGCTGCATTCTCTATAGATGACAACCCACCTATTCCAGAACCAATCAAAACACCTGTTCTATGGGCATCAACTTCTTTCTCTACAGACCAACCGCTATCGGATATAGCTTGATCTGCAGAATCTATTGCATACATTATAAATTTATCAATTTTTCTCTGCTCTTTTGCTTCAATACACCTACTAGGATTAAATCCATCATCTTGTGTGCTATCTGGGACTTGTCCTGCTATTTTGGAAGCAAGATCATCAATTTCAAAACCACTTATAGTA
>CAZUXH010000030.1:0-17105 GCA_964624655.1 uncultured Rhodospirillaceae bacterium | reverse complement strand
AACCCTGGTTCAAAAATTAAAAAAGCAAATAATTTATCTGTACAAATAATAGATGAAAAAAAATTTCTATTAAATTTTAGAAGAAATTAATTACTTTAATTTATATTTTTTTACATTGGATTTTAAGCCAATTTTTTTCTTTTAAGGAAAGTTTAGGGCTAATATTTTGATAGACTGCTAAATTATATTTATTTAACCATTCAATTTCTTCTTTATTAAGCATCGAATAATCAATTAAGTTGAAATCAATTGGTGCTAAGGTTAATGTCTTAAATTCTAGCATGTCTTTATTATTAAAATTATTTATTTTATGTTTTTGAACTATCATTAAATTTTCAATTCTAATACCAAATTTATTTTTTAAATAAAATCCTGGTTCATTTGAAACAATCATTCCGGGCTCTAAAATAATTTTTGATCCTTTAGTTATGGATTGAGGTCCTTCGTGAACACTTAGGCAAGAACCTACCCCATGACCTGTTCCGTGACCATAGTCCATATTTTGAGACCATAATTCTTTTCTAGCTATTATATCTAATTCATTTCCTGTTGTCCCATAAGGGAAAATTATTTTTGCGAGTGATATGTGTGCCTTTAAAACAGTAGAAAAATATTTTATCATTTCCTTTGAAGGATTACCTATTGCTACTGTACGTGTAACATCCGTGGTTCCTTCAAGATATTGCCCTCCACTATCAACTAAGTAGAGATTGTCTTTATTAAATTCTAAATTACTTTTTTTATCTACTTTATAGTGAATTATTGCTCCATTTCTTCCAAAACCACTGATAGTATCAAAAGACTTACATATGTAATTAGTTTGTAATGCTCTAAGGCTATCAATTTTGATTGATGCACTGAATTCAGTTATTTTTTCTTTAGATGTATTTATCCAAAATAAAAATTTACAAAGTGCTACACCATCTTTTTTGTGTGCCTCTATTGCACCTTTTATTTCAGTTTTATTCTTTATAGATTTTGGTAATTCTAATGGACAAGTTTGGGATATAAAAGCAGGAGTATTAGCTTTACTATTATGTTTTATTGCATAAGGGGTAATTGAAGGGTCTATCCAAATATTTTTATTAGTAAAATTGCTTAAAGTGTCAAATAGTTCTGTTTCTTCATAAAACTTTATATTTTTAACTGAATTTTTAAGATATAATTTTGATCTTTTATCTAACTTAGATTTGTTTAGAAACATCAGTACAGCCCCATTTGACAAAACTAAAGCTCTTGCAAGAATTATAGGAGTGCAAGATAGGTCTCTCCCTCTAATATTTAATAGCCATGCAAGAGTATCTGCTTTGCAGATTAGAAAAGCATCTGCCTTAATTTCTTTTATCTTTTTGCAAAGGTTTATAATTTTTTCTTTACTGCTTAAACCAGAATATTTTATCGGATGAGGGTTTATAAGGCTTGTGGGTTTTGCAGGTTTTGTTTTCCATATCAAATCAATAGGATTTTTTTTAAGAGGTTTAAAAGAAATAGGTAAACTTTTGCTTAAATTTTGTAATTGATTAATTTTACTTATGGAATAAAGCCAATTATCAAATCCTATAGATAATTTCTTTTTCATATTACGTCTTAGCCATTGAATTAGCGATATTTCAGTAATTAATAAAATAGTTATTCCAGTGTTTTTTGTTTGTTTTGTAGCTTGTAAAGTGTATCTGCTGTCTACAAACAGAAGAGTTTTATTTTGTGTTAAAAGAAACTCTCCCGCAGAACCACTGAAACCCGTCAGCCATTCTAGGCGCGCAGAACTTTTAGGAATATATTCTCCTAAATAGGAATCTGATCTTGGTTGAATGAAGCCTTGTAGGTTGCTCTTTCTTAGAATATCTCTTGTTCTAGATATTCTAGATCTTATTTGAGTGGCGTTTTTATTATTCATATTAAATCAACAGTTCGTTCTAGTAAAGTTTAGAAGTAAAATACCAAAAATAAACAAAAAATTTATTTAATTTGTTTATATATGCATTTAAAGCAAATGTATAATGATCATATAGCATAGAAAAAGATTATATTTAAATGAGCTATGAATTATAAGACAATATTCTGCCGTTAGACATGCGTTTAAATCATATCTATAATGTAATAATTATTATAGTATATTATACTTAATGATTGTATTAAGGGGCAACTTCTTGAGGTGGCCTATTATACTTCCTCCCCTGTAAGTAACTCCCTTCCAATAGGTCACCTCTATTATTTTAAATTTTCAGGAACAAATTAATGAAATATGTTGGTTTAAGAAATGATTCTTTAATAGATTTTTCTATAAAACTAAAAAATTCTAAATTAATAGTTCAAAATTATATTCAAGAAAATTTAATTAATATCAAAACGTTAAATAGAAAATTCATAAATAAAAATTTTAAAAATATTTTAAATGTTTATATTTTTCATATAGGCTATACTCGTCATAATAGGTCTATTTATAATGAAAGTATTTCAAAAGATTGGTGGAATATTTAATTCGTTTTTTCTATAAAACTTGCTAGAACCTTTTTGATGTCTGATTTCTCAAATTTAATTTCTAATTTATCACCATCTATATTCAAAACTTTACCATAGCCAAATTTTTGATGAAATATTCGTTCTCCTTCATGTATTATCAAATTGTTAGAAACGGCAGTATTCGCTAGTGATGAAGTTCTTTTATTCAAGTTAGCCTGAATTTTTGAAAAGGAATCCTTCCAGCCTGTTGCTATTGAAGACTGATAAAACGGCATTGAGCTAGAAAAAGTAGAATTCAAATTAACAATTTTTTCAGGAATTTCATTAATAAATCTAGAAGGAATAGAATCTATCCACTGACCATGCATGAGTCTTGAATTAGCTGAAAAAATCCATATATTCTCTTTTGCTCTTGTAAGTCCAACATATGCTAATCTTCTCTCCTCTTCGAGTCCAGATTGTCCATATTCTTCCATAGATTTTTGGTTTGGGAAGATACCTTCTTCCCATCCAGGAAGAAAAATTGTTTTAAATTCTAACCCTTTTGCTGCATGAAGAGTCATTATTTTGACGGAATCTATATTAGAATTTGCACCACCATCCATAACTAGCTGAATATGTTCTAAAAAGTCACTTAGAGAGTCAAATTCATTAATAGCATTAACTAATTCTTTTAAATTTTCTAGTTTTCCTGGAGCATCTATAGACTTATCTTTTTGCAACATATCTACATATTCTGATTCCTCTAGAACTAATTCAAGCAATTCACCTAATTTATTTGGGCTAACAAAATTTCTCCACCTATCTATATTTTTTATAAAGTTTTTTAATGAAGATCTTATTTTAGAGCCAAATTCATCTGTTTCTATAATTATCCTTATAGATTTTTCAAAACTTAGTTTTTTAGATTTTGAGTAATAATCAATTTGTTGGATTGTTTTTTCTCCAAGTCCTCTCTTTGGTTTATTGATAATTCTTTCAAGGGCTAATTGATCCTCAGTTGAGTTAATTACTCTGAGGTAGGCGATTGCATCTCTTATCTCTGCTCTTTCATAAAATCTAAGACCTCCAATAACTTGGTAAGGCAGTCCAATTTTTAAAAACCTTTCTTCAAAGCTCCTTGTTTGAAAAGCAGCACGAACTAATATTGCAATTTCATTAATATTAAATTTTTTTCTCTGATAAGATTCTATTTCATCACTAATGTATCTTGCTTCTTCTTTTCCATCATAAACATTTCTAATATTTATTTTCTCGCCTGCTTCTGTGTCAGTCCATAGTGTCTTTCCAAGTCTACCTTCATTATATGAAATCAGGTTAGAAGCTGCTTCAAGTATATTTCCACTAGATCTGTAATTCTTTTCTAAACGAATAGTTTTTGTTTTAGAAAAGTCATTTTCAAAATTAAGTATGTTTTTAACTTCGGCTCCTCTCCATGAATATATAGATTGATCATCATCTCCTACTACACAAATATTTTTGTGTTCTTCTGAAAGAATTTTAAGCCATAAATACTGAGCTGTATTTGTGTCTTGAAATTCATCAACTAGAATATATTTAAATTTATTTTGATAATACTTTCTGATATCCTTATTAATTTTCAGAATGTTTATAACATGAAGCAATAAATCTCCGAAGTCACAGGCATTAAGATTAGAAAGTCTTTCTTGGTATAATTTATATATCTTTCCAGATTTTCCATCTGCAAAATCGTTACCTTTAAAAATATTCTTTTCTATGTCTGCTGGAACCAAGCAACTGTCTTTCCATCTTTGAATGATAGCTATCAAACTTCTAGCTGGCCATCTTTTTTCATCAATATTTTCTGATGAAAGCAACTGTTTAATAAGCCTTACTTGGTCATCATAATCAATTATGGTAAAATTATTTTTTAGATTTACCAATTCTGCATGTTTACGTAAAATTCTGGCTGCTAGAGAGTGAAAGGTTCCTAGCCACCATCCAGCAACGGAGCGTCCTAAAATATTTTCTACTCTTTCTCTCATTTCATTTGCTGCTTTATTAGTGAAAGTAACCGCAAATATTTGTGAAGGTATTGCTTGTTTTGTAAATAATATATGTGATAATCTAGTAGTTAGTACTCGGGTTTTGCCTGTTCCAGCTCCTGCTAAGACAAGTAAAGGACCTGATAATTTCTCTACAGCTTCTATTTGTTCAGAATTTAGTTGTTCAAAATATTTATTTATATTTTTAGACATAAAATTCCTATACTAAGACTTTTAATTTGATGACCATCCACCATCTATCATTAATGTGTGTCCTGTGACCATACTTGAAGCATCTGAGGCGAGATATAAAATACCTCCAGCCATTTCCGTTACTTCTGCTAATCTTCGTAAGGGAGTTCTTTCTATAATATAATCAATTTTTTCTTTGCTTTCATTTAAGTTTTTTATCAATCTTGTTTTGGTGTAAGTTGGACCTATAGCATTTACTCGGATACCTTTTGGGCCCCATTCATTTGCCAGTGATCTAGTAAGATTTACAATCCCACCTTTTGAAGCATGGTAAGGAGCATTTGGTGCAGGTCCACCTCCTGTAACTCCCATTATTGAAGCAATATTAATTATGCATCCTTTTTTGTTTTTCAGCATTCTTTTTGCGGCTGTTTTGGCACAAATAAATGAACCTGTTAAGTTTAACTTAATTATATTTTCAAAATTTTCAGTGGTCATGTCTTCGCTGGCACTTCTGTGAGCAGCACCTGCATTATTAACCAAAATATCCACATCACCCAAATCTTTATCAATTTTTGAGAATGTTTCTTTGATATTGTTTTCTTTGGCTGCATCCATTAAATAAGATTTACATTTTATGCCCTCTAAGGAAAGTTCTTCTTCTAGCTCTTTCGCAGCTGGAAAATCTATATCTGTTATAGCTATATTTGCCCCAGCTTTTCCCAAGGCTATAGCAGCTATTCTTCCTATTCCATTAGCAGAACCTGTTATAATTGCAGTTCTGTTTTTTAGTTTAAATAAATCAAAAATTTCAAATTCTTTTGCTAAAGGAATACTGAAACCTGTCTCTTTATCAATATTATTTTTCATATTACTTTCTTCTAAAATTTACCGTACTTAAGATAAGCTTTTTGAGGGTCTTCTCCTGATAAAATAGCTTTTCTCATTTTATTTTCCGTATTAAAGTCTTGTTCTGCTTTTAAAATTATTTTTTCTGCATCATTTTTTGGTATTATTACAATTCCATCTTCATCGGCAATAACATAATCACCAGTATTAATCTCTATATCATTAATTTTAATCTTAGCACCTAATTCAGTAACTTTCCATCTGCCAGCTATATCTTTGGGTGAATAAAATTTACAAAATACTGGAAAACCTATTTCTTTAATTCTTGCTATGTCTCTGGAGCCTCCATCAACTATATAGCCGCGAACTTTTTTTTTAAATAGCGTTTCAGCTGAGAGCTCTCCCATTAGAGCAATAATATCGTTGTTAGGTTGACAAACTATCACACTATCGGATTTTGCTTTAGATAAAAAGTTAGTCCAACTAAGTAAGCTATCATGAACATCTATTTTGTTTTCTATTTTACCTTGTAAAGTCCATATTATTCCAAAAAGCTTTTTATTAGAACAAATAGGTTTAATCTGTGGGGGTAAAGTCTGGTTTAGACGTCCTTCGGTCCTAAGTGCATCATGTACTATAGAAGAATTTAGTTTACCTAATCTAGAGACTAAATCATCTTCTTTTTCAATCATATTCTATGAAATCCGTGTAAAAATATTGTTATAATCTTTAATATAATATGATAAATCAGCACTGGGAAAATCAGTTTTGTATTTACATTCATTTTTTTCAGGATCAAATTCTCCAGAACATAGAAGTCTTACCGGATTTAGCTCATTAAAAACATATTCGCTACATCCTTGTAGTAAAAAAAAACTAATAAATAAAAATGAATAAAATAATTTATTTTTCATAATTGATTTTAATCTACTTTAAGTATTCATAATCTAAGTTAAAAAGATGGCCATAAGTATTAAGCCTATTATTATTCCTATACTTATGTAGATGCTTTTTTTAACAAATTGTTGCCAAGTTATTACATGGTCTTTGAAATATTTTTCTTTATCGTATGACATAAATGTTTCCAAAAAATTAGGTGATATTAATAATTAGTAAGATAAATTGTAAGAAGAATTTTTACAATAAAAATTATTTGAAAAAGAGATTTTTTTTGTTTAAATTATGTGGCAGACAAAGTGTTTTATCACTTGATTTAGTATATATTAAATGTATGTTATATTTTGTAATTAATTAATAACTAGGAAGTCTCATGAAAATTATGAAGATCTTTTTACCTTTTTTTATATCTCTATTTAGCAAGACAATTTTAGCTGAAGATAATCTAGGAGCAGCTCATCCATGGGGTCTAAATTTACGTGAGCCGTTTTCACCATTTATGGCAGATAGTGTGGCATTTCATGATGTTTTAATGTGGTTGATAACAGCTATTTCTTTATTTGTTCTTTTGCTTATTTTTATAATTGTATTTAAATTTAATAAAAAAGCGAATCCTAAGCCTTCTAAAACTACACATAATACTTTTATTGAGATTGCTTGGACGGCAGTTCCTGTTCTTATATTAGTTATTATGGCAGTTCCTTCTTTTAAACTGCTTTATAAAGGCGATGTAGTGCCTGAAGCTCATATGACTATCAAAGCTATAGGTCATCAATGGTACTGGACATATGAATACCCTGACCATGGAAATTTTACTTACGATGCAACTATGATGACTGATGAGGACTTTAATGATGAAGATTATAATTACGCTGGGAAAGATAGGCCTTTTACTCGCTTATTAACTACTGATACAAGGGTAGTAGTTCCTGTTGGGAAAGTTATAAGAATGCAAGTCACTTCTACCGATGTTATTCATGCATGGGCGGTTCCGTCATTAGGAGTAAAAAAAGATACAGTGCCAGGAAGACTAAATGAGACTTGGTTTGAGGCCACTAGAGAAGGAATATTTTATGGACAATGTTCGGAGTTATGTGGACAGATGCATGGCTTTATGCCTATAGAAGTCCATGCTGTATCAGAAGAAGAATTTTTAAAATGGATAGAAGAAACTAAATTAAAACCAGACGTTTATGAATATGCTGATTCAAATGAAGACAAGCAACTTCAATTAGTTAGTAAAATTAATAAATAACTTTATAGAGAGGAAATCTTATGTCCACAGCAACAGATAGTCATGATCATACACCTACAGGTTTTCGTCGCTGGGCCTACTCAACAAACCATAAAGATATAGGCACTATGTATTTAATATTTGCTATTATAGCAGGTGTAATAGGTGGAATAATGTCTATGATAATGAGGACCGAGCTAGCTATGCCAGGAGATGGTATACTTGGTGGTGATTATCAAATGTATAATGTTCTCACGACTGCTCATGGTTTGATAATGATATTTTTTATGATTATGCCTGCAATGATAGGAGGTTTTGGAAACTGGTTTGTTCCTATCATGATTGGAGCACCAGATATGGCTTTTCCTAGAATGAATAATATTAGCTTTTGGCTCCTAGTTCCCTCATTTATTCTTTTATTAGCAAGCCCCTATGTTGGAGGGGGCGCTGGAACAGGTTGGACTATATATCCGCCTTTATCTTCCGACGTTGGACATTCAGGCCCTGCTGTAGATATGGCCATATTATCTTTGCATTTGGCAGGAGCATCGTCAATTTTAGGCGCTATTAATTTTATTACTACTATATTTAATATGAGAGCTCCAGGTATGACATTGCATAAAATGCCTCTTTTTGTATGGTCTATTTTAGTAACAGTTTTCTTGCTAGTATTATCTTTGCCTGTATTAGCAGGTGCCATTACAATGCTTTTGACAGATAGAAATTTTGGTACTGCATTTTTTGCTCCAGAAATGGGAGGAGATCCAATACTATTCCAACACTTATTTTGGTTTTTTGGTCATCCAGAAGTTTATATATTAATACTTCCGGCTTTTGGTATGGTGAGTCAAATAGTCTCTACTTTTTCTAATAAACCTGTTTTTGGTTATTTAGGAATGGCATACGCTATGGTAGCCATAGGTTTTGTTGGTTTTGTTGTTTGGGCCCATCATATGTATACTGTTGGAATGGATGTAGATACCAAGGCTTATTTTACAGCTGCTACACTTGTGATAGCAGTGCCTACGGGTATAAAAATATTTAGTTGGATTGCTACAATGTGGGGTGGTTCTGTTAGTTTTAAAACACCGATGCTTTTTGCTATAGGCTTTATATTTCTTTTCACAGTAGGTGGAGTTACTGGAGTAGTTCTGGCTAATGCTGGATTGGACACTGTCTTGCATGACACATATTATGTTGTGGCTCATTTTCATTATGTGTTATCCCTAGGCGCAGTATTCGGACTTTTCGGAGGTTTTTATTATTGGTTTGGAAAGATTTCTGGGAGGCAATATCCAGAATGGATGGGAAAAATCCATTTTTGGCTAATTTTTATAGGTGTGAATTTAACGTTCTTCCCAATGCATTTTTTAGGTTTACAAGGTATGCCAAGGAGAATTCCAGATTATCCTGATGCTTATGCAGGATGGAACTTGGTAGCTACTTATGGAGCATATATTTCAGCATTTTCGATAATATGGTTTTTAATTATAGTAGCTAGGACACTTATGGCTGGAGAGAAATGTCCTGATAACCCTTGGGGTGAATCAGCAGATTCATTAGAATGGAAAACATCTTCGCCTCCTCCATTTCATACTTTTGATGATTTGCCTGTAATTAAGTAAATTTATATAAGGAACTTTATTATATGCTTACTAATAGGATAGGTAATACATCACTGGTTAATAGTAGTGATGTTATTAAAAATTCAGATGTAAGTGATTATGTAGAACTTTTAAAGCCTAGAGTGATGTCTCTAGCAATATTTACTGCTATCATGGGTATGTTGCTTGCACCCTCACTGCCTCATCCCGTACTAGCAATTTTTTCAATAATAGCTATAGGAGCAGGAGCAGGAGCGGCTGGTGCTATAAATATGTGGTATGACAGAGATATAGACGCTTTGATGGAAAGAACAAAACTTAGGCCTTTACCTTCAAATAGGGTAGATCCGAGCGAAGCTATAACTTTAGGAATAGTATTATCTCTATTTTCTGTTTTACTGCTGTCTTTTTCAGCTAATTACATCGCCTCAGGACTTTTGCTTTCATCAATATTATTTTATATATTTATTTATACAATGTGGTTGAAAAGAACAACTGCTCAAAATATTGTTATAGGAGGGGCTGCTGGTGCTTTACCTCCTGTAATAGGGTGGTTTGCTGCTTCAAGTGCTTTAAGTTTTTTACCTATAATACTTTTTTTAATAATATTTTTATGGACACCTCCTCATTTTTGGGCATTGTGCCTATATAGATCGGGAGATTATAAAAAAGCTCGTATTCCCATGCTAACCGTAGTATCGGGGGAACATAAAACTAGGCTATATATATTATTATACTCTATTGCGTTAGTTACAGTAGTTTCTTTTCCTTGGTTATTTGGATACTTGGGTTTGATTTACGTGATTTTTTCGAGTTTATTAAGCTTTGTTTTTTTATATTTTGCTTGGTGTTGTTTTAAAAAGCATAAAGGATCTGAGCCAAGATTATTTAAATATTCTATACTCTATTTGTTTTTGCTATTTTTGTTAATGCCAGTTGATAAATTTTTGTATTTTTAATTAAATGTATAAAAAAAAAGATGAAAAATTGAACCTAGTAGCTAAAAAGAGAAAAAAGAATCTAATAGTTGCAGCCTTAGTAGATTTTATAATTGTAAGTATTTATATAATTTCTTTAGTAAAGATGGGATTTTAATATTTTGAATAAAATAAAGAAAAAATTTACAGCAACTAGTGTTATTTTCATAGTGTTTTCTATGGTAGTCCTGTCTTTTGCGTCAGTTCCATTATATGATTTATTTTGCAGAACTACTGGTTTTGGTGGAACTCCTTCGATAAGCGATAATGTCAAGGATTTGGAATTAAAAAATAATATTAAAATTAGAGTGCTTTTTAATGCTGATACTGCAAAAGGCCTTGAGTGGAAGTTTTTTCCTTTGCAAAGAGAGAAAATTACTAATTTAGGTGAATCCACTTTAGCTTTTTATGAGGCAAGAAATTATTCTGATAGGCCTATAACCGGGTTTGCTACCTTTAATGTAGTTCCTTTAAAAATTGGAAAGTATTTCACGAAAGTAGATTGTTTTTGCTTTGAAGAACAAACTTTAAACGCAGGAGAAAAAATTGAAATGCCTGTAAGCTTCTATATTGATCCTAAAATTGCAGAAGATCCTAGTACGAAGGAAGTCAAAACAGTTACTCTTTCATATACTTTTTTTGAGAATGAAAAAACGAATGATCAAGTTTCTAAGATTTATATTGAAGAATCTAAAGAAAACATTAAGAATTAAAAAAATAATTTAAGAGGAGTTAAAGATGTCCAGTACAAAACAAAATCACCCATATCATCTAGTTAACCCAAGTCCTTGGCCTATAATTGGGGCAGCTGCAGCATTGGTATTAGCAGTAGGAGCTTTGATGTTTATGCACGAACTTGAAGGAGGTGTTTGGGTTTTGGTAGTCGGCTCTATCATGACTTTAGCTATTATGGCAGTGTGGTGGAGAGATGTTATTAATGAAGGAGAACATCAAGGGCATCATAACTCAATAGTTCAGTTAGGTCTCCGTTACGGAATGGTTTTATTTATTGCATCAGAAGTGATGTTTTTTTTAGCGTGGTTTTGGGCTTTTTTTGATGCGAGTATTTATGCTGGTGAAGCAATTCAAGAATCTAGAGTTGCTTTCACGGGAGGACATTGGCCACCAGACGGCGTAGAAGTTTTTAATCCTTGGCATCTTCCATTATTAAACACAATAATTTTGCTTACTTCAGGAACAACAGTTACTTGGGCTCATCACGCGTTAAAAGAAAATAAGCGTAATGGGTTGATATGGGGTTTAGTATTAACAGTAATTCTAGGTGTTCTATTTACCTGTATTCAGGCATATGAGTATGCTCATGCTGGATTTGGTTTTACTGACGGTATTTATTCATCATCCTTTTTTATGGCCACTGGTTTTCATGGAGCACACGTTATCATTGGTTCTATATTTTTAATGGTTTGCCTAGCTAGGTCTATTGCTGGGCATTTCAAACCCGATCATCATTTTGGTTTTGAAGCAGCAGCATGGTATTGGCATTTCGTTGATGTGGTATGGTTGTTTTTATTCTTTGCTATTTATTGGTGGGGAGGCTTAGGCGGTACAGTTCATTAGAAATAAATTTAAAAACAAATTATTTATTTTAAATTGTATTCATGGTATTTGCCCCAAATGTTTTAAACAAAAAATTTTTAAGAAATTTCTTCAATTAAATGAAAAATGTAACATTTGCGGACTAGAATTTTATAAAATAGATATAGGAGACTCCGCTATATGGTTTTCAATGCTTCTAACAAGCATAATTTTAGGAGCTGGGGTTCTGTTTTTGGAAATGAATTTTCATCCTAGTTTTTATGTACATATATTGGTTTGGGTTCCATGTTCAATATTTTTATCTATAATTTTTCTTAGATTCTTTAAGTATTTGTTTATATATTTATCATTTAAAGGAAAGAATTAAATATGAGTCTAAAAAGCGATAAACTTTTAAGCATGGTTTTAGCTTTTGCATGTTCTTTTATATTTTTACTTGCTCTTGGTGTTTGGCAGTTAGAGAGATTAGCATGGAAAAACAATCTTCTTCAAAAATTATCAAACCAGTTGGAGCTTCCTGCTGCAAAACTAAGTTTTGATATAGTAAAAGATATTAATAGATATGAATTTAGAAAAATTATTACTAATGGAACCTATTCTTTTGATAATAGTATAACTATTTATTCTAAAGTGCATGAAGGCTATGTCGGGCGTGATTTAATAGTGCCGCTTGAAACTGAATATGGTTGGATATTGGTTAATAAAGGTTTCATTCCAGAAAAAAACTATAGAAGTTATTTAAAAGAGGGACAATCAAATTTAATTCATTTAGAAGGCTTGGTGAAAATTCCTAGGAAAAAAAGTTATTTTACTCCTGAAAATAATTTTATTAATGGAGAATGGTATTATATAAATATAGATGATATTAGACAATTTACAGGATTACCTTTACTGAATTTTTTAATTATTGAAAATAGTAAAAACAAATCAGAAAAATTCCCTATACCAAGGGAGGAAGTCTATAGAGATATTCCAAACAATCACTTACAATATTCTTTAACTTGGTTTTCACTAGCTATTGTTTTGTTTTTTATAGTGCGGGCTTTTTGGAATAAAAATATAAAGGTATGATGAAGTTTAATAATTTTTCACTTTTTTCTTTGTTGTTAATTATAGCAATAATATTCCAAATAATTTTAGGAGCAATAGTAAGAATAACTGATTCAGGACTTGCTTGTCCTGATTGGCCTTTGTGTTATGGATTATGGCTTCCTACTAAAGATAAAATTCAATTAATTGAAAATATTAATTTTTCTTATATCCAAATCTTACTGGAATGGTTCCATAGAGCAAATGCAGCAGCCATAGTTGGCCCTCTTACTATAATATTACTATTAAAAAGTTTATTTCAGAATGCTTATAAAAAATATAGATTTTTTACAATAATAATTTTTTGTGTAGTAATAGTCCAAAGTTTAATTGGAGGCTTTACTGTATTTGATAAAAATTCTGCTTGGTCGGTGGCTTTACACTTATCTTTGGCTTTAATTTTTCTTTTTCTTACTATTAGTATGATTCTTAAATCTCTAAAAATACAGATAAATATTTATAATCCTAATTCAAAAAGAGAATTCATTATACTAATTATTTCAATTTCATTAGTTTTTCTAACTATGTTGCTAGGGGCAATAGTTTCTAAAAGTGGGGCATCTTTAGCCTGCGCTAATTGGCCGATATGCAATGAAAAATTAATTCCATCAAGTATAGGATATTTAGAATTTATTCACATTCTTCATAGAATTTTTGCTATATTTTCTGTTATTTCAATAATATATTTTTCTTTTGTTTATAAATTTTATGAAAATAACTTTTATATTAAAATAATATATATATTGCCCTCTCTTTTAATTATCTTGCAAATTTTATTGGGAGCTTTAGTTATATTTTCTAGCGTAAATATTTTAACAGCGGTATTACATCAGGTTACTGCTCTATTTTTATTTTTAATTTTATCAATCTTAATATCTCTAAATTTATATACAATTAATCAACAAAAGATTTAATATAGTAAGTATTTATTTTGCTGTAGCATCTGGGAGAAAATTTTTGAAGTATCTTTCAACAAGAGGAAAAAAATTAGGTGAAAAAGAAAAAAGCTTTAAAGAAGTTACTCTGCAGGGACTAGCCGATGATGGAGGGCTTTTTATACCTAAGAGTTTTCCTATATTTAATGATAAAGAGATTAATTTTTTGAAGGATTTAAGTTATGTAGAACTGGCTGCAGAAATTTTAAGTAAATTTACTGGAAAAGACCTAGATAAATCAGAATTATTTAATTTAGCAGAAAATGCTTATAAAAACTTTGGTGTTGAAGATAAGGTAAAATTAAAAGAAATAGATAAAAAGAAATATTTATTGGAATTATTTCATGGTCCTACTTTGGCATTTAAGGATTTTGCACTTCAATTGCTTGGAGGAATATTTGATAAATTTTTAGCTGATTCAGATAAAAAAATTAATATTCTGGGTGCGACTTCGGGAGACACAGGTTCAGCAGCCATAGAAGCGTTTAAAAATAAGACTAATCTAAATTTATTTGTTTTGCATCCTGAGGGTAAAATAAGTGAATTTCAAAGAAAACAGATGACTACTGTAAAATCCAATAATATTTTTAATATTGCAATAAAGGGTAATTTTGATGATTGTCAAAGGTTAGTAAAAAGTCTATTTGTAGATAAAAAATTTAATAAAACGTATAATTTAGCCTCAATAAATTCTATAAATTGGGCTAGGGTTCTAGCCCAAGTAGTATACTATGCTTTTTCAACACTAAAAATTATCAATTCTACTAATGATAATAATATTGATTTTATAGTTCCATCTGGAAATTTTGGTGATGCATATGCTGGATTTATGGCAAAAAAAATAGGTTTTCCTATAGATAAAATCTATGTTGCAACTAATAGTAATGATATTTTAAAAATATTTTTTGAAACAGGTGTTTATAAAAAGTCTGATGTAATTAGTACATTAAGTCCTTCAATGGATATACAAGTCGCTAGTAATTTTGAAAGATTACTTTATGAAATTTATAAAAATGATGGAGAAAGTGTACTCCGATCTATGAATCATTTCTCTAAAAAGGGTTATTTAAAAGTAACAGAAAAAAATATTTTGAATTTAAGAGAAACATTTAAGAGCTTTAGTGTGAGTGATGAAGAGATTATTGAAACAATTAAGGATATTTATAAAAAAAAGGACATTCTTATAGATCCTCATACGGCGGTAGGTGCAAAGGCATTCGATTTTAAAAAAATTGATAATAAATCTAAAGTTTTGTTAGCTACTGCACATCCTGTAAAATTTCAGGACGCAGTTAATAGAGCTTTGGGAGGCTCATATACCATTCCTGATCATTTTAAATCTTTGCTGAATTCTAAAGAGAGGTTCTTTACAATAGAAAATGATATATTAACTTTAAAAAATTTTATAAGTGAAAGATTAAGTTCTAATGACAACTAGATATTATAGAAAAATGAAAATAAATAGCTTTAGAGCTGGCCGACTAAGGAAATTAGCTAGAAGCATTGCTGGACGCTTTCCTAATCAATATTTATTAGGTTCTAGAGTTTATATCAGATCTCCAAAAAGAAAAGACTGGAAAGAGTGGGTTGCTTTAAGGAGAAATTCTTATAAATTTTTAAAAGAATGGGAACCGTTTTGGGATTTATCTGATTGTAATAGGACATCGTATATGAGGCAATTGAAAATGCAAAAAATTAAATCAGCAAATGATCAAGGCTATAGTTTTTTGTGCTTTGATATTGAGGATAATACATTATTGGGAGGAATTAATATTTCTAATGTTCAAAGAGGAATAATGCAGACAGCAAATATTGGCTACTGGTTGGGAGAAAAGCACACTAAAAAAGGTTATATGATAGAATCTTTAGAAATAATTTTCCCTTTTTTATTTGATCAAATGAAATTAAATAGGATACAAGCTTTTACTTTGCCTGAAAATTCTTCTTCTAGAAATTTATTAGTAAAATTGAAATTTGAAGAAGAGGGATTAATTAGAAATTGTATGAAAATAAATGATGTATGGAGAGATCACCTGCTATATTCAAAATTAGCAAAAGAATATTCAACACTTTAATATTATAATCAGGAAATATTTTGTTAAAAAATATTATAAATATAATTAAATACCTTAAATTCTTAACAATTTTTTTATCCACATTTTCTTCTGCTTTAGCAGGATCAGTGGAAATTTTTAAAGAAGATATGGTAGTAGTAAAATTTTTGTACTCTACTGAAAAACTGATAGAAAATAAGTCTCTGCAAGTAGGTTTAGAATTCAAACTAGAACCAGAGTGGAAAATTTATTGGAAAAATCCTGGTGATGCAGGTTTGCCACCGGAAATAAATTTTTCCCAATCACAAAATATTTATAGTTATGAAGTTCAGTGGCCTCTTCCTACAAGAATAAAGGAAACCGAGGATCTTATTTCTAATGTATATCTCAATAAGGTAGTACTTCCGATTAAATTAATTTTTAAAAATTTAGATGAGCCTATCTTTTTAAATGGCAATTTAAAATTTCAGGTTTGTAAAACAATTTGTATTCCTATGGAAACTAACTTTTCAGTAAAAATTTCTAAAGAAGATAACCTAAAAGATAATATTTTTGATGTTTTGCAAGATGCATTATCTAATGTTCCAGTAAAAAACATAGATGTAGGCATTACAGAATCAGATTTAAATTGGGTTTCTGAAGATAATTTCAATTTATTAATTAAAAGTAAATATGATTTGCCTAAGGACGAAATAAATATCTTTGTTGAGAAGGAAAAAGGTGATGCTTTAAAAATTTATGAAATTAAAAGTATTAAATATTTAGATAATAATAGAATAAGTATTGATTTTCTTGCAGATGATGAAGACTTAGAAAGTTATATGGAAAATAAAAAACTAATTGTATATTTTTCTACGGGAGGTATTAACTCTTTTGATAGTTTAAATATTAAGAAAAAATTTACAGGAAATTTTTTAATCATAGTAATAATTAGTTTAATTGCAGGTTTTATTCTTAATTTTATGCCTTGTGTACTTCCAGTTCTTTCTATTAAAATTTCTAGATTTATTTCTTTAAAAAACTCTGGACAAATTACATCAAAATATGATTTTTTAGCTACTTCTCTTGGAATAATTGTATCTTTTCTAATCTTGGCTATTACTTCTATTATAATTAAAACTATGGGTGGTTCCGTAGGCTGGGGAATTCATTTTCAACAACCTATATTTATTGCACTGATGTTAATTATTATATTACTTTTCTCAGCTAGCCTTTTTGGGTTATTTAATTTAAATTTACCATCATTTA
>CAZUXH010000029.1:0-17328 GCA_964624655.1 uncultured Rhodospirillaceae bacterium | reverse complement strand
GATAGCTATGTGGAATTATTTCAAAAACATGGTGCCTCAAGAGTTATGTTAGCAAAGGGCAATAGATCAAAAATTGTTGCAAACTCTTGTAAAAAGTTTAATGGGTTTTATCTTGGTTCAATAGGTGGACCTGGGGCATTCTTAGCAAAGAATAATATCAAAAAAGTTGACTGTATTGAATTTCCAGAACTTGGAATGGAAGCTATTTGGAAGATTGAGGTCAAAAATTTTCCAGCTTTCATTGTTATAGACAATAAGGGAAATGATTTTTTTGATAAATTTAATATATATCAGTAATTTTTTACTTTTGAATCATACTCTTGGCAGATTTGACCTGTTTGCTATCTTCCTGTCTAGGAGGAATAGTACAGCCTTTTATGCAAGCTGGTCTATCAAGCATTCTATCCATCCATAATCTCAAATTTTGCAATCCAGAAATATCTATTTCTGACCACTTGTAACTTCTTACCCAAGCCCAATTAGCTATATCGGCAATAGAATAATCATTACAAATCCATTCCCTCTCTGCCAGATGGTTATCTAAAACAGAGTATAATCTCCTGCATTCATTTCTATACCTTTTAATCGCACTTGGAATTTTTTCATCAAAATATCTACCAAAAACATTTGCTTGCCCTTGCATTGGACCGATTCCTCCCATCTGAAACATTAACCAGGATAAACATTCTGTCCTTTCTTTAGTATCACTAGGTATCAATCGGCCATATTTTTCAGCTAAATAAATTAATATAGCCCCACTTTCAAATACTCTTAAGCCTCCTACATCGTGATCAATAATCGCTGGTATTCTTCCATTAGGATTAATCCTTAAAAACCAATCCTCCTTTTGCTCTCCTGTAGTAAAATCTATTTTTTTAAATTTATATTCGACTTTAAGTTCTTCTAAAGCTATAGAAACTTTATATCCATTTGGAGTAGCAGCAGTAAACAACTCAATCATATCTTTATGTTTCCTTTCATACAATTAAGACTCTATTATAAAAAATATTAATAAATTTCTCAATCTAATATACTTTCTAGAACATTGTCTAACAAATCTTCTTGAGTAGGCTTTTGAGGTTTAATTATATTATTATTTTTAGAATATAAACTTATAGAATAGATAGTGTATGAAGGCGATGAAATTTTTTCCTTTTCTAAAAATTTTGGTAACTTAATTTCTAATTCAGCATCTTCTGGATATTCTTGCTCTGAACTATTTTGTATGTTTAAAGGATCACTATTATTTACATTAGCATTAGATTGTAAAACAACACTTTGATTTTCTGTAACTATAAGCTGATCCATAACATCTGAAAAATCATCTACCAATTCATTTATATTTTCGTTTTCAAATTCTTGGTCTCCAAATTTTTTAATTATTGAACTCTTTTTTATATCATTCCATTTTCCAGAAAATATAAGTTCAAGATCAATATTACTATTTTCTTTTAAATCTAAAGCAACTATTGATTCTGCAAGATTATTAACAAAATCTAAGTTTCCAGATATATCTCCATCAACTTCATTAAAAATTAGAGGAACATTATTATATTTCATTACGCTATTTTCAATCAAAAGATTAGATGAGATATTTTTTATGTTACTTTTTCCTTGCAAATATATATCTTTAATAGCTGTATCAACATCACTACTACTTGTTTTATTAGATAGCTTGGTTAAAGCATTAGGGTTAAAATTTTCAATTAAAATACCTTTTAATTCAAAATCTCCTTTTCCATTAATATTATACAAAATTTGATCATAATTTTTTGTATTAGATTGAATATTTGATTTCATATCAATTTTACCCTTAACTAAACTCCAACCCATAGAATTTTCTGATAAATCTGAAATATTGACTCCAGACAATTTGACTTGAGAATTTGTCATTATTGTATCAGCAAATTCTATCGAACTACTAAAAGAAATAGAGCCGCCATATAAATCAGCTTTAAAATTTTTAATTTCTATATTTTTAGGATTTAAAATTGAATGAATTTTAACTGTATCAAGACGTATATTTTTAGAAAAGAATTTTTCTATTTCTAACTTTAAGCTTCCACTTGTAGATCTTTGTTTTATATCTTTTGAATTGTAAAGACTGGTAAAATCCATAAATGATAGAAAATCTTCAATTTTCATTGTATTAAAATTAAAATCCAACTGATAATTAACTTCCTTTTCATCACGTTTTATCTTAGCACTACCATTGTAATTCAGCTCATTATTACTAAAATCTATTTTTTCAAGATTAAAATTATTAATATCGTAATAAAATTTAGCAAATAATTCAGCATCACCACTAAACAAACTACTTTTAATTCCAATTTTTTTATCTAAAAATCCACCGACGTTACTATGCCTAAGAGAAATATCGCCTTTTAAGGTAGGAAATAAGAAGTCTTTAAAATTAATATTACCAATATAAGAAAGCTCCAGATCTCCAAATTTGCTTTCAATATCAGATTTAATAGAGTTTTTTGTCCCTTTTAATTTTAAGTTAGATTCAAAATTACCAGAAAAAATATTTTGTAATTTGTTTGGCAAGCCATAATAATTTAAGAATTTTGTATTATCTGAATAAATTTTAAGATTTAAATTAAATTCAGGATTAGTTTTAGCAAAATTTATTTCACCACTACTTGTAATACCCAATTCATCAAAATTATTAACAGTGAGATTATTTATTTTAATATTCTGATCTTTTAAGTTTCCGCTATATGACAAACCTTCAAGAGTTTTACCATACAAAACAGAATTACTTATTTTTAAATTTAAATCGATTTCCGTACTATAATCTAGCAAGTCTGAAAAATTAATTTTTTCAATGGCTTGAGAGTCAACATTTGCATTATTTAGATAAATTTCGTTTATGTTAGGGTTATAAATATCTAAATTAAGGTTATCAAAATTAAGACTTGCTGATAAATTATTTACCTCTCCCCATCTAAACCTCATTTCTCCAAAGAATTTAGAAGAATCCATAAAGCCTTTTAATCCAGCTAAAGTGCTAGCTCCTGGCCTAACAACTAATTCACTTTGAAAACCCATCGACCTTATTCTATTAGAAGGAAAGAAATTAATTTTTTTAAAATTTATCCATTTTGCATAAGATCTAAAGTCTTCTGTATCAAATATGATATTACCTTCAAAAGCCTCTAATTTAGATGAAAAATTTCCTTTTACATTAATTTTTGTGTTTCCAGGAAAAACTGCTGAAGCCTTCTTAATATTATAATTATCTCCCTTTTTATTAAAATCAATTGTCAAATCTCTTATAGGATAATTATATAACTTAGCCGTCCCAGAAGTTATTTTAAAAGATCCTTGCAGTTTATCCCAATATCCAATATTTTTTACTTCTAAATCGTTTTCTGCATTAGGTTTTTCTGAATTAGTAGAGTGAAAGTATTCTGTTATATAAAAATCTATATTTTCTAGATCAACAGAATTTGAAGACAAAGCTATTTCAACATTTGGTTTTTCACCTGTAATTCCTCTTATATAACCGGAATAATTTGTAGCCCCTAAACCCAAAATTAAATCCTCTAAATTATAATTATAGTTCCCTTCTTCATAATAAAGTTTGATCTTACCATTAGATCTTACAGGATAATTTAATGCTTCAATTGACTTAATCTCTAAATTTTCAAGGAAACTGCTAAAGTTTTTTGAGGAGAGCTCAAATTCACCGAGTATTTCAGGATAGATATTTGAACTAATAATTTCTAAATCAAGAAAAATTGATGCATTTTTATGCTTTAAAGTGATTAAGCCATCTAATTGTGAAATATCATTTTTATTTTGAATAAAATTTGAACTCAGAGTGATCTCCTCACCCATAATATTTAAAACACCTGTCATTAAATTATTTATTTCATCTGTAGGAAGAATTTTTAATTCTTCTATAATCAAATCAAATGAAAACATATTATTTTCAAAAATTATTAGACCATTAGAAAACTCAAATTCATTTATTTCTATATCTGCAAAAGTTATAAAACCTTCATTCTCAAAATTTAAAGAGACATCAGAGGTTTCTGAAGACAAGTTGTTATCTGTACTAGATTGATATTCTTCTTGATTTAATTTATTTTCTCTTTCAATCCAATTAGGTTTTCCATCTTTATTTTCAGTTAAAAAAAGTTCAAAACCATTTAATTTTATCTTTTCAACTACAACTTTTCCTCTAATTAAAGAACCAAAAGTTATATTCGCCCTTATTTCATCTAATTTTAAGAAATCTCTATCATAGTTACCTGTTGCATTAACTAGTCTTACTTTTCTCACACTTATTTCTGGGGTAGGAAAAATACTTAATGAAACATCACCATCTATAAAAGCTTTTTTATCCGTAATACCCTCTAATAATACAACTATTTCTGGCTTCCATACACGCAAATTAATGAATAACGGAGCAACAAATACTGCGATAATAGAAAGTAATATTGAAAACAATAATAGGCGGGATATTAATTTCTTATAATCAAATTTATTAAAATTAAAAGACTTATTCCTTGATATACGATTTTTTAATTTACCATTTTTTTGAATTGGAGGCCTATCACTTGGTCTAGCCTTTAACATATTCCCTAATCCTGATTATTTAAAGCCACACATTCTCTAAGAAAATTTCTTATTTCATTAAGATGATAAGAGTATATTAAAAAAATGTATATAAAATGTAAATAAAATGTAAAAATAAAGGACACTAAACGTAAAGTTTAGCGCCCTTTAAATTAACAATTTTTATTTATTTCTAAATTGTATTTTGACTCAACATATTCGCCATATTTTCTGCTTGACGGATAGCCAAAGACACAATTGTCAATGTAGGATTACATGCAGCCCCTGTAGTAAACTGACTTCCATCAGAAATAAATACATTTGAGATGTCATGAGTTGCCCCTGTAGAATTACATACCCCATCACGAGGATTTTCACTCATTCTACAAGTTCCCATATTATGAGTACTTGGGAAAGGAGGCAATTGATATTGCTTCTTAGAACCACCAGCTTGATAGACAGCACTACCTGCCTTGAACGCATGGTTTCTCATAGCTACATCATTCGCATGATCTTCAAAGTTTACTACTGGAACAGGTAAGCCATATTGATCTTTATCAGAACCGTGCAAAGTTACACCATTTTTCTCTTGAGGCATATCTTCACCCACAAGCCACATACCAGCCATATTTCTATAGTTTTCTACTACTTCGCTAGCATATGCTTTTCCCCATTTTCCAGGAGAATCCACAGACATAGCTCCAACATTATTTGCATACCAACCCAGTCCAAATCCAGGTAAGGTTTGCATATAGTATCCACCTGCAAAACCTCTGTTAGGATCATTCTTAACTTCATCCATAACAATTCCTGCCATTTGTGTTCCACGATCCCAGTGAACAGCACCAGGCATGGTTGCATAAACAGTACCTGTCATATGACGCATGAAATTTTGACCCACCTGGCCAGAAGAGTTAGCCATTCCATCTGGAAACATATTGGACTCTGAATTAAGAAGTAGTCTAGGAGTTTCTACCGCATTACCAGCTATAGCTACTACCCTAGCCTTTTGCTCATGCGTATTTCCATCCGCATCAACATAAACAACACCAGTTGCTTTACCTTCTTTGTTATGATTAATCTTTAATACCATAGATTCAGGTCTAATTTCGTAACGCCCTGTAGCTTCCGCTGCAGGTATTTCAGTATACAATGCTGACCATTTAGCTCCTATTGCACATCCTGCCATACAAAAACCAATTTGGTGACAACCTGGACGACCATCTCTAGGTTCAGAGTTAATTGACATGTTTCCTGTATGAACGTCTTGATAACCCAAAGCCGTAGCACCATATTCCATTACTTGGAAATTATTATTACCAGGCAACCTAGGAATTCCATGAGTACCAGTAGTACCCATTTTATCTTCAGCCATAGAGTAAAAACGTTCCATTTCATGTAAATCCACTGGCCAATCTAGAAGATTAGCACCTGCGATGTTTCCATAAACGGATTTAGTCTTAAATTCATGTTCAAGAAAACGCAAACTGGCTCCAGCCCAGTGAACAGTAGTTCCACCAACCGTTTTACATACCCATAATGGTAATCCAGCAAGCATATCACCAGTACCTTGTCTAGCATCAAGCCAACTCAGTCTACCAAACATAGTATTCCAGTCATTTTCTATATCATCTAAAGTAAATCTTTTACCAGCTTCGAGACAAACAACATTCACACCCTTTTGTGCTAATTCGTTACCTAGCACTCCTCCGCCAGCACCTGATCCTATAATAACAACTACGCTGTCATCATTTTTATCAAAAGTCTTCGCCATTTTATCTCTCCCTTATTTCTTTGGCAACCAGCCGATATCATCAAAACCACGATTGATATATCCGCCATGTTCAACTGAAGAACCTTCCCATCCAAAAAATGCTGCCACTCTTGGATTTCCATAAAGGCCATTCATTGTAGCTCCTCTAACAGTTTCAAAAAAATCATTACCATCTATTCTTTTTAAATTTTGTAGTTGAAGACCAGATGATTGATCTTTAAAGGATATGTTATAGGTTCTATCTCCTTCAATAACTTTACTAAGTTCTTTCACACCATTTTCTAATTTTTCAGCAAGAGAAGAATCGCTCTTTGCTTGCTCATCCAAATCAGAAACAATTTGTGCATAATATTGATCACCTAGAAAGTCATGAGGATATAAGTGCCTTGCCATTGCAAGAAGAGACTGAGCAGTATCTGAACTTAATACCTCAGTACTTAGCGCCCACGACTCATTTGTGTTAATTACAACGGAACTAGCACCTACAGCAACACCAGCCGTTGCAGAACCTTGGATAAAGGTTCTTCTACTAACTTTTTTTGTCATTTTATTCTCCCCCAGAAAAAAAATTAATTAGTAAGTTAATACATTTTTATAATACACTAAAGGAGAAGAATCTCAAGGATAAAGATTTAAAGCAAAATAAAAATTTTCACTATTGCTTTTTATGTAATTTTTTTCCATTATGAAATACTAACAAACGGCAAATAAATTGAAAAAAAATAAAGTAAATTTGAACATGAAGGTAACAGATTTTAATCCTGCACTCATAAGACTTCTCTTTATGCTTGGATATGGCTTCTTAGCATACTTTCTAATATGGCCCATTCTAGCCTTAGCTGTTATTCA
The DNA here is from genome assembly GCA_964624655.1 of uncultured Rhodospirillaceae bacterium. GTDB lineage: Bacteria > Pseudomonadota > Alphaproteobacteria > TMED109 > TMED109 > CAZUXH01. The sequence goes on along the minus strand of CAZUXH010000029.1, from coordinate 10,136 downwards.
GTTTGGATTTCACTTAATAGAAGGTATTCCTAATGCACGTCTAGCAAACCTAAACTGGAGGATCATTTCTTATTTGACTCAAATTCTTGATTATATTTGCTATAGAAGCGAACAAAAACCTTTCCCATTCAATAGTTTACCTATAGAATCTCAGGTTAAAAATAAAAAGAAAAAGAAAGCTTAATCTAATCCATAAAACTTTCATTTCCATTATTAACTAATAGTCGCTTTAGAGCTTCAAAATGTCAATATGAGTTAGCTGAATTACTTTTATTTTCTTCCTCAATTTGTATTTTTACTTTGTTAGCAACTTTTTCTGAAATCAACTTTATAGGTTGTCCTTGTGATACTGCAAGAATTTGAGCCCTACAAGCTTTTTCAAGAAAATATAGAGATTCCCATGCCTCATAAATATTATTACCTGTAACTATTACACCATGATTTGCTAAAAAAAGTATATCAGCATCTTTCAACAATCTACCCATAGGCTCAGCTAAACCTTTATCTAAAACTACTCCTTCATATTCATCTAAATAATTAACTCTTCCAAAAAATCTAACCGCATTTTGATCCGCCATCAACAATCTTCCTTTTTCTAACATAGAAATAGCTAAAGCTGATTCCATATGAGTATGCATAACACATTTATTTTTTTTACATGCTTCATGAACAGCTCCATGAATCAAAAATGCTGAAGGCTCTATATAACCTTCTCCTGAAATTTTGTTACCTTTACCATCCACAATTACCAATGAACTGGCTTTTACCTCAGACCAATGTAAACCATAAGGAATTAGAAGATATTGGTCCTCCTTACCAGGGACAGAACAAGATAAATGATTATCAATTCCCTCAGAAAACCCAAAATAATCTGCCAATCTATATGCAGCCGCCAAATCTTGTCTTGCTTTTAACTCTTCAGTATCCATAGCAAAGTCCTATTTAAACATTATTACTTGCCTAACCGTAGCACCAGCAGACAATTTTTCAAAACCTTCGTTTATTTCTTCTAAATCAATATGATCACTCATTAGTCTATCCACAGGCATATTGCCTGAATTGTATAAATCTATATATGCAGGAATATCTCTGTCGGGCACGCAACTTCCTAAAAAAGAACCCTTAATAGTTTTTTCACCTGCTACCATATCGACATGTGGAATAGAAAAGGATTTATCTGGATGCGATAATCCAGATGATACTGCTGTACCTCCTCGCTTGAGAATTTTATATGCTAATTCCATTGATTTCTCTGATCCAACACACTCAAAACTATAATCGACACCATTAGCAATAAAATTTTTAACTTTTTCAACTACTGAACTATCTTCTGCGTTAAATACTTGTTGAGCACCTAATTGTTTAGCAAAATCCATCTTTTCTTGAAGAATATCTATTCCTATTATTTTTGATGCTCCAGCAGCTTTAGCTCCCATTATTGCAGCCAAACCCGTACCTCCTAAGCCTACTACTGCTACCGTAGATCCGACTCTAATTTTTGCAGTATTAAAAACGGCTCCAGCTCCAGTGATTACAGCACATCCGAATAATGCTGCTTCATCCAAAGGCAATTGTTTCTCTACTTTTACTAATGAATTTGTAGAAACTACTGTATACTCAGAAAAACAAGAAACCCCTACCATATGATTAATATATTCACCATTCAATTTCATCCTTTTTTGTCCTGACAACAGTGTGCCTTTTCCCGCTGCAGCTAGAGCAGGATCACACAATGCTGGACGACCTTCCTTACAAGCAATACAGGACCCACAAGAAGCTACAAAAACAAATACAACATGATCGCCAACTTCTAAATTTTTTACACCCGCACCTAATTTTTCTAGTAGTCCTGAACCTTCATGACCTAAAACCATAGGCATAGCCCTGGGTCTTTTTCCTTTTACCACGGATAAATCTGAATGACATAAGCCAGCCGCTTTAACTTTAACTAATACTTCACCAAATCCAGGAGGGTCTAGCTCAATATTCTCTATTTTTAAAGGTTTAGTTTCAGAATATGGTCTTTTAGCTGACATATCATACAAGACTGCAGCTTTACAATTTATAATGTCATTCATAACTTACTCCTGTGTAATTTTTTCTTCATTAGAAAACATATATATTATTAAAGCAATAAAAAGACAAAAAGCTACAAATATAAAAGCACAAATGTAAGACTGTTTAGATGCTATTAATAATCCCCCATTTACATAATAAATAATTTTCCCAGAAATCCATTGCATTAAAAAAACTCCTCCAAAATTAAAAAAATTTGCAGTAGTTAAGGCTTTCCCCATATTTTCTTTATCATGTAAAGATTGGTAATGAGCAAGTAGAGCTACGCTAAAAGCTCCAAAAAATCCAAAAATACAAAAAAATATATATAAAAATTCTTTTTCTAATTCTGGTATAAAAGATAACACAATTAAGCATAAAATTGTACCTATAGCACCAAATATTACTACTCTTTTATATCCACCTAGAATTCTGTTTAGATAGCCAAAAATAAAAGAACCAATATTCCAACTGATAGCCATTAACATTAATACTTGTCCTCTTTCGACTACGTTTAAACCTTGAACATCTTTTAAATAAGGAGCGCCCCATAATCCTAAAACTACTACTAAAGCAGAGTAGCTCATCAAAGACATTGGAACCATAAACTTGAAATCTCTTTGCTTAATAACTTTTAGTATATTTGCATTATCTTTACTTTTATTAATTTTATCTTTACTCAAAACACTTGGTCTATCTCTTATAATAGAATAATAAAGTATAGCTATTAGGGAAGTAATGGAGGCTGATATCCAAAAAGCACTTCTCCATCCATGCAATTCTGATAAAATTGAAAGAGGAGTAGTTGCTAGTAGGCCACCTAACCCTCCAATCGCTAGTATGGTCCCAGCAAGTATAGAAAAATTTGATGGAGCCCACATAGTAATTAAAACCAATGACCCCATCAAACAAATAGAGCAACCTAATCCCATAAAAATTCGAGCTATTAATAAACCTTGATAGCTATCAGACATTGCAAAAATCACTGAGCCTAGAAAGGCGAGCAGAATTACAATGCTCATAACTCTTCTGGGACCAAATCTATCCAATAAAATTCCTGAGGGAATTTGGAACAATGCAAATGATAGAAAAAAAACTCCACCCAAAAATCCCATATTTTCATGAGATAAATTAATATTATTCATCAATTCCGGAGCTAAAACTCCAATAGACGTCCTTAAAAATTGACTAAGTGTATAGCCCAAACAAAGCACAAACATTAATAAAAAAAAATATCTTTTTTTATTTATTGTTTCTTGGTAATTTTTACCATTTAATAATTTGTTGTATAACATCACAAGATTACTTATATTATACTATAAAGTTAATCAATTGAATTATCGGGGGATTTAGTGGATGTCGATTAAAACATTTATTCGAAGAGGTTTTAAATTAGTTTTTTTTGCAACATTACTTTGCATAAATTTCTATTCTTTTTCTCATGCCGCTAATGACAAAGATAATTGGGTAGGAAGCTTAGAAAATTTATCAGAAAAAGACTGGGATTTTAAAAAAGCAAGACATTTACTTGAAAGAGCTGGATTTGGTGGGACCCCAAATGATATAGAAAAAATATATAAACTTGGTGTGAATGGAGCTGTAAACTATTTAGTGAATTATGAAAATATTTCTACAGACAATCTAGAAGTTTTCATTGATTCAGATATACACGATCCGGGCCTTATTAATTTTCCTCCTAGTAGGCCAGCTACAACACAACTTGCTAAAGATACTGGTGAAGCACTTGGTATAAAGGTTAAACCTTCCGGTAATAGAAGAATGCAACCTATAGTTAACAAATTCTTTTATTGGTTAAGGGCAAGTATGTTGGAAACGAGAAGGCTTTCCCATTGGTGGGCTGGAAGAATGTTAACTAGCCCTAGACCTTTAGAAGAAAAAATGACTCTCTTTTGGCATAATCACTTTTCAAACAGCGAAGCTAAAGTAAGAGATTATAGAAAAATGAAGCTTCAAAATGCTACTTTTAGAAAGCATGCCACCGGAAATTTTAGAGAATTACTAATTGCTACCGCAAAAGACCCTGCAATGCTCTACTTTCTTGATGCTGGACAAAATATCAAAGGAGCACCAAATGAAAACTTTGCAAGAGAAATTATGGAATTATTTACCTTAGGAGATGGAAATTATTCTGAGAAAGACATAAGAGAAGCAGCAAGAGCTTTTACTGGCTGGAATACAAACGACTTAGAATTTATAGTAAATAAAGACCAGCATGATACTGAAGAAAAAACAGTACTTTCTATTACTGGTAATTTTGATGGGATAGACATAATAGATATATTACTTAAACAAGAAGCGGCTTCCAAATTTCTGGTTAGAAAAATATATAAAGAATTTGTTAGTGAGTATTACGCTGAAGACACTATTGAAGAATTAGCAAAAATATTTAGAGAAAATAATTACGAGATTAAGCCTTTACTTAGAACTATCTTTTTATCTAAAGATTTTTATTCTTCAAATTCAATAGGAACACACATTAAGTCACCAGTTGTATTAATTGTTAATACATACAAAAAAATGGGTCTACATGAGATGCCAGGAGTACCTGATTTCAATGAAGCTTCTTCAATGATGGGACAGACCTTATTCTGGCCTCCTACCGTAGCCGGTTGGGCAGGAGGAAAAAGCTGGATAACTCCTGGCTTATTAATGGAAAGAGGTAATTTTATTCGTTCTTTCTTATACCCTGAAATTGACTTTGTAGCTTATGATATACATTCTGCTGACCCATATATTATTAGGATGCATGAATATATAAGAGCTGGATCTGATATCACCACAGCAACATTAGCCAGCAATGAGTCTCTAGGCGGTGACGACACAATGATGCAATCAGAAAGCAACATGATGGCAGATAGAGATGAAGACTTTAATACTCGTTATGGCTCCTATAGAGGTTGGCAAATGGCAATTGAAAAAGTTAAGCCTATAAAAAGAATTGCAGCAAAAATGAATCTTTCTGAAATGGTATTAAAAGAAGGTATAACTAGAAGTGAAGGAGCCGTTGACTATTTGTTAAATAGATTTTTAAGCGTACCTATATCAAATGAAAAAAGATCAAAATTAATAGACTTTTTAAATTCTACATTAGGCTCTAATGATTTATTAGAAAGCGAAAGCTATCTAGAAGATCCATTAAGATTAGTATTACATTTAATTTTAAGTGAACCAGAATATCAATTAGGATAGAGAGGGTAATATGAATAGAAGAAATTTTTTAAAAAACTCAGTTGCTAGCACTTTAGCATCTTTGATACCTTTTAATTTAGCCTTATCTAATAATGATAAAGCTAATATTTCTGATAAGATACTTGTTGTATTAGAATTATCAGGTGGCAATGATGGGCTAAATACTATTGTTCCTTACGGAGATGATTTGTATTATAAACATCGTCCAAACTTGGGAATTAAAAAAGAAGATTTGCTAATTATAGACGATCACTTTGGTTTTAATCCAGGCATAGTTGGTTTAGAACGTTTATTCAAAGATGGTCAAATGGCAATATTTCATGGATGTGGTTATGAAAATCCCTCTTTTTCTCATTTTACTTCTATGAACTATATGCATACGGCAGCTCCTAATAGTGGAGAAGAGTATGGTTGGCTAGGTAGATTAGCTGACAATATGGCTCCTAACACATATAAAAATCTATTAATAAACGTTGATAAATCTCAGTCCCTAGCTGTTAGATCAGAAAATCATGTGCCTATAGTTTTTGATGATCCCAATAGATTTCAAAGACAAGGATTTGATACTCAAAAACAATTATTAAGTAACATTGGTGTTTCAGAAGGACAAAAAGCTGTAAATAAAACTCACGACTTTTTATTACAACTAAGTGCTGGAGCAAATGATTCGTCAAGCTTAATAAGCACTGCTTGGAATGATTATAAAAGACAGGTTGACTATGGAATAGCTCCTACCGACTTAGATAAAATTGCAGCACTTATAGAACATGATATGCCTTCAAGATTATACTATACTTCCTTTAGAGATAATGCATTTGATACCCATGTTCACCAAGCAAATCTTCATAGGAGACTTCTTTCATATGCTTCAGATGCAATAAGAGGATTTATGGAAGATATAGATCGAATTGGTAAAGCAGAAGAGGTAATATTATTAGTAATGACTGAATTTGGAAGAAGAGTTCCCGAAAACACTAGTCTGGGAACAGACCATGGAGCCGCTGGACCTATGTTTATAATAGGTCACAATGTAAAGGGTGGTCATTACGGAACTATCCCTGACTTAAAGAATGGCTTAGATGATGGAGATAATTTAAAATTTACAACTGACTTCAGAAATGTTTATGCTACTGCCATAGAAGGATGGCTAGACATAAATTCTAAAAACATTCTAAAAAAACAATTTGATACATTTGATATTTTTGGTGGAACAGTATAAAACTCTTTTAGATTAATTTAGAATTCTTCATCATAGTAATTTAAGGGAGATGTAATGCCCACGTCTGTAAAAAATCTAGCCCCTAGTAAGGCAAAACTTTTTTTAAGCTTAAGTAATAAGTTAGATGCATTTTTATCTTTCGCAGGTAAAATTGGCGCGTGGTGTGCAATACCACTCATTGCTATAATAATATTTGATATAGTTTCGAGAAGATTCTTTGTCCTCGGATCTACAAAATTACAAGAAATGGAATGGCATCTTCATGCTGCTCTTTTTTTACTAGCACTTGGATATGGTTATCTCAAAAATTCTCACGTGAGAATTGAGATTATAAGGGAACGCTTTTCTATAAAAACTAAGGCTTGGCTAGAAGTAATCGGAGTCTTATTATTTGTTCTTCCTTACACAGGTTTGGTAATATATTTTGGAATGAACTTTGTCTCTAGATCTTTTGTATCAGGAGAAGTTTCTGCCGCTATGACCGGCTTATCTCATAGATGGATTATTAAATCTTTTATACCACTAGGTATGAGTTTTTTATGGTTGGCTGGAATAGCTGTTTTACTAAGAAATATCGCATATCTTTTGAGTATAAAGAATAACGATAAAGAAACTTTTGATTATGCACAATCAATTTCTCCAGAATTACATGACCCGACTGAAGAACTAAAAAAACAAACTGAAGCAGGAGAACAATAATAATGGATTTTGTTACTTTACTTCCTATCTTTATGTTCTTAGCGCTAGCTATTTTGCTTTTTAGTGGTTTTCCTGTTGCTTTTGTTCTAGGTGGAGTAGGACTAGGCTTTGGTTTTTTGGGTATTCAGTATGATGTATTTAGTTTTATACAATTCTTTCTTATCATAGGAAGAATTTGGGGAAGTGTATGTGAAAATTTACTCTTAGTCGCTGTCCCAATGTTTATATTTATGGGTACTATGTTAGAAAGAAGTGGAGTGGCTAATGATTTACTTCACTGTTTACAAGTGCTTCTTAGAAGAACTCCTGGCGGCCTTGCTTTATCTGTTACAATTATGGGAACAATAATGGCTGCTACTACAGGTATAATTGGAGCCTCAGTGGTTATGATGACTCTATTAGCATTACCCGTAATGTTAGAACGTCAATATAACCCCTCTTTAGCTACAGGAACTATAGCTGCATCAGGGACACTAGGGATACTAATTCCTCCTTCAATTATGTTAGTAATAATGGCAGACTTGCTATCAATTTCTGTGGGAACTCTATTTATTGCTGCCATAATTCCAGGATTAGTTTTAGCTTTGCTTTATATGACGTATATATACTTAAGGACCAAATTTAACCCTACACTAGCTCCTCCTCTACCGGATAGTATGGGGCCTAAAAATACAAAAGAACTCTGGATAATGATATTTAGATCGTTTATTCCCCCTATTTTTCTAATCTTTTTAGTTCTTGGTTCTATTTTTGCTGGAGTAGCTACTCCAACAGAGGCAGCAGGTGTTGGTGCCTTAGGATCAATTATATTAGCTTTATTTAACAAAAGGTTAACTGGTAAAGTTTTAAAAAGTGTTACTGAACGATCCGCTTTAACTTGTGCTATGATATTTGGAATATTTGTTGGTGCTACCGCGTTCTCATATATTTTCAGATCTCTTGGAGGAGATGACCTTATTCATCATTTTGTTGAAGCCATGGGATTAGGTTCTTGGGGTATACTGTTTCTTCTTATGGGAATGTGTTTTTTACTGGGTTTCTTTTTTGATTGGGTAGAGATAACACTTATAGTGCTTCCTCTATTTTTCCCCATTATTGCGACACTTGATTTTGGAAGTCATATTGATCAAGCAATGGTTGTTCCGTGGGTAGCAGTTTTAATTGCAGTAAATCTCCAGACTTCGTTTTTGACTCCTCCTTTTGGTTTTGCACTGTTTTATCTAAAAGGAGTTGCACCTAAGAATATAAAAATACAAATGATATACAAAGGAATAATACCTTTTGTTTTGCTTCAACTAGTTGGATTAACAGCTATAATACTTTTTCCGGAATTGGTAATGTGGCTTCCAAATGCACTCTTGGACTAGATCATGATTAAAATTTTTAAAATCATTTCCTTTATAATTTTTATATCCTTTTCTTTTAAATCACTTTTTGCTAATGATATTGGCTCTATAGAAGCTAATAAACTTTATGAAGAAAATAAAATAATAATAATTGATGTAAGAAATAAAAGTGAATGGGAAGAAACTGGAATTATACCTGGAGTACATTTAGTACAAATGCTTAATCCGATTTTTAAAATTAGAAAAAACTTTATAGAAGATATTACAAAAATACTAGGTCCTGATAAAAATATTGCTGCAGCTGTAATTTGTAAATCAGGAGGTAGATCCAATGCAACAATGGAAATTTTAAAAGAAGAGGGATACATAAATATATCAAATATAGCTGAGGGAATGGTTGGAGATGGAGAAAAAACAGGCTGGATTACTAGAAGATTACCTTTAGAGGAATGCAAACAGAAATGTGAATAAATTTTTACAAAGTTATCTTGTAATAGATAAAAAAATTGTTAAATTAAAATTAAAAATAAACAGAAGGATGGCTATATATGAAAAATATACTTTTAAATGTTACTTTAATCTTCACTCTATTTATTTTTCCGTTTAATTCATCGTTTTCTCAAGATGTTGATGCAGGAAAAAAAGTTTTTGGAAAATGTAAAGCTTGCCATTCTATAGATGAAGGTGGAAAAAAGAGATTAGGACCTAACTTATGGGGAATAGTAGGTAATAAAATTGCGGCTGTTGAAGGAATGAAGTATTCCAAAGCCCTAAAAAAATACGCAGAAGAAGCAGGAACATGGGAAGAAGAAAATCTGGATCAATGGCTTGCAAACCCTAAGGGCTTAGTTAAAAAATCTAAGATGATATTTCCTGGATTAAAAAAACCTGAAGATAGGGCAAATGTAATAGCTTTTATGAAATCAATGGGTAACTAGTAAGGCATGGATCTAGCTGGTAAATATGATATTCCAGCAAAAAAAGAAGTTGTTTGGGAAGCTCTTAATAATCCAGAAATTCTTAAGAAATCTATTAAAGGCTGTGAATATCTAGAAAAATCTTCGGAAAATGTATTTAGCGCAAAGGTTAAGGCTAAAATAGGTCCTGTTTCAGCTACATTCAGTGGCTTAGTGACAATTTCCGATATTTCTCCTCCAAATACCTATACTATTTCTGGAGAAGGTAAAGGAGGAGCTGCAGGATTTGCAAAAGGGAGTGTAAAGGTGAATCTTACAGAAGTTACTTCTTCTAATCACACTACTTTAAGTTATGAAGGTTCTGCACAGGTAGGAGGTAAACTAGCACAACTTGGTTCTAGATTAGTAGGAGGAATTGTCAAAAAAACTGCTGATGATTTTTTTATTAGTTTTTGTAGTTTAGTTAGTGAAGATCCATCAAAAAACAATGAATCAGCTAACTTAAATACGACTGAAGACAATAAAATAGAAAGAAAATATTATTTACCATATTGGTATTGGATATTTGGAATAATAGCTATTATAGGCTTAATTTTGCTATTTATTAATTAACTTATATTGTAAAATTATAAAAATATGATTAATTATATAATTATAATACTTGGAGAAAAAAGTGAAAACGCAATCGGT
>CAZUXH010000028.1:323-17529 GCA_964624655.1 uncultured Rhodospirillaceae bacterium | reverse complement strand
CTTTATAGTGTTAAAGTCACAAAAGTTAACACTATAAATATTAAGGGAAAAAATAAAATCTTTAGGGGTGTAAAAGGAAAAAGGTCAAGCATCAAAAAAGCTATTGTTAGTTTAGCAGAGGGACAATCAATTGATTTGTCAACTGGAGTTTAAATATGCCATTAAAGCAATATAAACCTACTTCTCCATCAAGAAGACAATTAGTTTCCATCGATAAGTCCTTGCTCTATTCAGGAAACCCAGAAAAATCTTTGTCGCATGGAAAATCTAAAACAGGAGGTAGAAATAATACCGGACGTATTACTGCATGGCAAAGAGGTGGGGGACATAAACAAAGATATAGAATTATAGATTTTAAAAGAAGGCATGATGATATCGAAGCGAAAGTTCAAAGAGTAGAATATGACCCAAATCGATCGGCTTTTATAGCGTTAATAAAATATAAAGATGAAAAAATTTCATATATTATTGCACCCAACAAGCTAAATGAAGGTGATATTGTGTTAAGTGGAGACAAAGTGGATATTAAACCGGGAAATTGCATGCCTTTAAAAAACATGCCAGTAGGTACAATAATCCACAATATAGAGTTAAAAATTGGAAAAGGTGGTCAAGTAGCAAGATCTGCAGGAACATATGCGCAACTTTTAGGAAAAGATAGAGGTTATGCAATCATTAAACTTCAATCTGGAGAACAGAGATTAATAAGAGCGGAGTGTAGAGCAACTGTAGGAATTGTTTCAAATGAAGATCATCAAAATATTAATTTGGGTAAAGCTGGCCGATCAAGATGGTTAGGGAAAAGACCAAATGTCAGGGGAGTGGTTATGAACCCTGTTGATCATCCTCATGGAGGAGGAGAAGGTAGGACTTCTGGGGGACGACATCCTGTAACTCCTTGGGGTGTATCAACCAAAGGCAAAAGAACAAGAAAAAATAAAAGAACAGATAAGTTAATTATAAGAAGAAGAAAGTAGTAAGGAGAAAAAATTTTGGCACGTTCAATATGGAAAGGACCCTTTGTAGATGGATTTCTCTTGAAACAGGTTCAGGAGGCATCAAAATCTGGATCTAGGCAAGCTATTAAAACTTGGTCTAGAAGGTCTACTATTATTCCTCAATTTGTAGGTATGAATTTTGCTGTCCATAATGGAAGGAAGTTTATTCCGGTGTTTATTACAGAAGAGATGGTGGGTCAAAAACTTGGAGAATATGCTCCAACTAGAACATATTATGGTCATACAGCCGACAAGAAAGTTAAAAAAGGTTAAAATATGGGAAAGGAAAAATCTCAAAAAAAATTGCAAGAAAATAGTGCTATTGCCTTTGCTAAATCTATTAGGTCGAGTGCTCAAAAGCTTAATTTAGTTGCACAATCTATTCGAGGTTTAGACGTTTCGGAAGCATTGATTCAGTTGCAGTTTTCAAAGAGGAGAATTTCTAAAGATGTTAAAAAAGTTTTACAATCAGCTATAGCAAATGCTGAAAACAATCATAACTTAGACATTGATAGGCTTTTGGTAGATCAAGCCTATGTTGGAAAAGGCTTAGTAATGAAAAGATTTCGTCCTAGAGCTAGAGGAAGAGGAGGAAGAATACAAAAGCCTATTAGTAATTTAACTATAGTTGTTTCTGAAAAAAAGGAGGAAACTAATGGGGCAGAAGGTTAATCCAATAGGACTTAGAGTCGGTATCAATAGAACTTGGGATTCTCGTTGGTATGCTTCGGGTAATTCTTATACTAAATTATTGAGAGAAGATTTAAAAATAAGAGAGTTTTTAAAGAAGAAGCTAAAAGGAGCAGCAGTGAGTAGAATTACAGTTGAAAGACCTACTAAGATTGCAAGGATTACTCTTTATACTGCTAGACCTGGATTGATTATTGGGCGAAAAGGATCGGATATAGAACAGCTAAAAAATACCTTAGCTACAATGACTGAAGGCGAAGTTCAATTAAATATAGTAGAAATTAGAAAACCAGAAATTGAAGCACAATTAGTGGCTGAAAGTGTTGCTGAGCAATTAGAAAAAAGAATAGCTTTTAGAAGGGCTATGAAGAGAGCTGTTCAAGCAGCAATAAGACAAGGTGCTGAGGGAATAAGAATAAATACGGGGGGCAGATTGGGTGGAGCTGAGATTGCACGTATCGAATGGTATAGAGAAGGAAGAGTGCCGTTACATACTTTAAGAGCCGATATAGACTATGGAGAGGCTACAGCAGAAACTGCTTATGGAAATTGTGGAGTAAAAGTATGGATTTTTAGAGGAGAAATTATGACTAATGATCCTGGTGCTATGGATGAAGCAAGAAGTAATCAACAAGGAGCTCCAAGATAATGTTAAGCCCTAAGAAAACAAAGTTTCGTAAAGCCCATAAAGGGAGAATTCATGGCAATGCAAAAGGCGGTACTGTTTTGAATTTTGGCTCTTTTGGCATGAAAGCTCTTCAACCAAATAGAATTACTGCTAGACAAATTGAGGCTGCTAGAAGGGCTATTACTCGACATATAAAAAGGCAAGGACGAGTATGGATAAGGGTTTTTCCAGACGTTCCAGTTTCTAAGAAACCCACAGAAGTAAGGATGGGGAAAGGAAAAGGTACTCCAGAGTTTTGGGCTTGTAGGATAAAACCCGGTAGGGTGATGTTTGAACTCGATGGAGTCCCCGAAAATCTAGCTAGAGAAGCTTTTAATTTGGCATCTGCTAAGCTGCCTCTTAAAACTAAATTTATATCTAGAAGAGTAGGGCTGTGATGAAGTATTCTGAAATTAAACAAAAAACAGATGACGAACTAAATAGTGAGCTTTTATTGTTGAAGAAGGAACAGTTCAACTTAAGATTTCAAAAATCTTCTGGACAATTAGAGAATTCTTCCAAAATTAAAGAAATTCGTAGAGATATTGCTAGAATTAATACTTCATTAGTAGAAAGAAAGGTTAATAAAAAAGATGCCTAGAAGAATTTTACAAGGGGTAGTTATTACTGCCACTAATGATAAAACTATAGTGGTTAAAGTAGAGAGAAGGGTAAGACATCCGCTTTATAAAAAAACTATTAAAAAAACTAATAATTTTCATGCTCATGATGAAAAAAATATTTGCAAAGTTGGTGACCAGGTTCGCATAATTGAATGTAGACCAATATCTAAGAAAAAATCTTGGTCTCTATTACAGGAAAGCAAATAGAGGAATTTAAAGCTTATGATACAAAATGAAACTAAATTAGATATTGCAGATAATTCGGGTGCAAAAAAGGTTCAATGTATAAAAGTTCTTGGTGGATCGAAAAGAAAATATGCAGCTGTAGGAGATGTAATAGTGGTATCTGTTAAAGAAGCCATTCCTAGAGGAAGAGTAAAAAAAGGTGATATACATAAAGCGGTTATAGTAAGGACTTCTAAGGAAATCAGGAGAGTTGATGGTAGCGCGATTAGGTTTGATAAAAATGCTGCAGTGCTAATCAATAATCAATTTGAGCCAATTGGTACCCGAATATTTGGCCCAGTTACAAGGGAATTAAGAGCGAAAAATTTTATGAAGATCATATCTCTTGCTCCGGAGGTATTGTGATGGTTACGCGTTTGAAGTTTAAAAAGGGTGATAAAATAATTATCATTAATGGAAAAGATAAAGGAAAGTCAGGGGAAATTTTGTCTGTTGTTACAAAAAATAATAGAGTTTTAGTTAGAGGTGTAAATATTGTAAAACGCCATACTGCTCCAAGCCAAACCTCTCAAGGTGGAATAATAGACAAAGAATTATCAATTCACATTTCCAATGTTGCTCATATAGATCCTAAAGATAGTAAAGCAACGAGGGTAGGATATAAATTTTTGGAAGATGGAAGAAAAGTTAGATTTTCAAAACGTTCTGGTGATTTAATAGATTAATTGGATTTGTAAAAAATGACAGCAAGATTAAAAGACCTATATGAAAAGCAAATTAAAAAGCAATTAATGCAAGAGTTGTCTTTGAATAATGTAAATCAGGTGCCTAGATTAGATAAAATAGTTTTAAATATGGGTTTAGGCGAAGCCGCATCTGATAGAGGTAAAGTGGATGGCGCTCTCAAAGATTTAACCCAAATTTCAGGTCAGAAGCCTATACCTACAAAAGCTCGCAAGTCTGTTGCTACTTTTAAACTTAGAGAAGGTATGAATATTGGGTGTAAAGTAACCTTAAGAAAAGAGAGGATGTATGAATTCCTTGATAGATTAATTAATATATCATTACCAAGAGTTAGAGATTTTCATGGTATAAGTACAAAAAGCTTTGATAAGAGAGGAAATTATGCTTTAGGAATTAAAGAACAAATAGTTTTTCCAGAAATAAACTATGATGATGTAGATGCAATAAGAGGAATGGATATAATAATATGTACTACAGCAAAAACTGATGAAGCAGGTTTGGCATTGTTAAAAAAATTTAATTTTCCATTTAAAGAGGAAACACCCAAAGAAGCGAAAAAAGAAGAAAATGCTGATAATCAAGATGTTTCTAAAGAAGAAATAAACGCTTCAAATAATGAAGAAAAAGATAATTAAAGAGGTAAAAAAGTATGGCTAAGCAAAGTGCAATAGAAAAAAATAAAAGAAGAACTCTTATGGTAGCTAGATATCAAAAAAAACGCCTAGCTCTTAAAGAATTAATTAGAAATAAGGATACTTCTCAAGAAGAAAGATTCAAAGCTGTAATTAAGTTAGCTGCTTTATCTCGTAATGGATCTAAAATTAGAATTAGAAATAGATGCGAAGTCACTGGGAGACCAAGGGGGTATTACAGGAGAGTAGCTATGAGCAGGATAGCTCTTCGAACTCTAGCATCTAAGGGGCAGGTCCCTGGTATGACAAAAGCAAGTTGGTAAGGAATTTAAAATGACAATGACAGACCCTTTAGCAGATATGTTAACAAGAATAAGAAATGGGATTACTGCAAAAAAACTAGTTGTAGAGTGTCCTTATTCAAACCTCAAGACTTCAGTTTTAGATGTTTTATTGAAAGAAGGATTTATTAGAGGGTTTAACAGTAAAAAAAATGATCAAGGTTTGAATATAATTTTTATAGAACTCAAATATTTTGATGGGAAGTCTGTAATTAAAGAAATAAGAAGAAAATCTAAACCTGGTTTGAGAAACTACTCTTCTAGTAAGGGTTTAGATCGAGTTTATGGGGGTTTGGGAATATCGATAGTCTCTACTTCCAGAGGAGTTATGACGGACCATGAAGCGCGCCAAAAAAACATTGGTGGCGAAGTTTTATGTAGTGTTTTTTAAGGAGAAACAATGTCAAGAATAGGAAAAAATCCAATATCAATTCCGGACGATGTAGAGTTATCTATAGAAGGACAGACTGTTTCTGTTAAGGGTAAACTGGGAATATTAAAAAAGGTAATAGCTAAGGAGATAGAAATTAAGCATTCTGATAAATATTTAGAAGTAAAACCTTTAGATGAAAAAATATCAACCTCCTATTGGGGAATGACTCGAACTATTATTAATAATATGGTTAAAGGAGTATCGGAGGGTTTTAGCAAAACTTTAGAAGTTAGCGGAGTTGGTTATAGAGCTTCAGTTGATTCTGGTGTTCTTCAACTTCAACTGGGATATAGTCATGACATAAAGGTGGGAATTCCGGAAGATATTTCTGTAAAATGTTCTAAGCCTACTGAAATATTAATTTCCGGAGCAGATAAACAAAGGGTAGGACAGTTTGCTTCTGAGATTAGATCTTTAAGAAAACCTGAACCATACAAAGGTAAAGGAGTAAACTATCAGGGCGAATATATTAGAAGAAAAGAAGGTAAAAAGAAATAAGGATTGGGTATGTTACATAAACATAGAGAATTGTATATAAGAAGAAAGGAACGAAATCGCTCTAATTTAAAGAAAAATTCTTTAGATAGGCCAAGACTTTCAGTGTATCGCTCCAATCAAAATATTTATGCCCAAGTAATTGATGATAAAACAGGAAAAACTTTATTGTCAGCATCTACCTTAGAAGAGCAGTTTAAAAAACAAAAAATATTTGGCGGCAACTTAAA
The DNA here is from genome assembly GCA_964624655.1 of uncultured Rhodospirillaceae bacterium. GTDB lineage: Bacteria > Pseudomonadota > Alphaproteobacteria > TMED109 > TMED109 > CAZUXH01. Next base: position 11,490 of record CAZUXH010000028.1, on the reverse strand, counting down.
AGCAGCAAAATTGGTGGGTGAGATGTTAGCTAAACGAGCAAAAGACAAAGGAATAAAGGAAGTAATATTTGATAGGGGTGGTTATATTTACCACGGAAGAGTAAAAGCTTTGGCAGAATCAGCCAGGAAAAGTGGACTAATTTTTTAGATAAGTACATTAGGAGAATAAAATGGCAAGAGGCAAAAAAGGCCAAAATGAAGGAGATGACCTTTTAGATAAACTCGTTGGAATTAACAGGGTTGCAAAAGTTGTAAAAGGGGGAAGACGTTTTGGTTTTGCTGCTTTAGTTGTAGCAGGAGATGCAAAAGGAAGAGTTGGTTTTGCTTCAGGAAAAGCAAAAGAGGTTCCAGAAGCTATAAGAAAAGCGACAGAAAAAGCAAAAAAGACTATGATTAGAGTTCCTTTGAGAGAAGGAAGAACTGTGCATCATGATGTTATAGGAATTCATGGTGCTGCAAAAGTTTTAGTTAGGAGTGCTCCAGCAGGAACAGGTATAATTGCAGGAGGGCCTATGAGAGCAGTTTTTGAGACTTTAGGCGTTCAAGATGTAGTTACTAAATCACAAGGAACTGCAAATCCCTACAATATGGTAAGGGCGACATTTCAAGCTCTCAATAATTTGCAGTCGCCAAGGCAGGTAGCTGCGCGAAGAGGAATTAAGGTTAGTAATGTGGTTGGCAAAAAAAGCAATAATAAAACAGATAACAAAAATAATGTAGATAAAGAAAATTCAGGATCGAAAAGTAATGAGTAAAGCTAAAATTAAAATCATTCAAATAGCAAGCCCAATAGGAAGAAAAAAAGACCAGAAAAGAACACTTATTGGTCTTAATTTGAATAAAATTAATAGAACTAGTATATTAGAAGATACTCCTTCGGTAAGAGGAATGGTCGAAAAAGTTAAACATTTAGTAAAGATCGAAGAATCTAGCTAGTTTTGTTCAAAGTGGAAAGTTAAAATGAAATTAAATGATTTAAAAAGTGATCCTTTATCTAAATCTAACAAAAAGAGGATTGGAAGAGGAATTGGTTCTGGAAAGGGCAAAACTTCAGGTAAGGGCCATAAAGGACAGAAGTCAAGATCTGGAGTGTCAATAAAAGGGTTTGAAGGTGGTCAAATGCCTTTACATAGAAGGCTACCTAAACATGGATTTAAAAATTATTTTAGGAAGACTTATGAGATAATAAATTTATCTGATTTACAAAAAGCAATCGATTCAGGAAAATTAGATTCTAAAACTAAAATTAATATGGCTGTATTAAAAGAAGCAGGTTTATTATCGAAAAACAAAAATAATTTAAAATTGCTAGGAAAAGGTGCCTTGAAGTCTGCGGTAGATATAGAATTAGCTGCGATATCTAAAACAGCTAGTGAAGCCGTAAAAAAATCTGGTGGAACCATTAGCATTCTTAATGATTCAGATAAAGAAAATAGTGAAGATGAGAAGAAGAAAAATAAAACAAACAAAAAGAGTTGATTTTTAAATTTTAAATAAATTTGAAGGACGAATATGGCATCTGCAGCTGAACAATTAGCCTCATCAGTAAATTTTGGAGCTCTTGCAAAAGCGACCGAACTTAAAAAGAGGATATGGTTTACTTTAGGAGCATTAATTGTATATAGACTTGGCACCTATATTCCTTTGCCAGGTATAGATGCTCAAGCAATTAGCGATGTTTTTCAGCAAAATTCTAGTGGTATATTAGGAATGTTTGACATGTTTGCAGGTGGTGCACTTAGTCGAATGACTATATTTGCATTAAATATTATGCCATATATTTCAGCTTCCATCATAATTCAATTGATGACAACAGTTTCATCCCATTTGGCTACTTTGAAAAAAGAAGGTGAAACAGGAAGAAAGAAAATTATTCAATACACTCGTTATGGTACTGTCTTTTTAGCTGCAATTCAGGGATTAGGTATAGCTACGGGTTTAGAAAGTGTTACTTCATCTTCGGGCCCTGCAGTTATAGATCCTGGAGTATTTTTTAAGTTTACAACAGTAGTTACACTTACAGGAGGAACTATATTCCTTATGTGGTTAGGAGAACAAATTACTGCAAGAGGTATAGGAAACGGTATCTCTTTAATAATAATGGCTGGAATAGTTGCTAATCTTCCAATAGCCTTAGTTTCAACTCTTGAATTAGGTAAAACAGGAGCACTCTCAGGGATATTCATTTTAATTATACTGATCATGTCAGTACTTGTTATAGGTTTTATAGTATTTATTGAAAGAGCACAAAGAAGAGTGCTCATCCAATATCCAAAGAGACAGGTGGGAATGAAGATGTTTGGTGGTGAGTCAAGTCACCTTCCTCTGAAATTAAATACTGCTGGTGTAATACCACCAATTTTTGCTTCTTCGATACTGCTTTTACCTGTTACTGCCATGAGTTTCAATGCTGGGTCGGGCGGGCCTGGCTGGTTAATGGATGTTACAGCTCTTTTAGGAAGAGGTCAGCCATTGTATATGGCTCTTTATATTTCAGCTATTGTATTTTTTGCTTTTTTTTACACTTCAATAGTTTTTAGCCCTGCCGATACTGCAGACAACCTCAAAAAAAATGGAGGATTTATACCTGGGATTAGACCGGGAGAAAACACAGCAGTCTATATTGATTATGTTTTAACTAGATTAACAGTAGTGGGAGCAGCTTATTTAAGTGCTATTTGTATATTGCCCGAGATATTGATTTCTAAATATGCGGTTCCTTTTTATTTTGGTGGAACAAGTTTATTGATAGTTGTAAATGTAACTATGGATACGGTAGCTCAGATTCATTCACATTTAATAGCCCAGCAATATGAAGGTCTTATAAAGAAATCTAAATTAAGGGGTAGAGGACTTTAATGATTATAATTTTATTTGGGCCTCCTGGATGTGGGAAAGGAACACAGGCTAAAATCTTATCGAATACCATTGATATAGTTCATCTTTCTACAGGAGATATGTTAAGGGAGGCTGTACAATTAAGAACAGATACTGGAAAATTGGCAGAAATGATAATGGAAAAAGGAGCATTAGTCTCTGATGAGATAGTCGCTAAAATTATTCATGAAAAAATTGTTAAAAAAGATTGTAATAATGGATTTATTTTAGATGGCTTTCCAAGAACTTTGAAGCAGGCTCAAATTCTTGATGACATTTTGCATGCAACTAAACGAAAAATAAATCATGTTATTGAGTTTGGAGTAAATGATTCAGAACTTGTTAATAGAATTATAGGAAGATTTACGTGCAAAAAATGTGGTACTGGATATAATGACATTACATCATTGCCAGTGGTAAATAATGTTTGTGATAAGTGTGGCTCAAAAGTATTTATAAGAAGGAAAGATGATAATTCTGAAACTGCCAAGAATAGAATAGAAGCTTACCATCATGAAACAGAGCCATTATTGCCGTATTATGAAAAAAAAAATTTGCTGGTTTCTATAAATGCTTTAGCAGCGATACAAGAGGTTACGAAGCAAATTATAAGTATTGTAAAAAAATAAAATAGTTATTATTGACTTGATAGCGAAGAAAATATAATTTCAGACCCTAATTTATATAGAGTCTAATATATAGGAGATAAAAAATTGGCTAGGATTGCTGGGGTTAATTTGCCTGCAAATAAGAGAGTGGAAGTTGCTTTAACCTATGTTTATGGAATAGGTAAAAGTAGCGCTAAAAAAATAGTAGAAGAGGCTGGTATAGACTCTAAGCGGAGACTAAATGATCTTACAGATAGTGAGCTGACTAATATAAGAGATATAGTAGCTAAGAACACCGTGGAAGGAGATTTGAGAAGTACAATATCCATTAATATAAAAAGACTTATGGATTTAGGATGTTATAGAGGAATAAGACACAGGAAAGGTCTTCCTGTTAGGGGACAAAGAACTAATACTAATGCTAGAACTCGCAAAGGAAGAGGTATGGCAATAGCTGGGAAGAAAACAACATAGTAAAAAGGAACAATGATGGCTGTAAAGGATTCAAAAAAGAAAAAAGAAAAAAAGAATATAACTTCAGGTATTGCTCATGTAAATTCTACATTTAATAATACAATAATCACAATTACTGATTTTCAAGGAAATGCCATAGCTTGGTCATCAGCTGGAGCACAAGGTTTTAAGGGCTCTAGAAAATCAACTCCTTTTGCTGCTCAATTAGCTGCGGAAGATGCGGGAAAAAAAGCTCAAGAACATGGTTTAAAAACTTTAGAAATAGAGGTTAGTGGTCCAGGATCTGGAAGAGAATCAGCTTTAAGAGCGTTGCAAACAGTTGGTTTTGGAATAACTTCGATTAAAGATGTTACTCCTATCCCTCATAACGGATGTAGGCCACCAAAGAGAAGAAGAGTTTAGAATTTCAAGTAAATAAAATTTTATAAGATTATAAACAATTAAGGAAGTAGCCGTGATAGAAAAAAACTGGAATGATTTAATAAAACCTAGCAATGTAAAAATTTCAAACGACGGTGGAGATTATAAAGGAACCGTTATTGCTGAACCTCTAGAGAAAGGATATGGATTAACTTTAGGAAATGCTTTAAGAAGAGTGCTATTATCTACTCTTCAAGGTGCTGCTATTACAGCGATAAGAATAGAAAATGTCTTACATGAATTTTCTACAATAGAAGGCGTAAGAGAGGACGTTGTAGATTTAATACTTAATATTAAGAATGTAGTTGTTAAATCCCATGTGGAAGAGGAGAGTATGGTTTCTTTATCTGCTGAGGGACCGTGCGAAGTTACAGCAGGAATGATAAAAGGAACATCTAATGTTGAAATTCTGAATACTGAATTAGTTTTATGTCATCTAGACAAAGGTTCCAAATTAAATATAGATTTTACTATAAATACTGGTAAAGGTTATTCTGCTGCCTCAAAAAATAGACCAGCAGATGCTGCTATAGGTCTTGTGCCTATAGATGCGATTTTTAGCCCCGTTAGAAATGTTTCCTATAAAATTGAAAATGCAAGAGTAGGACAAGAAACAGATTATGATAGACTTTTGCTGGATATAGAAACAGATGGTACTGTAACCCCTGAGGAAGCAGTAGCCTTATCGTCAAGAGTCCTGATAGACCAACTTGGAAATTTTGTTAACTTTGAGGATCCCGAGCCTGAAGTGAAAGAGGAAGAAATTTCTGTTGAATCTTTATATAACCCAAATTTATTGAAAAAAGTAGAAGAGTTAGAACTATCCGTTAGGTCAGCAAATTGCCTAAAAAATGATAATATCGTTTATATAGGAGATTTAGTTCAAAAATCAGAAAACGAAATGTTGAGGACGCCTAATTTTGGAAGAAAATCATTAAATGAAATTAAAGAAGTGCTGTCTAATATGGGATTAAATCTAGGCCAGGTAGTTGAGGAGTGGCCGCCAGAAAACATAGAAGAGCTAGCAAAAAAATTAGAAGATCAATACTAGATTTTTTAATCTGAAAGGTTTTAATATGAAACACAGAATAGCACATAGAAAACTAAATCGTACTAGTCCACATCGTAAAGCTATGTTTGCTAATATGGCCTCTTCTCTTATTAAGCATGAACAAATACATACTACCTTAGCTAAAGCTAAAGAGTTAAGACCGATAATAGAAAAACTTATAACTTTGGGAAAAAAAGGGTCTTTGCATGATAGGAGAAGAGCAATATCCAAACTATCTCCCGATGGAAAAGTTGAAAAACTATTTGGTGAAATCGCGGAACGTTATTCTTCCAGAAATGGGGGATATACAAGAATAATTAAGGCTGGAAATAGATACGGTGATAGTGCTCCTATGGCTTACATTGAATTAGTTGATAGAAATGAAGAAGCAAAGGGAGCTGACAGCGGGCCCATACAAGTTAAAAGTGATGCCAAAAAAGAAGAAGCCGGGAAAGAAGAGCAAATTCAACCTTAAATATTATTAAAAGCTATACTTGATAATTCCTAGTAAAGGATTTTTAATATGGTATATATTTTAGCGGTAGCTGTGGGAGGTGCTTTAGGAGCAGTACTCAGGTATTTAGTGGTAATTGGAATGAGTAATATTTCTTTTATAGGTATGCCTGCCGGAGTTTTGTCTTGTAATATTTTAGGTTCTTTTTTATTAGGAATTTTGATTTCTTGCTCTATGAAGGATCCTCTGATTTCAGAAAATTTAAGAATATTTTTTCAAGTAGGTATTTTAGGAGCTTTTACTACTTTTTCTACTTTTGCCTTAGAAGTTTTTAATATGACAGAAAAGGGTGATTATACTGTTGCTATGATTTATGTTGTATTATCAGTAATACTTTCTATAGGGGGGTTATTTTTAGGAATAAGTTTCTATCGTTTATTGGCATAACTGATGAGTACTAATTATGCTACAATTATAACTGTAAAACCTTACGATGAAGGTGTCAGAATAGATAATTATATATTAAAAAAATGCAAAGAAATGCCTTTTTTTTTAGTTCAAAAGTTATTACGTACAGGACAAATTAGAGTAGATGGACATAGAGTAAAGGGCTCTCTTAGATTGCAGGTGGGAAATAAGGTGAGAATTCCCAGTTCTTTCATTTTGCCTGTTAAAGTTAGTATAAATGACAAAATTAGTAATTCACTAACTAAAAAGATTAAAGATCAGTATATTCTTTTTAGGGACTCAAATATAATTGCTATCAATAAACCTGCAGGATTATCAGTCCAAGGAGGAACAAAAATTAAGTACCATATTGATGGACTTTTAGATAATTTTAAATTTGATTTAGAGAATAGACCTAAATTAGTTCATAGACTAGATAAAGAAACAAGTGGAGTCCTACTTTTGGCTAGAACCCCTATAATTGCTAGAAGGTTAACAAAGGCATTTAAAAATAAAGAAATTAGTAAGAATTATGTTGCAGTAGTTCATGGAAAATTTCCAAAATCAAATGGTGAAATTAACATACCCTTAGAGAAAATTTCTTTCTTAAATTCTAGTAAATCAGAGATGACAGCAAAGGATACCAAACAAGCAGTAACTAAATATAATGTTCTTTGGAAAGGTAAATTTGAAAATAATATAATATCGATTGTTGAATTTATTCCCATTACAGGCCGAAAGCACCAAATAAGAGCTCACGCTTATCATTTAGGTTGTCCTATAATTGGAGATAAAAAATATTATATCAAAACGAAGAATTCAGGATGTTTAAGCAAGTACTGTGAAAACATGTTTTTGCATGCCAAAGAGTTAGGTGTCCCGGATTTAGAGGGCATAACAATAAGAATTAAAGCGCCTTTCCCATCTTATATGACTAAGTTATTCAGCCTTATAGGTTTTAGAGGATTTGATAATGAATAAATTTCATAAAAAGTTTTCAACTAGTATTTTAAAAAAAAAAGATTTTTATCATGTTAAAATAAACAATAACTTTTTAAAGACACCTCATGGAAATACATTTTTTGTTCCTAGTAAAAATATAGCAAAAGCAGTTTTATCTGAATTGAATATGGGAACTGAAAATAGTGCTGTTGTTTCTTTTACAAAAATTACAAATTCTGCAATTGATATTATAAATAATGATAAAAAAAAGTTTGTAAAAAATCTCGCCATTAACATTCATAATGATGCTATTTGTTATTTTTCTAATGAACCTAAAGATTTATTTTTTAAACAAAAACAAATATGGACTCCACTTTTACTATGGATTAAAAAAGAATATTCTCTGGGACTTAAATGTACTAAATCTTTTAAAACTATTTCTCAGAGTTTAAATTCGGTGCAAATTTTAAATAAAATATTAATGAACTATAATATTTTTCAAATCTCATGCATTAATACTTTGTGTCAAATCACAGGTTCAATTATAATTTCGCTAGCATTAGAAAAATCAAAAATAACTCATAAAGAAGCTTTTAATGCTTGTCTTTTGGAAGAATTGTACCAGTTATCAAAGTGGGGTGATGATTCTGAAGCAAATTGTAGACGTGAAGCCATTAGTAATGATATTTATAATGCTTCTGTTTATCTCAGGGAAATAAAATTGAATAAAGTTGTGGAGTTTTAATTGAATAAAATTTTAGAAGAATTAGAAAAAAGAAGAAATAAGGCAAGAAAAGGAGGAGGAGATAAGCGTCTTGCTACACAGCATTCTAAGGGAAAATTAAGTGCTAGAGAACGAATAATGCTTTTAGCAGATAATAATTCTTTCGAAGAATACGATATGTTTGTTGAGCATAGAAGTAAAGATTTTGGTATGGATAAAAATATTATTCCTGGAGATGGAGTGGTTACAGGTCATTGTACAATAAATGGTAGACCAGTTTTTTTATTTAGTCAGGATTTTACTGTATATGGTGGGTCATTAAGTGAGACTCATGCAGAAAAAATTTGTAAGGTGTTAGATCAAGCAATGAAAGTAGGTTGTCCTGTAATTGGCTTAAATGATTCTGGAGGTGCTAGGATTCAAGAAGGTGTGGCTTCTTTAGGTGGTTATGCAGAAGTGTTTCAAAGAAATGTATTGGCATCTGGGGTTATTCCTCAAATATCTCTAGTTATGGGTCCTTGTGCTGGAGGTGCTGTTTATTCTCCAGCTATGACTGATTTTATATTTATGGTTGAAAATTCTTCATATATGTTTGTTACAGGCCCTGATGTAGTTAAAACTGTTACACATGAAGATGTTAGTGCTGAGGAACTTGGTGGTTCTAATAGTCATACAAAAAAATCTGGAGTAGCAGACTTATCATTCGAAAATGATTTGTTAGCTATTGAAGAAACTAGAAGGTTAGTTGATTTTTTACCTCTCTCAAATAAAGAGAAACCTCCTTTAAAAGAAACAATTGATCCGGTATCAAGGAAATCTTTTAATCTTGATACCTTGATTCCTGATAATTCCAATATTCCTTACGATATGATGGAATTAATTGAAAGTGTTGTTGATGAATCTGATTTTTTTGAAGTACAAAAGAATTATGCAAAAAATATTATAGTAGGTTTTGCAAGAATTGGAGGGAAAACTGTAGGAATTGTTGCAAACCAACCAATGGTATTGGCCGGATGTCTTGATATAGATTCTTCTAGAAAAGCAGCAAGATATATTCGCTTTTGTGATTGCTTTAATATCCCTATTGTAACCTTTGTTGATGTGCCAGGTTTTTTACCGGGAACTTCCCAAGAATATAATGGCATAATTACTCATGGAGCTAAATTGTTGTATGCTTATGCAGAAGCTACTGTTCCGAAAATTACGGTGATAACTAGAAAGGCCTATGGTGGAGCTTATGATGTAATGTCTTCTAAGCACTTAAGGGGAGATGTTAATTATGCATGGCCTACGGCTGAAATAGCTGTAATGGGATCTAAGGGAGCAGTTGAAATTATTTTTAGAGGCTCTAGTGAAAAGGAAATTATTAAAAAAAGTGCAGAATATCAGAAAAAATTTTCAAATCCATTTGTAGCAGCTTCGAGAGGATACCTCGATGATATTATCAAACCCCATAATACTCGTAACAGAATAAATAGGTCATTAGAATTACTTAAAAATAAAGAATTATCAAATCCGTTAAAAAAACATGGAAATATTCCACTATAATATAGAGACAAAAATGTTTAAAAAAATACTTATTGCGAACAGAGGAGAAATAGCTTGTAGGATTGCTAAAACTTGTAAAAAAATGGGAATTTCCACTTTAGGCATATATTCTGACTCAGATTCTAGAGCAAAACATTTAGAATTTATGGATGAAATTGTTAATATTGGCGCATCCGAATCTATTCACAGTTATCTAAACATAAATAAGATCGTAGGTATTGCTAAGCAGTATAAAGTTGACGCAGTTCATCCTGGATATGGCTTCCTTTCAGAAAATTCAAAATTTGCTTCAAAATTAATTAATGAAGGCATTACTTTTATAGGTCCGCCAGTAAGAGCAATAAAAGCAATGGGAGATAAAATCGAATCAAAAAAAATAGCAAGAAAAGCAGGAGTAAATGTAATTCCCGGAGGAGAAAAAGCAATTTTAAATGTTTCTGCTGCTAAGAAAGAAGCAAAAAAAATAGGCTATCCAGTTATGGTAAAAGCTTCTGCAGGAGGCGGCGGTAAAGGAATGAGGATAGCTAAAAATGAAAAAGAACTAGAAAGTGGATTTAAAAGTGCGAGAAATGAAGCAAAGCAAGCATTTGGAGATGATAGAGTATTTATAGAAAAATTTATTACTAATCCTAGACATATAGAGATACAAATTTTAGCTGATAACAAGGGAAAAATGGTGTATTTGGGAGAAAGAGAGTGTTCTGTTCAAAGAAGACATCAAAAAATTATAGAAGAATGTCCCAGCCCTTTAGTAGATGAATCAATGAGAAAAAAAATGGGAGAACAAGCACTTTTACTTGCTAAAGCAGTGAATTATTATAGCGCTGGAACAGTTGAATTTGTTGCGTCAGCAGATAAATCTTTTTATTTTTTGGAAATGAATACTCGCTTACAAGTAGAACATCCAGTAACTGAGCTGGTAGTAGGATTAGATTTGGTGGAATTGATGATTTCTATTGCTGCAAATAAAAATTTAGAAATTTCTCAATCTGATATAAACTTAAATGGCTGGGCAATGGAAGCAAGAATTTATGCAGAAGATCCATTGCATAATTTTATGCCCTCTACGGGTAGGATCAAATCTTTTTTATCTCCAGAAGTTATGCAAGACGATGGGAATACTATAAGACTTGATTCTGGGGTAGATATTGGAAATGAAATAGGTATATATTATGACCCTATGATGGCAAAACTAATTGCTTATTCTCCAACTAGAGAAGAAACAAGAATAAATCTTTCCAAAGCTCTCGATTTTTTTGTTCTAAACGGTGTAACAAATAATATAGCATTTTTGAACAACGTTTTAAATAATAGTGCTTTTGTATCAGGAAAAATGAATACAGGATTCATCGATCAGGAATATAAGAATGGTTTTCTTGGAACAGAAGTAGCTGATAACACGAAATTTGTTGTTGCTATTACAGCATTATCTTTGAAAGCAATAGATTGTAGAAGACAGGTTTATATAGGAAAAAGAAATAGTGGTGAATTTATAATTACAATAGATGATGATGAATTTGTGTTTGAATATGACTTTTTAGATATTACAACTAAAAATGAATACAAATTAAGGGTTATATATAAAAAAAGGCAAACCACCCTAGTTTTAACTCAAATTTTTA
>CAZUXH010000028.1:0-266 GCA_964624655.1 uncultured Rhodospirillaceae bacterium | reverse complement strand
CCGATGCCAGGTAGAGTAGTTAAGGTATTTGTTGAAAAAGGACAGAAAGTAAAAGTAGGCGATGATTTAATTATATTGGATGCTATGAAAATGGAAAATGTTATTAAATCTGAAAAGGAAACGGAAATAGCTAATGTTCATGTTAAAGAAGATGAAACAGTCTTTGTAGATCAAGAGCTAATAGATTTTTTATAATAATATGAACCATTTTAAAAAAAAATATTTTTTAGATATTACTGAAGAACAAATTTCTGAGTTGAAAAAGA
>CAZUXH010000027.1:0-18229 GCA_964624655.1 uncultured Rhodospirillaceae bacterium | reverse complement strand
CAACAAGCTTTATTGAGAATAGGAGCTAAACCTGTTCACATCCAGGTCCCTACCCCTAAATTAAAAAATAGTATTCCATTGAGATCCACTGGTTCTTGTTATGCTTTTGAAGGCTATGAATCAATCTTACCATCTTTAAGCGCATGTGATTTGGTAATAGATTGCACAGTAGAAGGAATGCTTCATTCTAAAGAATTACAAACTATTTTAAAAGGTGGTGGTCGTCTGTTAATGATATCAAATGAACATCCTGAGGTATTAGAGCGTTGTATGCCCGACAAATCATTACAACCAGTAGTAGAGAAAAGTAAAAATCTTCTTTCTAATTCAAAAGTAATGGAAGTTACTTCTGATATTGGGACAAATCTTAAAATTGAAATATTAGATGCACCAATAAGGGCTGGCGCAGGTTATTTGACTGAAAAAGATAAGGTTGCTTACTGGCCTGCTGGATTAGCTCTATTTTTTCCTTTAGAAAAAACTGTTAATGGAACAGTTGTTTTAAATACCGGTGATGTAAATCTAACTTTTAAAAAGTATTTTGAATCTCCGGTTACATTAGTCATTAAAGATGATTTTGTGATTTCTATAAATGGAGATGGATTAGATGCAGATTTAATGCGTTCATATTACGATGGATGGAATGATCCAAATGCCTATGCAATATCACACGTAGGATGGGGCTTAAATCCTAATGCTCGCTGGGACGCATTAACAATGTATGACAAGCAACAAGTAAATTGCACAGAACTAAGAGCTTTTGCAGGGAACTTTTTAATTTCCACAGGAGCTAATGAGTTTGCTAAACGTTATACTTCTTGTCATTTTGATTTACCTATGCGTAATTGCAATATTAAGCTAGACAATCAACTAATAGTTAATTCAGGAAAGCTTGTAGGCCCTCTTAGTTAATGAAAATAAAAGAAATGAAGAATAATTTTGTTAATAGCAGTCCCCGTATATCTTATAAAAAGATTGGGAAAGGACCTCCAATAATATTTCTCCATGGAATAGGAGGGAACAGCACAAATTGGGAAGAACAACAATTATTTCTCTCTGACACTTTTACTACAATAGCTTGGGATGCAAGAGGATATGGAAATTCAGAAGATTACGATGGGCCTTTAAAATTTTCAGATTTTAGTAAAGATTTAGGCAGATTATTAGAGCACCTTCAGATTAACAAAGCTCACTTAGTAGGATTATCCATGGGTGGCCGTATATTAATGAATTTTTTTGCAGATTATAAAGATAAAATAGCAACTATGACTTTATGTGATTGTTATTATAATTTTAAAAACTTTCTGAACCCAAGAGAAAGAAGGGAATATATAGATATAAGGCAAAAGCCTATAAAAGAGGGAAAGTCATTAACAGAATTAGCTCCTAAAATCATTAAATCGCTTGTATCTTCAAATTGTTCTGAAAAAGTAAAAAAGAAAGTTTATGATAGTCTATCCATAATTCATCCAGAATCTTACCTTAAAACTATCAAAGAGACTGTAAACTATGATGTTTCTAGTGATTTATCCAAGTTTGATATTCCAGTTCAATTAATTTATGGAGAAAATGATGTTTTAACCCCTCCATCATTAGGTTACACATTAAAAAATAAAATTAAAAACTCCCAACTAAATATTATAAAAAAATCAGGACATTTGAGCAATATGGAACAGCCTGAAATTTTTAATAGAATTCTTTTTAAGTTTTTATCTATACATAAAAATAAGGCTAATTTTTATAGGAATAAATAAATGTATAAATTACCTGTAATTATTATAGGAGCAGGTTCTGTAGGATTATCTCTCGCCGCAGAATTAGGATGGAGGGGAATAGAATGCCTTATTGTAGAACAAAACTCTGGCTTAAACCCCCACCCTAGAGCTAATGCAGTAGCTAATAGAACTATGGAATATTACAGAAGATGGGGAATTGATAAAAAGATTACTACTGCAGGAATACCCCCTGACCATCCGGCAGATTATTATTGGGTATCTAGTTTACATGGCAAATTACTTCATAGAATTTCTCTACCAGCATTCAAAAAAATTAAAGAAATCAAAAACCCTGGTGATAATGTTAAGAAAGAACATACCTGGTCACCTTATTTAAAAACAATTACTGGTCAAAATGAAGTTGAAGAAATTATTCTAAATTATGTTAAGAGCCTTCCTTCCGTAAAAGTAAATTTCAACCATAAGCTTATTGATTTCTCACAAAATGCAGATGGAGTAACTAGTAAAATTAAAAACATAAAGACAGGTATGATTAAGGAAATAAAAAGTCAATATATGGTTGCATGTGATGGAGGTAAATCAAAAGTTAGGGAGAAATTAAATATAAATTTAAAAGGCCGTGCAGATATGGCAAAATTTGTATCTATATATTTTAGGGCACCAGAATTTATGAAATGTCATAAATTTGGTACGGCTAATATATATTTTCCTTTACATAAAGAATATGCTGGTTTTCTTCTTAATTGGGATGGAGGAACAACTTTCACTTATCATTTAATGTTACAAAAAAATCAGATATGGGATGAAGTAAATCCTAAATCAGCAATTGAATCTGTATTAGGTTCTCGTACTAAGATTGAAATTATATCTGTACAGCCATGGACTGCTCACGCATTAGTTGCCGAAAAATATGTTAATAAACGCATAATTTCATCGGGTGATGCTGCTCACTTGTTTTCTCCTACAGGAGGTTTTGGTATGAACACAGGGGTATCTGACGCTATTGATATTGCATGGAAATTACAAGCTATGATTAAGGGATGGGGAGGAAAGAACCTTATAGATAGTTATTTTTATGAACGCCACTCCATAGGTGTTAGAAATACCCAAGAAGCAGCGGATTGTTTTGACCAAATATATTCTGTTATGCAGTATGGTGATGAGTTAGATGAAGAAACTAACAAAGGAAAATCTCTTAGAAAAAAATTAAGTATTAACCTAAAAGAGCAAGATAAATTAATTGCCTCTTCTGGCACTTTATTAGGGTATCGTTATACAAACTCCACTATAATCATTTCTGATGGAACTACTGAAACAACGGATAACCCAAGAGTTTATGTTCCTACAGCAAGACCAGGACATAGAGCACCTCATATATGGTTAGAAGAAGGTATTTCTATTTTAGATAAATTTGGAAAGGATTTTACTTTAATATGTTTCAAAAATGATAAGATAGGAATTCACAAATTTATGGTTACTGCAAAAGTAATTAAAATCCCTTTACATATAATTAAAATAGAAGATAAAGATGCATTAAAATTATATGAATTTAATTTTATTCTAGTTCGCCCAGATTTAATGGTGGCATGGAGATCTAATTTATTACCAGATAATCCAAGAACGGTTTTAGAAAAAATTTCTGGAATATAATTACTTTTATTTAATTTTTTTAAAAGTGCATATCATAGCTTTTTGGTTTTTCTGATTATCCAACTCTATGTGTTGAGAATAAATATCTTGTTGAATAATATTAAGCATTTTAATTTTTTTTGATTTTTCTAAATCATCTAAGGTCTTTTTAAAGCCTTTCTCAATATAATGTAATCCATTTATACCAATAGTAAGAATTGCCTCTTCGTCACATAGTGATAAGAGATTAACTAATGATTGCGGACCTAAATGTCCATGTGTAAAAGTTCCGGAACTAATAATTCCTTTATAATCTGTTGGAAGTCCTTCTATTTTTTTTGTTAAATCAAAAGGATATAAATTTCTATATACTTTTTTTGTGCCTGCAACTCCTAACATATCTGGAGATATATCTACACCATCAATTACAAGCTTAGAGTTAAGTTTAATTAGCTCTTGCCCAACCAAACCAGTGCCGCAACCTATATCACATATAGCACCTTTACCATTAAAATAGCTAATAAGCTCCTTTGCTACATATTTATGGTAGACATAAGACATTCCTTCTACATAGGTATCATCATAAATTTTAGAAAAGTCTTTGTAATATACTAGACTATCTTCAGGTGTTTTTATTTCATAAGCACCTGTCAATAATACTTTTGCCTCTCTTAGCTTACTTTTTTTATCCACAATACTATAGATCCAATAAAAATCTTCTTAAAATTTTTTAAAAAATACTTTAGTAAAACCAATACTGCAATCTATTTAAGACATTTATGTAAGACTATATATCATCTACGACATATCAAAACCTGCATAATCATTATCTACACTTTCCTTAAACTTTTGAATATAGGTAGGCAATCCCATTGGGAAATTTAAGGGCTCCTCTTTTTTCCCTGGGATATTACTACCCTGATACCAAGATTTTGCATGAGGAAATAATGTTGAATTCCAAAAATCACAAAGTTCTTTATGCCAAACTTCTTGATGAGACGGAATAGCCTCAATTCTCGATAAACCCTTATCTCTCATATGTTTTAGTAAGCCAACAATAAGTTCGCCTTGATATTCTGCACTTGAAGGACCATTACAAAATGCACATGGGGATTCAGGGCCATATCCGAATACTAAGTTTGGAAAACCTGCAGTAGCAACACCTAAAAAGGTACGAACTCCATCTTTCCAAACTTCTTTAAAATTCTTGCCTTCCGTATTTTTTATATCGATACTTGTCAAACCGCCAGTAACAGCATCGAAACCAGTCGCCAGTATTATCACATCAAATTCATGCTCTTTATCTTTTGTAACTATACCTGACTTGCTGAATCTCTCAATAGGAGTATCATTTACATCAACAAGACTTACGTTATCTTGATTAAACATATCATAATACCACTGCTCTAACGATGGGCGTTTTACGCCGAAAGGATGTGGTGGATTTGTTGGCGCTAATTTTTCAGCAATAGCAGGATCGTCAATCCGTGCTCTTACTTTATCACGCCAAAAATCATAGGCATACTTATTTGGCTCTTCAGCAAATAAAGTATCTTGATAAACGGCAAGCCAATATCTAAAACCTCCTCCTTGCCAGAGATCTTCATATGTTTTATTTCTCTCGTCTGCTGAAACTTCTGTAGCATTTTTAGGAATAAAATCAAATCCAAAACCTGCAAAAGAACCCCCTCGCGCATCAAAAGTTTCTGGATAACTTTCTTTCATATTTTTATTATCTTCTATAGTTAACATTTCTTGTTGCATAGGTAATGCTAAGTTTGGAGTACGCTGAAAAACAGTTAATTCTTTTGCAAAGCGAGCAGCCTCTTGTGATGCTTGTACCCCACTAGCGCCTGTCCCTATAACTGCAACCTTTTTTCCTGCTAAACTCAATCCTTCTTGAGGCCATAAAGCTGTATGATGACATTCTCCACCAAATTGATCCAAATCTTTATAATCTGGAATATAGGGTTTTGAGCCAAATCCTGTATTAATATCCAAAAAAGATGCCTGAATCTCTAAACCACCATCAGCCTTTACGGTCCAATAATTTCCTTCTTGATTGAATTCTGCAGAACGGACTCTAGCATTAAGAGTAATATCCTTACTTAAGTCCAATTTTTGATCAACATATTCAAAGTACCTTTGCATTTCTCTCCAACCAGGAAAAAGCTCCGTCCAATTCCATTCTTTCCAAAGATCATCTCTAGTAAATTGGTAAATTTGGCAGTGCGTGTCAGTTCTAGCACCTGGATAACCATTAAAATGCCATATTCCACCAAGCCCCGCACCTGCCTCTAAAAGATGAACTTTAAATCCTAGCTCCCTTAGACGATAAAGTTGATATATACCAGAAAATCCTGCCCCTATAATTAAAACATCTTGCTTATCTGTCATAATTCCCCCCCTTAACAGATTAAAAAAATTTAATAACGTTAGTTACAAATCCAAATTTTAATTCTATGAAAAATTTTTTTTAAGTCATTATTTAATAAATAAATTTGAAGAGTAACATTTAAGATTCAGCAAAATATTCTAATTTTATATTTAATTATAGTAAAATATTTCAAAACTAATTGTTTCTTCTCCATACTGATGGTCTAGAAAAATGGCCCTTCCATATTCCAAGCTTTTTTTCGCGGGCATGATTCTCTTCAAAAATATAATCCTTAGAATATCTAATATAAGCGACCGCAAATCCCTTTAACACTAATAGAGAAGCTATATCAACATTATCGATATAGCATTTGGCAATTAACCTTTTATATCTGTCTCTTTTACTTCCCTTACAAGTTATTTCGTTTGAATTAATTATTATTGACAGAATTTTCTTTGATTCTTTTCCGCACAGCCAAACAATATTGTTTTCATCAAAACATTCTTGCTTCATCTCAGGTGCATCTATACCATGCAATCTTATCTTAGATTGTGATATCCATAAAGTATCCCCATCAACAACCCTCGGTACACCTTCTATAGTAAGGGGATCGGCTAAAGAAGAAAATGCAATAAATGAAAACAATAAATTCATAAATTTTATTTTACAAAAAACTTTTACAGTATGATCCATAAGTAAAGCACAATTCGTATTAGTTGATAAAAAATAATAAATTATTTTATACACGAAAAAAATCTAATTAAATCAAATAATGAATATATTCTACTTACACTCAGACCCTATCCAAAACGCTAAGTGGTATATAGATAAACATATAGTAAAAATGCCAACAGAATACTGCCAATTACTCTCCAGTGCTCATAGAATAATTGATGGAAAGATATACCAAGGAATAAATAAAAATAAAAGAAACGTAAAAAAATGGAAACTTCCCGATCAACGAGAAAATCTCCTCATGCAAGTGACCCACGCAAATCACCCATCAAACATTTGGGTGCGTCATTCTAGATCAAATTATATAAAACTTTGGAAAATTTATATATCTTGTTTATCTGAATTTTCTTATAGGTATAATAAAGTTCATGGGGCAAATAGGTTGTCTCTCATTCTAATGAGTCCTCCCAAAAAACTTGAAGACTTGGGAACGACAACAATACCGCAAGCAATGCCAGATTATTGCAAAATAACTGGTAATACTATAGGTGGATATAGAAATTTTTATAAAAAAGAAAAGAAAAACTTTGCAACATGGAAAAAGAGATCTAAACCTAAATGGTTTAATACATAAAGAGCTTAGACGATAATTATGAAATTGTAATTTATGTAAAGTTACGCATCTATTTAATTAAATTTAGGAGAAAACAATGATTGTAGAACATCGAACTTACAAAATTAAACCTGGAAAAGTTAATGAGCTTATGGATTTATATGAAAAAGAGGGTATGGAAGTCCATAAACGCATACTTGGGAATCAACTAGGATTCTTTTATACAGAAATCGGTCCCCTTAATGAAATTGTACATATTTATGGTTATGATAGCCTTGATGATAGAGCAAAAAGAAGAAAAGAATTGGCAGAAAATGATACTTGGAAAAACTATATAAGCAAAGCTATAGGATATGTTGAACATCAAGAAAGCAAAATACTAATTCCTGCTAGCTTTTCCAAAATTAAGTAAATAAATAACTAAATGCTATAGTGATATAATAAAGACTAGAAAGTGCAACTAGTATTCCAAATACTCGTAAAAAATCTTTTTTGAATAATTGAATTATCAAATGTCCGAGTCCTATACCTATTATGTGAATTATGCTTGTACCAATCATGGAGCCTATTAAAAACAAATTTGGATTTTCGGCCAAAGGAAATTCCATTCCATGAGCATATCCATGAAAAATGGCAAAAAATGACACTGTTAGAATGGAAAAAATAACTTTAGGTTTGAAATTAAAAGCAATTGCTAAACCAATAACGGTTAAAGAAAGAGCTATCCCCAATTCTTGGAATATATAAAGCCTGTTTGGTAATACACCTATGTATATTCCTATACCCATAATTAGTGGAAAAACTATTGGAAGAATCCAAATGGATCTTCCCCCCATTTGTTTTCCCCAAACTCCTATAGCTAACATACATAAAAAATGATCAAAACCCATAAAGGGATGAGTTATACCACTTTTAAAACCTTCTCCCTCTAGAATATGAGAAAATGCGTTATTAAAATTAAAAAATAAAATTAATATAGAAAATATGACTAGGATCCTGACCATTTTGCCCTTTTTTTCTCATTAAATGCTTTTACTCCTGCTGCAAAATCATTGGAGCCCCTTAACCTTCCATAGGCGTGACCCTCAAGTTCAATTCCTGCATGTAAAGTTGTATCCTGAGCAGTATTGATAACTCCTTTGATAGTTCTTTGAGCTAAAGGAGAAAAAGTTGTTAATTCCTTAACTAATTCATCAGTAGATTCTTCTAATTTATCATCTTTTACACAAAGGGTTGCAATACCCCAATTTTCAGATTCTTTTCCAGAAATCCACCTTGATCTCATTACAATATCTTTTGTTCTTGAAATTCCTATCATATGCAGAAGTCTAATAGAACCACCAGAACCTGGAATCATTCCTATTTTTTGTTCTGGTAAAGCAAAATTTGTTGTCTCACTAACTATTCTAAAATCGCAAGCCAAACACATTTCAAATCCTACTCCAAAACAGTACCCCCTAACAGAGGCGATTACAGGCTTAGAACATACCTCAGGAGATTTTATATTATCTGCTAAATGAGAAACTTTTTCTGGACTAGAATCCATAAACCCTTGAATATCTCCACCAGAAGAAAAGTTCTTTCCTCTAGCTTTTAAAACTATCACTCTCACATTATTATCAATATCGAGTGTTTTAAAAATATCTGCAAAATCCTCTCTCTGGGACATGGAAACCACATTTAAAGGAGGACGATCTAGAATTACATATGCCACTTTCATAGCTGAGTTTAGTTCCACACTAAAACCATCATATTGTTTATAAGTAGAATGTTTTTTGCTCATTAATTTTCCTTATAGAGTTTAACTAAATTTTTCTTTTAATTTTCTTCTCAATATTTTACCAACAGGTGATTTAGGTATTTCTTCAACAAAATAATACTTTCTTGGTCTTTTAAATCTTGAAATTTTAGATTTTAAAAACAATTCCTCAAGTTGATTTACATTTATTTGTTTATCAGATTTAATAAACGCTGCAACAATTTCCCCCAATCTTTCATCAGGCAATCCACAAACCACTGCCTCTATTACACCTTCAAAACTAGCTAAAATATTTTCTAATTCAACAGGAAGAATATTTTCACCTCCACTAATAATCATATCATCTATCCTTCCAGTTATAAATAACTCTCCTTCACAATCTAGATATCCTATATCACCTGTAATATACCATCCATCTACAATAGAATTTTTATTGGACTCTGGCTTATTCCAATAAGAAGTAAATGCTTCACTGCTACTCATAGAGGCAATAATCTTTCCTTCGATTCCTACCGCCGCTAATTTTTTAACATCAGAAGATTCTATATCTATAACTCTAATAATTTGATTTATTCCTGCCTTTCCAGCAGATCCTGGTTTTGTTTGAACATTTTCCTTATATGAAAAAGTAAATATTTCCGTAGAACCATAATGATTCACAAAGACTTTAGGGTTAAAATACAAATATAATTTTTCAACTAAATCTTCATTCATAGGCGCTCCAGCAAAACCTATTTTTGATACGGTTTGAATAAATTTTGTAGAAAACATCTTATTTGATATTAAATCGTGGTATAGGGTTGGAACAAGATAGAGAGAGGTAATTTTTTCTTTTTCTATCAATTTTAAGGCTTCAGTAGGATTAAATTTTGATTGACACACAAAGCAGCCATTTATTGTGCACATTGATAATAATAATCTGACCCCCATTGTATGATATAGAGGCATTACACCTAGAGTTTTTTCTTTAAAAACATATTGATTTTGAAATATATGCGCAAGAGCAGAAGATTTTTCAGCTGAATGACTTCTCGGGACCCCTTTTCCAGTTCCAGTAGTTCCAGAAGTATATAGCATAATAGAGGTAAACTTTTCATCACTGACAAAGTTATTTTCTGGTGAAATTTTTTTAAACAAACTATCAAAATTAAGAACTGCGGCCTTTGATTTATCGATGGTAATCTTTATTATATTTTTTGGAAAATTACATGATGCAACTGCATCCATTGAAACATCCTGAAAAATAATTGCCTCAGCTTTTGCATCTCCTATGTAATATTCTAATTCTTCTGAAGTTGTCCTCCAATTAATAGGGGTAATTATTATACCATATAATTGACAAGCCCAATATATCAAAGTTGATTGCCAATTGTTTTGCAGTAAAGTTACTAAATGACTGCCCTTGGTTAACCCTAAAGAAAGCAAATTACTTCCTAATGTCGTCGAGAGACTTAGCAAGCTTTCGTAATCTATAGCTTTACCTTTATCGATTATTGCTAAAGCAGATGGTTCCCGTTTTGCAGCCGCAATTAAAGTTGAAGCATTATTTAGCATTTATTTCTTTAGCAGACTCAACTGCAGCCTTTATTATGGAACTATAACCAGTACATCTACAAAGGTGTCCTGATAAAACATCCTTAATATCTTTTTCAGAAATATTATTTTTTCTATATAAATAATCTGAAAGAGTCATAATAATTCCTGGAGTACAAAACCCACATTGTAAAGCAAAATGCTTCTTAAAATTACTTTGAATAATACTCAGTTCTGAATCACCTTTAGATATAGACTCAATCGTCTCTACTTTGCAATTGTCAACTTGTATGGCAAGTGCTAAACAAGATCGTGATGCTCTTCCATTTATATGAATAGTGCATGCTCCACAAATTCCATGTTCACAGCCAACGTGTGTTCCGGTTTTTCCTAAAACATCCCTTAAAAAATCACTTAGAAGCATTCTTTGATCTACTTCAATTTCAATTTTTTTTCCGTTAAGCTCAAAATTTATTAACTGCTTTTTGATAATTTTTTCATTCATTTCATGGCTTCTTTAATAGTTTTTTTTCCTATTTTCCTTAATAAATTCCTCCTATAGCTGGAGGGTGCTATATGGTCATCTTCTCCATGTAATTTCCATGCCAAATCGTTTAATGCATCATCAATTTGATCTCCTGATAGTAAAGGAAAAGCAGTTATATATGGTTTATCACTTAGACCGGTTACGCCTAAGGAAATAGAGTCCTTACTTACCAGAACTGCAACAGATAACAAAGAAAAGTCACCATGCCTAAAAGCAAATTCATTAAATGCAACGCCTACAGACTCTTCTAATTTTGGAAATAATGCATATTCAATAATTTCATCCGAATGACATGCAGTAGTAAGCAAACCCTTTTGAAATTCTTCAGCAGATAATAGTCTTTCTTGGTTCTTTGAAATCAGTTTTACCTTACCCTTAAGCAAAGCCAAACATAAAGCAATTTCTGAACTAGGGTCAGCATGGGCTAAAGATCCACATATAGTTCCTCTAGTTCTGGTTTGATAATGACCAACCCACGGTAATATCTTATGGAGCAGAGGTGAAATTTCATTTAAATTTTCATATTCTAATAACTTTTGTTGAGTCACATTTGCCCCTATCTGTAATCCTTTTTCTGTATGTGTAATATAAGACAACGATTCTATATTTTTAATATCCAGTATTACCTTAGGATATAAAAGTCTCATGTTTAACATGGCAATTAATGATTGTCCGCCTGCTAAAACCTGTCCATTTTCTTTTTCATAAGATAATATTGAAAGAACTTCTTCTATATTATCAGGACATTTATATGAGAAATTCACTGGTTTCATTTTTTAAATTCCTAAGTTTTTTTTTATTTTTTTCCAGACAGTATGTTTAACTAAATTTTTACTACTATTATCTTTTTTATTTATTATTTCATAATTTAAATTTTTAGGAGAATTTTCATCTATGCCGATTAGACTAAGTAATTTTGGAGGACTCATAGGCAGCACTATATCTTCATTTTCAATTGCATCAGCTATAGCATTAGCTATGCACACAGGTGTACTCATACTATTACCCTCACCTACTCCTTTCGAGCCAAGAGGAGTGAATGGAGAAGGAGTATTAAGATGAAAAATATCAATACTTGGAACTTCATTGACAGTGGGAACCAAATAATCTGCAAAAGTACCAGACAAAAACTCGCCTTTATCTGAATATTTAAATTCTTCAAATATTGCAGCACCTAAAGCTTGAACAAATGCTCCCCTAATTTGACCATTTACCATCTCAGGATGCAGTAAATTTCCTGCATCATGTATAGATACATATTTATCAAAATGAATTGTACCAGTGGTACTATCAATTTCTATTCCACAGAAATCAAATATAAAACCATAAGTACCAGAACTATTAATTTCATCTTTATCATTTGGAGGTTTGTGTTCAGGCATACTCCAATAAACTGTTTCTCTCAAAGGGGGGATAATTTCTTCAGGAATCGTATCTGGAGACCAATGGCCAGATCCTGCTAACCTTGAAAAAGAAATTTTATTATCCGGATTAAGTTTTGAAAATATAAATCCATCCAAGAATTCCAGATCCTCAATTTTAACATTCATATTTTTAGCAGCAACTATTTTAAGTTTATCGTGTAATTTTTTAGCCGCTAAATATACGGCGCCCGTAACGGCACCCCCAAATCTACTAGAATAATTACCAGCTGCAATAGACCAACCATCTTTTTGAGTGTCCAAATCAGTATTTACAATAACGTTTGGAGGGTTAATTGAAAAAATTGAAGAAATTATTTGTTGAACTACTGTTTTATGACCTTGACCTTGAGGCAAAGAATCTATTACTACGCTTATAGACCCTAATGGATCCAAAGTCACTGAGGCACAAGCATGAGCTCCATTTTTAGGTCCTGCTTTTTGTCTTTCTTGATGTGTAAGAGCTGTGCTTATATAGCCCATATTTGAAATAGATGGCTCAACTACTGCTGCAAAACCAATTCCATATAATTTTCCTTCTTGACGCTTCTTTTTTCTGGTATTTATCAATTCTTGAAGTTTACCCTCGCTATAGGCTTTTTCTAATACTTCCTGATAATTACCTGAATCTAATAATCCACCAGAAGGGGTCATATAAGGAAACATATTTTTTTCGATTAAATTTAGCTTGATTATGTCAATATGAGATTTATTTAATTCTTTAGAAATTTTATGCATTAATCTCTCTATCCCAAAATATAATTGTGGACCACCAAATCCTCTATTTAAACCCGAAGGAGTTTTATTGGTTAAAACTACATGATTTGTTAAAGATATATTTCTAACTTTATAAGCTCCAGACAAATTGCCATGCATCCTGTATAGTGACGCCGGTTCAGGAGCTCTCAAATACCCACCACAATCATCATACTGATTTATTTTTAAACCTATAACTTCACCCTTGGCCGTTACAGCAGCTTTTAAATTTGATTCTCTTCCTGTTGCGGATGTAGCAGCCATTAAATGTTCTAAACGATCCTCAACCCATTTTATTTGTCTATTCAATTTTTTTGATGCTAAGCAAATAGCTACTATGTAAGAAAAAATAGCTTGTTTGACTCCGAAACTACCCCCTGAATTCTCAGGGGCCCTTAATCTTAGTTTATTACCAGACACTTTTAAAGCCATTGCCATTACTGGGTGAAGAGCAAAAGGACCTTGAAAATTTGATAATACATCATAAGACTCATCTTCTTTAGAAAACTCAGAAAGAATATTGAAACACTCTATAGGAGTACAAGAATTTCTTGGATATTTTATGTCAATCTCTATAATATGTTCGGCTTCTGAAAAAGATTTTTCAACATTGCCATAATTAAAATGTCTTTTACTTACTACATTACTTTTAACTTTTTCATGCAAAATTGGCGCATTGTCCATTATTGCATCTGAAATGTTTAGAACTGGTTGTATCTCTTCATATTCAACATCAACAAGTTCTGCAGCATCTTCTGCCTTATACCTATCAGAAGCTAAAATCATTGCTAAGGGTTCTCCAACATACCTAACTTTATCTACTGCCATACACCAGTGCTCCATAGGTTGTTTTACTCCTACTACAAATGGTTTTGTCCATTTCTTAACATCTGTTCCGGAAATCACTCCTTCAACTCCTGAATATTTGAGTGCTTTAGAAGTATCTATACTAATTATTCGAGCATGTGCTCGGGAGGATCTAATAAATACAGCATGTAATGTATCTTTGCGATGTGGAATATCATCTACAAACTTACCACGTCCTGTAAGAAGTTTGTTGTCTTCTTGGCGTTCAATCGATTTTCCTAAATATTTAATACCTATAATTCCTTTACTTTCTGGATTCTATTTATATATATAATGTATTAAAAAATATATATTTTTACTATCTATAAAAAGGTAATTTAATCATGAAAATTGTTGTTATGGGCACTGGAGGTGTCGGAGGATATTTTGGAGCTCGTTTATCCAAAGCTGGAAATGATGTAGGATTTATTGCTCGGGGAGGTCATTTAAAAGCCATTAAAGAAAAAGGTCTTAAAGTTTTAAGTGAGCTAGGTGAAATAAATATCAATTCTTTAATTGCTAGTGACAACCCTTCTGACTTTGAGATACCTGAAATTATTTTATTTTGTGTCAAAACTTATGATATGGAAGTTTCAACAAATCTTATTAAACCCATAGTAGGTAGTGGTACAGTAGTAATTCCTCTCCTAAATGGAATAAGTCATTTTGAAATAATGAAAAATATTTTGGGAGAAGATAAAGTTATAGGAGGAATAGCTGCAATTAGTGCTTTAATTGAAGAACCAGGAGTTATCCGTCACAACTCAACTATGCAAATGTTAAAGTTTGCTGAATTTGACAAAACTATTACTTCCCGAATAAAAAATTTTCAAAACACTTGCAATAAAGCAGGTATAAATAATTCCATTCCAGAAAATATAGAAATAGATTTATGGCAAAAATTTATATTGATATGTACGTTAGCTGGAGCTAACTGCTTAACTAGATTGCCGCTTGGTTTATGTAGAAAAAATTCTGCAACACTTAATTTGATGAAAGAAATTGCCACAGAAGTTATAACAATAGCTCACGCTGAAAATGTTCCCCTACCTAGCAATCAATTAGAAATTATTATGGATCAATTATATAAACTCCCTGATGGAATGAAAGCATCTACACTTCCTGCCCTTGAGAATGGTGAAAAATTAGAAATATCTGCTCTTCATGGAACCATATTAAAATTTGGAGAAAAAAATAATATTGATACTCCTATGAATAGAGCTGTTTTTGCTGCTCTTTCACCCCATGAAAATGGCAAATATAGTTAACTAATATTATTAAATACCAGCTTTTAAGACTGTTTCGGAAATTTTTTCTCTCATAATTATTACAAAAAAGGTTAACTTTTCTTTATCCCTCTGCTACAATATTATTGCAAAAATTTATGGGGGAAAAATGAATATTGTACCATTAAGTGATGCATTGGGGGCAGAGGTTATTGGGGTTAATTTAAAACAGCCCTTATCTTCTGAAGAAGTTAATGAAATCAAAACTGCTTTTCTCAAATATCATCTTCTTTGCTTAAGGAGTGATCCATTGAATCCCAAACAATTTTTTGATTTTTCAAGTCATTTTGGAGCACCTTTCAGTGAAACAACAAGAAGCCAGTGGGTAGATGGCCTACCTCAGATATCAAAACTTGATAGTACTTATAAAACTGATAAAGATAAACCTAAAAACCCTATCCTTAATAGGAGAAGTGGGTGGCACACCGACCATTCATTTAAAGAATTTCCTCCCAAAGCCACTATGTTACACGGACACGAAATTCCTACTCAAGGGGGCCATACCTGTTTTTGTAATACTGAAAAAGCCTATAATGACTTGCCATTAGAGACAAAAGAACGTGTGGAAGGACTAATTGCTGTACATAGTTATGATACTATGAGAGCTCCAGCTAGAGCGGTAAAAAGAACTCCTGAAGAAATTGCTGAAACTCCTGATGTAGAACATCCATTAATAAGAGTACATGATGAGACAGGAAATAAAGCAATTTATTTCAATTCTAATAGAACCGACAGAATAGTTGGTCTTGAAAGAAAAGAAAGTGACCTTTTACTTGATGATATTCATGCACATATGACACAAAAAAAATATCGATATGACCATAAATGGAGTGTAGGAGATGTGGTGATATGGGATAATAGATGTTTGATTCATTCGGTGAATGTTGACTATCCTGTGGGAGAGCACAGAATTCATCTCCGTACTATTATCGAGGGAAAAAAACCTTTTAATCAAAGTATTTAAGTAAATAAATTGCAAAAACCTCCTATACCTAAAAGCTTTTGGCAATATATTAAGGCAATGGGGCCTGGTATAATAATTGCTCTAGCATGGCTAGGCACAGGTGATTTAGTGGATTCTGCGATTGCGGGAGGAAGCTACGGTTATTCGTTGATGTGGGCTATTGTTATTGCCTTATTTGTCCGTTTTATTTTTGTTTCTATAATAGCAAAATATCAACTTTGTAATCCCAATGAGGAAAGTGTAATGTCTGGTCTTAAAAGATTACACTCCTGGTTACCCTATTTTATTATAATAGTGGCATTATTTTTTGGACACTTTTATATGTCATACATGGTGAAAGGCATAGGAGAAACAACAATAAAATTAATCGGTTTTGGAGAAACTTGGGTCTGGTCTTTGTTTTGGATAATTATTGCTGCATTTCTAATTTTTAAAGGTGGATATAAAAGACTAGAAGTAATATTTTTCTTCTTCCTAATAATGCTAAGTATATCTCTTATTAGTGTTGCTATTTGGAGTGGGCCTAACCCAGCATCAGCAATTAAAGGCATAATATTATTTGATATTCCTGAAGATAAAGGATCATATGGATCTCTACTGATAATTACAGCTCTTATAGGAACTGTAGGAGGCTCAATTGCAAATCTAATGTATCCTTACTTTATTCAACAGAAAGGTTGGAGAGGACCTGAATATAGAAAAGTTCAACTATATGATTTAGCATTTGGCACTATGATTCTAGTATTAATTAACTTATCTGTATGGACTATAGGTGCAGAAGTTCTTTATCCTCGAGGAATACATATTGAAAACCTTGATGATCTAGCCAGCCTACTTACTATCACACTAGGAAACCTTGGTGGTCCTATCTTTTATATAGGAGTATTTGCTGCTCTCTATACTTCAATCATTGGTCTCACTGTAGGATTTGGATATTTAGTACTAGATGCGACTAAAGTAATAGCTTCAAAAAATCCTATTAAAAGTGAAAAATTTGACACTAGTAATTCAAGAGTTTATCAAATGGTAATCGTTTGGTGTTTATTTTCTCCTTTAATCTACGTATTACCTAATATGCCTAGTTTTATTTTCTTAACTATACTTGCCAGTGCGGCTACCGTTATAGTTTTACCTGTTCTTTGTGGTTCACTTTGGTATCTGACCTCTTCAGAAAAATATATTGGTAGTGCTTTTAAAAACAAATGGTGGGAAAATCTTATTCTCTGTGGTTTATTTATCTTAGCTGTTTGGGGCGCTTATCAGGCTACCATCGCAATTTCTGAAATAATTTTAAAATAAACATTTTCTTTTAAAAAAATATTTGATAAAAAAGAAAAAAATTGAAAGGTCTTATATCACTATGAAAAAATTTATTCTAATTTTTATGTTTATAACTCTTACACAAGTTGCACCAATTCATGCCATGAGTTTAGAAGAAGCCATAGAAAATAAAGATAGGACATCTGAAAATATGGCTAGAGATAAATACAGACATCCAAAAGAAGTTTTAACATTTTTTGGAATAAAATCAGATATATCAGTCATAGAATTATGGCCAAGTAGAGGTTGGTGGAGTGAGATTTTAGCCCCATTCTTAGCTGCTGAAGGAAATTATGTAGGCGCGGGACTTGATCCTAATTATGCTTCTTGGACCCCTAAAGCCATAAAAAGAAATGCCGATATAAGAGCTAATAGTAAAACTTTTTCTGATATGAAAGTTATTACTCTCTCTTTAGATAATAAGCCTTTAGGAGAAAAAAATTCTGTTGATATGGTTTTAACGTTTAGAAACTTGCATAATTGGTTGAAAGCTGAACTGTTAATGGATGTATTTAATAAATCTTTTGACGTTTTAAAGCCTGGGGGAATTTTTGGTGTTGTAGAACATAGAGCTTTACCCAATACTTCTATAGAGGACATGAACAAAAGTGGATATGTCACCGAGAAGTTGGCCATAGAATACGCTACTCAAGCAGGATTTGTATTAGTAGAAAAACGCGAAATGAATGCAAACCCCAAAGCCTCAACTATTCATCCTAAAGGTGTATGGACCTTACCTCCATCCTTAAGGCGTAAAGACGAAGATA
>CAZUXH010000026.1:0-18477 GCA_964624655.1 uncultured Rhodospirillaceae bacterium | reverse complement strand
TAGTAAAAGATAATAAAGAATTAAATTTACGTTATAATCAATTTAAAAGCTTATTTCCAAATCTTGAAGTATTAAAATTACCTTCATGGGATTGTCCTCCTTATGATCTTTCGTCACCAGATAATAAAATTGCGACTGAAAGAATTAACTCATTTTTAAATTTATCTAACAAGGAGGAAAAAAAAAGATTAGTTCTGATTTCTCTTAATGCATTGATTCAAAAAAATATCCCTAAGACTTACTTGTTAAAAACTAATTTTCATTTTAAAACTGGAAGTTCTATAGATTATAAAAAGTTTCAAGCAAATTTAGTCAATACAGGATATAAAAAATCTGAAACGGTTATGAATATAGGTGAATTCGCGATTAGAGGAAGCATCATAGATATATTCACATCGAATTATAATTATCCCATAAGAATTGATTTGTTCGATGACTCAATTGAACAGATTAAATTTTTTGATCCAATTACCCAACGCTCAATAAAAAAAGTATATCAAGTTTTAATTTTACCTATTTCAGAAATTATTTTTTCAAAAGATAATATTGATAATTTTAAACTTAAGTATAAAGAAAAGTTTGGTGTTCAATCTGTTAAAGATAATATATATCAGTCAATTTCTTTAGGGAATAGATATCCAGGAATAGAACATTGGATAAGCTTATTCTATAATCAACTTATAACTACATTTGATTTCTTAGACAATTCTTATAATTTTTTACTATCTGGTAATTTTAATAAAATTTGTGATCTTAAATTACAAGAAATAAATGAAGCATTTAACTCAAGAAATTTAACTTTCAAGAAACTTAGAAAAGATAATAATATTAACTGTTATAAGCCTATTTCTCCAAATGAATTGTATTTGGAATATGAAGAGATAAAAAATTCGTTAAAATTATATAATATAATTAGAATTAGCGGTTTATCCTTAAATTCAAAATCTATAAATTTAGGAGGAAAACCATTAAATGTACTACACAGAAATGAAAATTTAAGAAATTCTAAACAATTATCCAATCTAAAGAATTTTTTAAATACAAACTTATCTAAGAAAAAAAAAATAATAATCGCATGCAGATCAAAAGAGAGTAGGTCCAGATTATTTAAAAACTTACGCAAAGAAGATTTTTTGAATTGCAAGAGTGAAAAAAGTTTTGATTATAAAATATTATCAAATTACAAGATTATCTCTTTATTTGTTTTAAATATTGAGGATGGTTTTGAATTTAATAATATGTTTGTTTTATCTGAAAAAAACATATTTGGAAAAAAACTATCTCCATATAAAACTGTGAAAAAAAGAAAATTCATAGATATAAAAGAATCTGAATCTTTTAGTGTTGGGGATCATTTAATTCATTCAGAATATGGCTTAGGAAAGTATTTAGGTTTAAATATTTTAAACGTGAATGGATTAAAAAGTGATTATTTAACAATATCATATTTATCTGAAGATAAAGTATTTGTTCCAGTTCAAAATATTAATTTGCTAACGAGATACGGGGGAGATGCAGCTAATATTACTTTGGATAAATTAGGTGCTAGGGCTTGGAGTAATAGAAAAAATAGAGTTAAAGAAAAAATAAGAGATTTAGCTGAAGCTCTTATAAGAATTGCATCTCAAAGACAATTAAAAAAAGCTACAAAACTTGAAATTTCCAACCATGAATATGAAAATTTTTCTATGAAGTTTGAATACATAGAAACTGAAGATCAATTAGAAGCTATAGAAGATATAAAAGAAGATTTAAAAAATGAACGTCCAATGGATAGGCTCATTTGTGGAGATGTAGGATTTGGTAAAACAGAAATTGCGATGAGAGCTGCATATATTGCAGTGAAATCTAATAGACAAGTAGCATTAATAGCTCCTACAACTGTTTTAGCTAGACAACATTTTGAAACATTTAACGCAAGGTTTAAAGGTGAAAATATAAAGATAGAACATTTATCTAGATTAACAATAAAAAGCAAAAGACTAGATGTTATAAAAAACCTGAACTCGGGTGAAATAAATATTATCATTGGAACTCATTCACTACTTTCAGACGATATAAAATTTAAAAGTCTCTCTTTATTTATTATTGATGAAGAACAAAGATTTGGCGTTATGCAGAAAGAAAAGATAAAAATATTAACTTCAAATGTTCATGTTTTAGCTTTATCTGCTACTCCTATACCACGCACTTTACAGATGACAATTGCAGGAATAAAAGATTTATCTATAATTGCTACACCCCCTATTGATAGAATTCCAATTAGATCATTTATTATGCCTTATGATGAGTATATAATTAGGGACGCAATAAATAGGGAAATAAATAGAAATGGACAAGTGTATTGTATTGTCCCAAGAATTTCAGATATAGAACCATTTACTAAAAAAATTAATAAATTAATAGATACGGCGATTATAGATTCTGTCCATGGAAAAATGAAACCAGATGAGATAGAAAAATCTATGCTAGATTTATATACTGGTAAAACACAAATATTAATAGCAACTAGCATAGTAGAGAACGGCCTAGATATACAAAAAGCTAATACAATTATAGTTTATAAAGCTGAAATGTTTGGATTAGGGCAACTTTATCAATTTAAAGGCAGAGTAGGGAGGTCAAATAAAAGCGCATATGCTTATTTTTTGATAGATACTAATAAAATACTAAATGAAAATTCTGAAAAAAGATTAGAGGTATTAGAATCACTGGAGGGACTTGGCGCGGGATTTAGGTTATCATCACATGATCTAGATATTAGAGGTGCAGGTAATTTATTGGGAGATGAACAATCTGGCCAAATTAAAGAAGTAGGGGCGGGTTTATATCAAAAATTATTAAATGAAGCAGTTTTAGAAATAACTGGTGAAGAGAAGAAAGTTGAAGAATGGAACCCTATAATTAATATACAAGTTACAGCTTTACTTCCAGATAATTATATTGAAGATTTAAGTTTAAGGCTAAAATTATATAGAAAGATATCTAGAATAAATAGTGATGAAGAATTTAAGGAATTATATTTAGAATTTTTAGATAGGTTTGGCTCTGTTCCTAAAGAAGTAGAATTTTTATTTTCTCTAATGAAAATTAAGAGAAATTGCATTAATTCCTCTATAAATAGATTAGATTCAACGCCTAAAGGCTTATTGATAGAATTTAGATGCGACGGTGTTATAGATCCATATAAATTAATTGAATGGACGAAAAATTCTACTACTGAGAGTAGATTTCGTGAGGACCAAAAGCTGTTTATGGAAATAGAATGGTCTACAGAAGAAAAAAGATTAGAAATTATTGAATCTATAACTAGAAGCTTAGAAAAAATAAAAATTTAGTTATTTATTTTGCAAGTTTCAAATACTTTTTCAAATACTTCACTCTCCTGGGCTCCAGATACAGCAAGTTTGTTATTAAATATAAAGAAAGGAACCCCTGATACTCCAATTTCTTTATTTTGTTTATCTGTTATATATATAGATTCTTTAAGATCATCTCTATCTATCAGATTTTCATAATTAAAATCTTCTATACCTGATTCAAAAGCTATTTCTGTAAGAATTTCTTTATTTCCTATATTTTTTCCTTCAACAAAGAAAGAGTAAAATAAATTTTCTACCACTTGGTTTTGCAGATTTCTCTCTTTTGAAAATTCTACCAACATATGGGTATCAAAAGAATTTGGCATTATAGATATATTTTCAAAATTGAAATCTATACCAGCCAAATTTCCAGCTTTTTTAATATTGAAATAAGTATTTTCAGCATTTTTAAAACTACCAAACTTTTTAGATAGATATGTTTTTCTATCCATTCCTAAATTTGACATATTGGGGTTTAATTGAAAAGAATGCCATTCAATTTTAAACTCCATATTGTTATATTTCTTTATAGCTTTATCTAGTCTTTTTTTTCCTATAAAACACCAAGGACATACAGTATCAGATATAATATCAATTGAAATCACAGCAATTTTTACCTTTAAAATTTGTTGAATTATATTATACATATAAGATAAATAAAATAATAATTAATTTATATATAGGATAAAAAATGAATTTAGACTTTGATGAGAAAGATAAAGTTTTTAAAAAAGACGTAAAAATCTTTATAGAAAAAAATTTAAGCAAAGAAACAGCTAAAAGAGTAGAAGAAGGTTTGCCTATAAACAAAGAAGCTACTCAAGAATGGCAAGAAAAATTATCTTCTAAAGGATGGCTTGCACCAGGTTGGCCTCAAGAGCATGGTGGTCCTGGATGGTCTCTTACACAAAGATATATTTTTGATCAAGAATGCGGTATGGCCAATACACCAAGAATTGTACCATTTGGTGTAACTATGGTAGGCCCTGTATTAATTAAATACGGTACAGATATGCAAAAAAAAGAATATTTGCCTAAAATACTTTCCAGTGAGCACTGGTGGTGTCAGGGTTATTCTGAGCCTGGTTCAGGATCTGACCTTGCTTCTTTATCTACCAAGGCAGAAAAAGATGGTGATAGCTATATAATTAACGGAACAAAAACCTGGACCTCTTTAGCTCATTACGCGGACATGATGTTTGCCTTAGTAAGAACTAAAACAGATGTAAAAGCACAAGAAGGAATTTCTTTTGTATTGATAGATATGAAATCGAAAGGAATTTCTGTAAATCCTATAGTTACATTAGATGGCGGAAGTGAAATTAATATGGTCTATTTAGAGAACGTAAGAGTTCCGATAAAAAACTTGATACATGAAGAAAATAAAGGATGGACGGTAGCTAAATATTTATTAGGACATGAAAGAGTATCCATAGCAGAAGTAGCAAGATCTAAAAAAGCATTATCAAGAGTAAAAGAAATTGCTGGTATTAATTTAGATAGTGGTCGTACTTTGATTGATAATGCAAGGTTTATGGATAAGGTAATAAAATGTGAGATAAGATTACAAGCTTTAGAATATGCTGAACTCAAAGTTATTTCTGATGCAGTTAAGGGAAAATCACCAGGAGCAGAAGCTTCTATCTTAAAGATCAGAGGTTCAGAAATACAGCAAGAAATCACTGAGCTTACTTTAGAAGCAAGTGGATATCATGCATTCCCTTTTCAAGTAAATACAGTTTCAGAAGGTAGCAATGAACCTACTGTAGGACCATCATGGGCGGTTACAGCTGCACCAAAATATTTTAATACCAGAAAAACTACAATTTATGGTGGATCAAATGAAATTCAAAAAAATATTTTAGCCAAAATGGTATTAGGTTTATAGGAGAACACGTTGGATTTATCTTTTACAGAAGACCAAGAATTGATACAAGAGTCAGTTGAAAAATATATTCGGGACAACTATGATTCAGAAAAACGAAGAAATATTATAGACAATTCCAAAGGCTATGATGAAAAAACTTGGCAGACATTTTCTGATCTTGGATGGCTAGCATTACCATTTCCTGAAAAAGTGGGTGGGTATGGTGGAGGCTTAGTAGAATTAATGATCTTAATGAAAAACTTCGGAAGAGGACTGGTTATAGAACCTTATATGTCTTCCATAGTATTAAGTGGTAATGTTCTAAGTTTTTCTCCTGAAAGTGAAAAAAGAGATAGTATATTATCAGCTCTTCTTGAGGGAAATAAAAAGGTCTCTTTTGCGTTTGCAGAGAATGGTTCTAGATTTAATCCATTTGATGTTTCAACTACTGCAAATTACAACTCTAATAAATGGAAACTAAATGGTCATAAAACAGTTGTATTTGGTGCAGGTCAGTCTGATTATATATTAGTTTCTGCTAGAAGTAGCGGAGAAAGGTATGATAAAGATGGAATTTCAATATTTTGTATAGATACTAAAAAAGATGATGTTTATATAAAAGATTATCCAACCATAGATGGTTTCAGGGCGGCTGAGATTAAATTAAAAGATTTAAATCTTCAAGATTCTGCACTAATAAGTAAAAAAGGAAAAGCTTCCGATATTATAGAAAATACTTTTTTAATTTCTCTTGTTGCAGCAGCAGCAGAGGCATCTGGAATTATGGAAAAAATGTATGAAATGACTCTAGAGTATATTTCTACCAGAAAACAATTTGGAAAAACTATTGGTAGTTTTCAAACAATTCAACACAGAGCAGTAGATATGCTTATTTTAAGTGAAGAAATGACTTCTTTATCTTCTTTAGCTGCTATTTCTAACAATAATTCTTTGATAAGTAAAAAATCAATTTTTGCTTCAAAAATTAATATAGGGCTAGGAGGAAAAAAACTAGGGCAAGAGGCTATACAACTTCATGGAGGAATGGGAGTAACGGAGGAAATGGAGATAGGTCAGTATTTTAAAAGACTGACTTTATTGGATACATTTCTGGGTAATTCAGATTATTATTTACAAGAATATTCGAAAGTATAATTAAATTAAAATGAAGCTATTTAATTGAATAATAAAATATTTTATTTTCCTTTGAGATCAAGAATAGGTTGTTTTGGTTTATTTATTGGTTTAGTATTGCTGGCTATTATTTTATTTTTTTCTTTTTTTATAGGATTAATAATAATTGGATTTATAATTATATATTATATCTATAAAAAATATTTTAAGAGATATTTTTATAATTCTAATGTAGATAACAATAATAAAGACTTTACTGAGGCCGATTATATAGAAATAGAAGACGTAGATAAAGACAATAATTCAAAGACTTAAATTTTATAATTAAAGCTATCTGAGAATATATAGTTTCTTTTTGCTCCTAAAAGCATAACTTTTGTTGTGCAATCTTGTACAAATTGCGGTGACCCCGCTATTAAAATATTATGGCCATTTAAATTCGAATAAATTTTTTGCAGTATATTAGGAATCCTACCATAAAGAAATCTACTTTCTCGCTTAGGTTTTTCTCTAGTTAAAGTTATTTTAAAAGAAAAAATATTATTACTTAAATCTAATTTTTGCATTTCATCCATCAAAAGCACTTCGTTTCTATCTCTAAAAGATGATACAAGCATGATATTTTTATTGCTTTTTCTTTTTAATTTACTTTGCAGTAAAGATAAAATTGGCGAAATCCCTGTTCCTGCAGATAGCGCTAAAATAGGTTTGTTTTGTTTTGGTAAGCAAAAATTACCAAATGGTCCATATAAGGTTATAATATCGCCCACTTTAATTGCTTTTTTAATATGATTGCTAGCCTTGGAATTTTTATGGCAGGCTATTAAGAACCTTAGTATTCCATTAATAGGGAATCCATTTTTATTTGGTGAATCTATTATTGAATACTCTCTATTAGGTTCTATTCCAGGAATAACAAATTCCATGTTCATCCCAGCTTGATAAATAAATTTTATATTTTTAGATATGCTTATTCCAATCTCTTTAACTATTGGACTAATTTGTCTAGCTATTATTACTTCTGCAAATATTTTTTTAGGAGTCATGTCTTTATATAAATTAGATTGAATTGGTAAAGGACTTAAAACTTCAATTTCAATAGAATCACTAACAGCATTTTCCTGGCAAGCAAGAAAAATATTTTCATTTTTATCTTCTTGGGTAAGCACATGATTAATTGAATTGTTCTTACTTACTTCTCCACTTATAAGCCTTGCTTTACAAGTCCCGCAAACACCTGAGCGACAACTATATGGTAATTTAATTCCACTTTCAATACTGCTTTGGACAATATTTTTGTCTTTTCTTATACTGTATACCAAATTCTTTTTATGTAAGGATATATTGCTATTTTTAGAAGCTTTAACTAATTTTTCCATTTTATAGAACATCCTATACTAGGGTTATTAAATGGAATATTTTCTCTATTAACTATGGCTTTTATTGATAAAAATAATTCTCTAGTTGCATTATTATCTTCTTTTAATCCTGAATTATCTATCCTACCTCTATATAGAAGCATGTTATTATCATCAAAACCAAAAAAGTCTGGTGTACAAGCAGCATCATATTTTTTTGCTATTTCTTGAGTTGAATCATACAGGTAAGGAAAAAATAAATTATATTTTTTAGAAAATTTTTTCATGTTTTCAAAGCTATCCTCAGGATAAGTTGAAACATCATTTGGCATAATAGCAATACTATTAACCCCTAGTGAAAGTAAGTCTTTAGAATCGCGAATAATTTTATTTATGACTGCTTTAACATATGGACAATGGTTACATATAAACATGATTAAAGTTCCATTTTTTCCTCTTAATTCTTCAAGAGAATAATATTTTTCATCTATGTTTAATAATTTAAAAGACGGAGCTTTAAAGTTTTTTTCTATTACAAATGATTGAGCAGACATGAGAAATCCCTTATATATTAATTTAATTTTATTATAATATTTTTTATTTAAAACTTGAAAGTATTTCAATCAAATATTACTTAAGTACTTTAATTATATAAAAGTTTTAAAT
Organism: uncultured Rhodospirillaceae bacterium; assembly: GCA_964624655.1. Classification (GTDB taxonomy): domain Bacteria; phylum Pseudomonadota; class Alphaproteobacteria; order TMED109; family TMED109; genus CAZUXH01. Next base: position 10,090 of record CAZUXH010000026.1, on the reverse strand, counting down.
TAGGAATTGGAAAATGTTAATAAAGGTTAAAAATTTAACGAAAAAGTTTGGACCTTTTACGGCTGTAGAAAATATTAGCTTTAACTTAGCTAAAGGAGAGGTTTTAGGTTTCCTTGGTCCTAATGGAGCTGGTAAAACAACTACAATGAGAATGATTACTGGGTTTTTACCTCCTACTTCTGGTCAGATTATGATTTCAAAACATAATATACAGGAATTTCCTATTTTGACTAAAAAGAAAATAGGATATGTACCTGAAGGAGCTCCTTTGTATGGAGAAATGACTGTTTACAATTTTCTTAAATTTATTTTTAATTTAAGAAAAAGTGATACTTTTAATGATAGAAGTTCTATTGACCTTTCAATAGATAGATTAGGTTTAGAAAAAGTGCTATATCAACAAATTGATACACTTTCTAAAGGATATAAAAGAAGAGTAGGGTTAGCCCAAGCAATACTACATGATCCAGAAATTTTGATACTTGATGAACCAACGGATGGACTAGATCCAAACCAGAAACATGAAGTTAGAAAATTAATAACTGAGATGTCTTCTAATAAGGCTATAATTATTTCTACACATATTCTTGAAGAAGTAGATGCTGTTTGTACTAGAGCAATGATTATATCTAATGGCAAAATGTTAGTGGATAAATCTCCGAGAGATTTGCTTAAGATGAATAAAAAGAAAAATTCTACCTTAGATGATGTTTTTAGAAAATTAACGCTGGATGAGGAATTGTAATGAAAAATATTTTATCTATAACTAGAAGAGAACTTTATGGTTATTTTGCAACTCCTGTGGCTTATGTATTTTTAGTTATCTTTTTGATATTATCAGGTCTATTTACTTTTTACTTAGGGTCTTTTTACGAAAGAGGACAAGCGGATTTATCTGCTTTTTTCGATTGGCATCCTTGGCTATATCTTTTTTTAGTTCCAGCAATAGCCATGCGGTTATGGGCTGAAGAAAGAAAAAATGGTACTATAGAACTTCTTATGACTTTACCTATTACATTAATGCAGGCAGTTTTAGGAAAATTCCTTGCGGCTTGGATTTTTACAGCTATAGCTTTATTTCTAACATTTCCCATATGGATTACGGTTAATTATTTAGGCAGTCCTGATAATGGAATAATTATATCAAGTTACTTAGGAAGTCTTTTAATGGCAGGAGGTTATCTTGCTATAGGCTCATGTATTTCTGCACTAACAAAAAATCAAGTAATAGCATTTGTCGTAGGAATTTCTGTCTGTTTTTTATTTACAGTTAGTGGCATGCCGATTGTTTTGAATTTCTTTTCCAGTTGGACCCCTCAAGCATTATTAGATACAATCGCTTCTTTTAGCTTTATTACTAATTTTATGGACATGACTAGAGGCGTAATAGATTTAAGAAATATTGTGTTCTTTATATCGCTAATTATTTGTTCGCTATCATTAAATGTAATTTTTATAAATAAAAGTAAAGGTTTATAAGGTAATGAAACTTTTTATAAATAAAAATACATTGGCAGGCGATTGGCTAATAAACATTTCACTAATTTGTATAATTATATTTTTTATAGCTATTAATACTCTAAGCAATCAAATATTTTATTCTGCTAGAATGGATCTAACTCAAGATAATTTATATACCTTAAACCAAGGTACTTATGAAGTGATAAAAAGTATTGATGAACCTATAACTATAAGGCTATTTTTCTCTGATAAACTTAGTAGAGATATTCCTCCATTAAGAGAGTATGGACAGAGGGTGAGAGAGCTTATAGAAGAATATGTAGTAAGCTCTAAAGGAAAAATTATATTAGAAAGAGTAGACCCAGAACCTTTTACTGATAATGAAGATTTAGCTATGGTCTTTGGTTTACAGGGCAGGACTTTATCCCAAGCAGGTGAAAAATTTTATTTTGGATTAGTAGCATCTAATTCAACCGATGATGTTTCTGTTATTCCTTATTTTGATCAAAGCAGGGAATCATATTTAGAATACGATCTTTCTAGAATAATAGCTGACTTAGCTAATCCAAAAAAGAAAAAAATTGGATTGGTTACTTTTCTGCCAATTGGTGGCGGACTTGCCTATGAAGATGCTCCAAGTTCAGAATATGTGCCTCCATGGGTTATATATAACAGATTAAGTGAATCATTTGAAATTACAAACTTAGGTAAAAGTTTTAATTCTATTTCTGAAGACATTGATATTCTAATGATTGTACATCCTAAAAATTTGGATGATGCTACACAGTATGCAATAGATCAATTTATTTTAAGTGGCAAAGGTACTGTTTTTTTTCTAGATCCTTATTCAGAGGTAGAAAGAAATGCCTTGCCAATAGAGAAAAGAAGGACTTATATTCCTAGTTCTAGCTTAAATTCTTTATTCGAAAAATATGGGTTTTATTTGGAACCTGGTATGATTGTAGGAGATAGAGTATATGGAAGACAAGTAACTATTGGTAGACCTCCTAATTTAAGGGTTACAACTTACGTTCTTTGGTTAGCACTAAACAAACAATTAATTAATCCTAATGATAGTGTTACAAATGAGTTAGAAAAAATATTAACAAATAGTTCTGGTGCTATAGCCTTATCAGAAGAATCAGAATTAACTCTAGAACCCTTAATTACATCTAGCAGAGATTCAATGTTGATAGAAAGGTACAAAGTGCAATTCAGACCTGATCCTACATTGCTTTTATCGGAATTTGTATCATCAGGAAAATTTTTTAATTTAGCAGCAAGAATTACAGGAAATATTAACTCCGTCTATAAAGACTCTGATAATGAAAATCAAGATGCAAATCATTTGGATTCAGGACAAGCAAATATGATTATTTTTGCGGATACTGATATTTTAGCCGATCAAACTTGGAATCAATCTCAAGATAATTTTGGTAGAGAAGTTTTCAATCCCATAGCTGATAATGGCTCTTTAATAATAAATGCAATTGAATCTTTGTCTGGTAAAGGAGAATTAATTTCTTTAAGGAGCAGAGGGGTTTCTTCTAGACCATTTGAGGAAGTAGAAGAATTAAGAAGAAATGCAGAAACTAAGTACAGAGAAACTGAGCAAAAATTACAAAAAGAATTACAAAGCACTGAACAAAAACTAAGAGATTTGCAAAGGTCAGCTTCTTTAGAAGTAAACGAAGGATCTCCTATCTTATCAAAAGAACATGCAGAAACATTGCAAATATTTAGAGATCAAATAATTAATATAAGAAAGAAATTAAGAGATGTTCAGAGAGAATTAAGAGTAGATATAGAGGAGTTGGGTTTACTTTTAAAAATATATAATATATGGCTAATGCCGCTATTTGTTTCTATAGCTTCTATTTTGGTTTTTGGGTTTCGTAGAAGAAAGCGCATTAGTCATTTAGCAGAAATTAGAAAAAACTAAAATGAAAAAATCACAATCTTATATTCTTATTTTATCAACTATAATTATGATATCTTTAACTATAAGTGTTAGTTGGTTTAGAGATATTGAAAGCAGAAGAATAGAGGGGGAAAGGTTTTTATTCCCTGAGTTAGGCACTCCTACGGATGAGAATTCTTTAAAGATGTTAAATAATATTGTAACGTTAAAAATAGAAAGTATAAAAGGTGAATTTTACATAAATAAAAGTCAAGAAAAATGGACTCTACCGAGTTTGGCTAATTTTCCTGTTTCAATAGATAAAATTAAAAGAGTAATAGTTGGTCTTTCTCAATTGGAGACTATTGAGCCAAAAACTAAAAATCCTGAACTACATAGCGAACTAGGTTTAAATCTGCCAAGCGAAATTGGTTCGACTGCAACTTCTATTACTTTGATAAGTAACGATGATAAAATTCTAGCTAGCCTAATAGTTGGAAAAGATTCTAAATCAGGAAGAGATACTAGATATGTAAGAAGGCCTGGTGAGAACCAAACGTGGTTAGCATGGAGAAATTTTGATTTAGCTGACGACGCAATAGGATGGTTAGAGGACGATTTATTTAGTATTGCTAGATGGAGAGTAGCTGATATTAAAATTTCTCATATAGATGAACCTGAGGTATTTATATCAAGGGCAAATTTTTCTGAACAATACTTCAAAGTTCAAAATCTTAAAGAGGACGAATTACCTCTTAATCCATATGTAGGAAATCAAATAGGTGCAGCAATCGAAAAACTACCAATAAAAAATATAATAAAAAAATATACGGGTAATAAGAATAAGCTTACAGAAACTGTTTTTACTACTTTTGATGGCTTGAAAATTCATGTTACAAATTTTGAAGCCAACGATTCTAATTGGGTTGAATTTAGTGCGGAATTTGATTCTAGATTACGCAGAGAATTACCGGAGGATGGTCCTACGATAGTTGGTTTGCCAGAAATGCCAACTATAGAAGAAGTAAAAAATGAGGTAATTTCTTTAAATCAGAGTTTCGAAAATTGGTCTTTTCAATTCAATGAAAGTAAACATGATCTTTTGACAACAAATTTAAAAAATATAACTAAGAAAAAAGAAATTAATCAAGATTAATTATTTTCCTTTAAATTCTATTAAAGAAAATGTTTTAAAACCTTTTTCTTCTATTTTTTTCCTTCCCAACAGATCAGGTAAATCTATTAAAAAGCTTACTTCATAAATATTTGCTTTACATCTTAAAATAAGAGAAATTGCTGCAAGAGCAGTTCCACCTGTTGCTATAAGATCATCAATAATTACAATATTATCTTTTTCCTTTATGGCACTTTTATCTATTTCAATAGTATCAATTCCATATTCTAAGCTATATTCTTCTGAATATACATCGCAAGGCAACTTACCTTTTTTTCTCAGAGGTATAAATGAAATTCCCATTTTTGATGCTAACATTGCCCCAAAAATAAAACCTCTAGATTCTATACCAGCTATTGCCTGAATATCTGAATTATAATATCTTTTATAAAAAGATTCTGTAACAAATTGTAGAGCTTTTCCGTTATATAGTAGCGTTGAAATATCTCTAAACATAATTCCAGGCTTTGGATAGTTGGGTATGGTTCTAATGAGACTTTTAATATTCATAATTTTTCCATTAATATGTTTAATTAATAATTTAAGTTATTCTAACAATAACGTTATTAGCGCTAATATAGAATTAATTCAAAAAGATTTAATCGGCACAGAATTAACCTATGTAATTAAAGATAAAGATACACTAATCAATATAGCAAGAAAATATGGAATTTCATTTGCGGATATTTTATCTGCCAATGGTAACATGGACCCATGGTTGCCCAAAGTTGATAAAAAAATACTAATACCAAAAAAACATATTTTACCAAGAGCTAAAAGGAATGGGATTGTTATAAACTTAGGAGACCTCAGAATATACTTTTTTGATAGAGATAAATTTATAGAATCTTATCCCATAGGAATTGGAAGAAGTGGTTGGGAAACTCCAACAGGAATTGCAAAAGTTACTGAAAAAAAAATAGATCCATATTGGGTGCCACCAGAATCAGTTAGAGAGGAAGACCCCACTTTGCCAAAAGTTGTGGCTCCTGGAGAAGATAATCCTTTGGGAACTAGGGCAATTTATTTATCGATGCCTTCCTATTTGATTCACGGAACAAATAAACCTTATGGAGTAGGAATGAAAGTTTCTCACGGATGTATAAGAATGTACCCGGAACACGTGGAAAAGTTTTATGACTTAGTTCAAATTGGGACAAAAGTAAATATTATAGATCAACCAATAAAGGCTGGATGGGATAATGAAGAGCTTTATATTGAAGTGCATAGTTTACCAAAGTATGTAGCAGAAGATAAATCTATTAACGTTAATGATAGAAAAAATTTTTATCCATTGGCTACAGAGGTAGTACAGAGAGCAGCAGGAGTTAAAATTGTTCATGTAAACTGGGACATTGTTTTTAAAGCCGTAATTGAGGCAAAAGGAATACCAGTTAAGATATTAAAAAATAATGAATAAAAGCTGCTAAAGAGAACTAGCAGCTTTTATAAAAATTATTTACGAGATATTGTCTCAAACATTCTATCAATTTTATCATTAAGAGCTCTTAATGCGGCCTGATTTTGATTAGCCATTTCCACAGCTCTTTCAGCTATTCTTCTGACGGTTTGTGCTTGTTGAAAAGCTTCATTAGCTCTTAGCATTGCAGCGTCAGCTGAGGCTTGTGCAGCTGCTATGGCATCATCTTGCTTTGCTTCATCCGCGCTTCCAGTAGTACTAGCGGCAGACTCTTCTGATAGCTGAGCAGGTTGTTGACAACCTGTAATTGCAATTAATGCAGAAAAGAATAGTAAAACCACTAGCGATTTTTTATTAATTATATTCATTATAAAAATCCCCCACAATTTGCTATATAAGAGAATATACTTATACTTTATTGAAATACTACAAATTTTATATAAAAGCAAAGTTAAAACATAACTAAAAAAAAATAATTATGACTAATAGGTTGCTCTACCGCCAGATAAATCGAATGTAGCCGCAGTGCTGTAAGAACATTCTTCTGATAATAACCAGCAAATTAATGATGAAACTTCAGAAGTTTTTCCCATTCTACCCATAGGAATTTTTGAAATCATATATTTTCTATGCTCGTCACTTACTTGAGACAACATCTCTGTATCTATTACGGCAGGAGTTATACAATTAACAAGGACTCCTGAATTTGAAACTTCTTTTGCTAGAGATCTAGTAAAGGTTATTACCCCTGCTTTAGAAGCACTATAGTGAGCAGCATTTGGGTTTCCTTCTTTTCCTGCAACAGAAGCAATATTGACAATCCGGCCGTAACCATTGTTCACCATTCCTGTTACTAATTCTCTACAACATAAAAAGGTACCTGTAAGATTAATATCTATTACTCTTCTCCATTCATTTGGATCCATATCAGCAGTTGTGGAATTATTTCCGGCTACACCGGCACAATTTACAAGCAATGATGGCACTCCTATATTATTTCTTATTTCGTCAGCAGAAGTTTTTACAGAGTTTTCATCAGACACATCTACTTTCTGTGCAATTGATTTGTTACCGAGTTCGGCAGAAAGAATTTTTAAGTCTTTTTCGTTATAATCCCACATTACCACACGAGCACCATTATCAGACATTCTCTTTGAAACCTCTTTTCCTATTCCACTTGCGGCTCCAGTTATAACTACTATTTTATCATTAAAATCATTTTTATAATCTAACATCGCTATTTACCTCTAAATTGTTATTTCTAATTGTTAATATATAAACTAAAGTAGAATTATGAAAAATAATAAAAAAAAATACAAATATAAAATAGCTATAATACCTGGCGATGGGATAGGCAAAGAAGTTACACACGCCGCTATAATTATTTTAGAAAATATTATAAAAGATCTAGATATAAAAATTGATAAAAAAATCTTTTATTGGGGAAGTAATTATTACAGGAAACACGGTGTTATGATGCCTAAAAATGGATTAGAAAAATTGTCAAATTATGATGCTATATTATTTGGCGCAGTAGGTGACCCAAAAATTCCTGATGATATAACTTTGTGGGGCTTAAGATTAGAAATTTGTCAAAATTTAGATCAATTTGCTAATATTAGACCCTCTAAATATTATCCAGGTATTAAATCTCCCCTAAATAAAGATTTAGCAAAAAAAATTGACTGGATTATCGTAAGAGAAAATAGTGAAGGAGAATATTCAGGTTCAGGCGGAATTGTTCATAAAAATTTATCTAATGAAATAGGGACAGAAATATCTATTTTTACAAAAAAAGGGTGTAATAGAATTCATGAATATGCTTTCAAATTAGCAAAATCTCGTAAAGCAAAAATGCTAACTTTAGTGACTAAATCTAATGCTCAAAGGCATGGAATGAAAGTATGGGATAAATCTTTTCAAGAAATGAAGAAAAAATATCCAGAAATAAAAACAAATATAGTTTTAGTTGATGCTGCCACTGCTTTAATGGTTAGTACTCCTGAAAAATTTGATGTTATAGTCGCCACCAATTTACATGCGGACATACTGTCAGATTTAGCTTCAGCTTTAGTGGGAAGTTTGGGATTAGGATCAACAGCGAATTTAAGTTTAAAAAAAGGAATCCCATCCATGTTTGAACCAATTCATGGAGCTGCATTTGATATAATGGGAAAAAATATGGCTAATCCTATAGGTGCAATATTGAGTTGTGCTATGATGATGAATCAATTAGGTGAAAGAAAAGTGGCTGATATTATCTATAAATTGGTAGAAATTTATACTTCAGAGGGAAAATGTTTTACTCCCGACTTAGGTGGCAATTCAAAAACAACTGAAGTAACAAAATTATTTATAAAAAACATACAAAAATTAAATCTAAAAAATAGTAGACTTCTTAGTAATTAATATATTTAATCAGCCTTTCATATTAAGTATTATAGATTTAGTGGAAGGAAATAATAAATGGCCACTATGCCTTATACTGCTGTTGGATTAATTCCAACAGTAAGAGGAATAAGAACTAGAACAGATATAAAACATAATTTATCTCATCTTAAAAACTTGTCGAAAGCCTCTTCATGGTTATCTAGTTTAAATCTACCTGTAAGACTCATAGCAATTCCTGAAGGAGCATTACAGGGTTTTAATGATGAAGTGTTAGACGTTGATCATGAGGAATTTGCAAAAAATTGTTGTATTGATATTCCTGGTTGGGAGACTGATATGCTAGGAGGCATAGCCAAAGAATATAATAGTTTTATCATGGCCCAAGCTAAAGCAAAACATCCTGATTGGCCAGATAGGTTTTTTAATTGTGGTTTTATTATAGATCCCTCTGGTGAGGTGATTTTAGTTCATTACAAAGTATCTCCTCTATTTCCAGTAGAACATTCCGTGTGTCCCCATGATATATACGATTGGTGGATAGAAAAATATGGTAATAACCTAGACTCATTTTGGCCCGTAGTGGATACAGAAATTGGTCGATTAGGAATAATGATGGCTAATGAAGGATCATATCCTGAAAACGCAAGGGCTTTAGCCTTAAATGGTGCCGAAATAGTATATAGAGCATCTTATCCTCATCCTGCAACAGGTAATGACATATTTGAAATACAGAGTAGAGCTCGCGCTTTGGATAATAACATGTATGTTATAGCTCCAAATATGGGAACCTATTATTTACACGCTGGTGCAGATACCCCTATAGATACTTTTGGAGGCAAATCATTTATTATTAATTATAAAGGTCAAATAGTAGGCAAACAAGAATACGGAGGTGTTTCTACTTATGTTGCTGGGGTAATAGATATTCAAGCTTTAAGAGATCACAGAAATCGTGCTCAATGGGATAATTGGCTAAAAGATATAAGAACAGAATTATATCAATTATTATATAAAGAACCTATATATCCGAAAAATTTATATTTAAAAAATAAACCCATGAGACATGATAGATATAAAAAGGAAGTAATTGATAAACAAATCAAATTAATGCATGATCGAGGTATCTGGAAAAAAAAATAAACAAGGATAGTTTAATGTTTAAAAAAGGCGGACAAGAAGTCTTATCGGAAATGGATGAGAGTAATTATGTTAAAGAAAGAGTTAAAATTGTTTTAAATGAGAAGGATATTCCTACTCATTGGTATAATATTAATTCAGATTTAAAAACTCCTCCGGCACCGCCATTAAATCCTGGTACAGGAAAACCTATTGGTCCAGAAGATTTAGCACCTTTATTTCCTATGAAATTAATAATGCAAGAGGTTAGTACGGATAAACTTATAGAAATACCGGATGAAGTAAGAGATATATACCGTCAGTGGAGACCTAGCCCGCTTTACAGAGCAAGAAGATTAGAAAAGGCCTTAGATACTCCTGCAAAAATATATTATAAATATGAAGGGGTGAGTCCTTCTGGAAGTCATAAACCAAATACTGCTGTAGCTCAGGCTTATTATAATAAAGAAGAAGGAGTTAAAAAACTTACCACAGAAACAGGGGCAGGCCAGTGGGGTTCGTCCTTGGCATTTGCAGGATCTATATTTGGCTTAGAAGTAGATGTATATATGGTTAAAGTGAGTTTTGAACAAAAACCTTATCGTAAGGCACTTATGGAAAGTTATGG
>CAZUXH010000025.1:0-18716 GCA_964624655.1 uncultured Rhodospirillaceae bacterium | reverse complement strand
TAGATAAGCAACTAGAAAATATGGAAAATATAATTTCTCAACTAGCCAACAGACTTCAAAGAAAGCTTATGGCCCAACAAAAAAGATGGTGGGAATTCAATCTTGAAGAAGGTATTTTAGACTCAGCTAGACTTAGCAGAGTAATTATAAATCCTGAACAACCTCTTTCTTATAAAATGGAAATAGAATCTGAATTTAAAGACACAGTAGTTTGTTTACTTATAGATAACTCTGGTTCTATGCGAGGAAGACCCATAACTGTTGCAGCATTAAGCGCTGATATTTTAGCTAGAACTTTGGAAAGGTGTGGTGTAAAAGTTGAAATTTTAGGATTTACTACCCGCTCTTGGAAAGGAGGTAAAGCAAGAGATGAGTGGATAAAAAATGGAAGACCTCCTAATCCAGGAAGATTAAATGAGATAAGACATATAGTCTATAAAAGTGCTAATGAACCTTGGCGCCGATCTAGATTAAACCTTGGATTAATGCTAAGAGAAGGCATCTTGAAAGAAAACATAGACGGTGAAGCAATTGAATGGGCTCATAGTAGACTTTCACAACGATCAGAACAAAGAAAAATCCTTATGGTTATATCGGATGGAGCCCCAGTAGATGACTCAACTCTCAGCACTAATGCTGGAAGCTATTTGGACAAACATCTCAGAAATACAATAATTAAAATTGAAGAACAAACAAAAACGGAATTGTTAGCTATAGGAATAGGTCATGATGTAACAAGATATTATAAACAAGCTCTAACTATAGTAGAAGTTGACCAACTTGGTGGAGCTATAACTAATCAGCTAGCTATATTATTTGATCCTGAAAAAATTCAGCATAATTCAACTTAATTCTTTTCTTTATCTGCTGTAAGACTTTTAATAATCAATTTTTTATAGTGTATGGCATTAGCAGATAAGTTGGATCCTGAAGCATCTTCTAAAAATTTATCTATACCCCCTTTTTTTTCAACTGTTCTTAAAGCATTGGAACAAACTTTAAGACGCATAGCTTTCCCCAACACCTCACTATAAAGCGATACTGTTTGAAGGTTTGGAATAAATCTCCTTTTTGTTCTATTTTTTGCATGACTAACATTATTGCCAGTCATAACCTTTTTTCCGCTTAATTCACATACCTTAGACATTTGTGTTTCCCTTAATATTATTTTGACCTGATAAATGAACCTGACTAATCAGTCAAGAAAGATTTTATATTAAATACTATTTTTTTATTGGTCGTTGCTCTATTAAGCCTAATACTCTCCTTACTGCATCAATTATATTTGTTCCTGGTCCAAAGATTGCGTCTACCCCTGCTTGTTCCAACTTTGAATGATCTTCTTGTGGAATTACTCCTCCAGCTACAATTAGCACCTCATTATTTCCACTATCTCTAATTTGAGAAATCATATCTGGAATTAATGTTAAATGCCCTCCAGCCAAACTAGAGGCAGCTACCACATCTGGCTGATAAACACTAACCATTGTGGCAGATTCATTAGGGGTCTGGAATAAAGGCCCAACTTTAACTTCAAAACCCAAGTCATCATAAGCACTTGCCACTACATTGGCGCCTCTATCATGACCATCTTGACCTAACATAACAATTAATAATCTAGGTTTTCTATTTCTCTTATCAATAAAATCTTCCACTGTTTTCTTTACAACAGTATAATTTTCATTCTTTTCAAGCTTACCACCATAAACTCCCTTTACCCCATTATATACTGCTTGATGTCTTCCAAAAGTCTGTTCTAAAGCCGCTGATATTTCTCCCACAGTAGCCCTATTTCTTGCAGCTTCTATTGAAAATTCTAGAAGATTTGCATTTTTATTTTTTGCAGCATTAGTTAAATTCAAAAGAGAATCTTCTAATCTATTTTTATTTCTTTTAGACTTAAGTTTTTTCAAATTTCTAATTTGCAGTTCTTTTACTTCTTTATTATCAACTTTTAAAACATCAAATTTGGAATCAATTTTAGATTGATATCTATTAACTCCTACTACTACTGATTCAGCTGAATCTATATTAGCTTGTTTTAAGGCAGCAGATTCTTCTATCATACTTTTTGGTATCCCTTTTTCTACTGCTTTTGTCATTCCACCTAGTTCTTCTATTTGATTTATTAATTTATCCGCAGAAGCTATCAATCTTCCAGTTAGTGCTTCTAAGTAATAGGACCCTCCCAGAGGATCAACGGTTTTGGTTATACCTGTTTCTTCTTGTATAATTAATTGCGTATTTCTAGCTATTTTTGCTGAAAAATCCGTGGGAAGAGCAACCGCCTCATCAAAAGCATTTGTATGTAATGATTGGGTTCCTCCTAATACAGAAGCCATAGCCTCTATAGTAGTTCTAACTATATTATTATAAGGATCTTGCTCAGTTAAAGAAACTCCAGAAGTCTGACAATGAGTCCTCAACATCATTGATTTAGCATCTTTAGGATTAAAATACTTCTTCATTAAATGAGCCCATAACCATCTGGCAGCTCTTAATTTAGCAATTTCCATGAAAAAATTCATCCCGATAGCAAAGAAAAACGATAGGCGAGGAGCAAAATCGTCTACTTTTAATCCTTTATCTAAAGCTGCCCTAACGTATTCTATTCCATCGGCAATAGTAAAAGCTAGTTCTTGAACTTGGTTAGCTCCAGCCTCTTGCATATGATAACCACTAATAGATATTGAGTTAAAAGAGGGCATTTTTCTTGCTGTATAGTCTATTATATCTGATACAATCCTCATAGAATGCTCTGGAGGATAAATATAGGTATTTCTTACCATAAATTCTTTAAGAATATCATTCTGAATTGTACCTCTCAATAACTTTGCTTCTACACCCTGCTCTTCAGCTGCCACAATAAAGTTTGCCATTACTGGAAGAACAGCTCCATTCATAGTCATTGATACCGACATTTTATCTAGTGGTATTTTATCAAATAAAATTTTCATATCTTCTACAGAATCTATTGCCACTCCGGACATTCCTACATCACCCTCCACTCTCGGGTGATCACTGTCATAACCTCTATGAGTTGCTAAATCAAAAGCTACAGACAATCCTTTTTGCCCTGCTGCTAAATTACGTTTATAAAACTCATTGGATTCTTTAGCAGTAGAAAAACCTGAATATTGTCTTATTGTCCATGGTCTTCCAGCATACATTGTAGCTTTAGGTCCCCTAATAAAAGGAAATTGCCCAGGCAAGCTTTCCAAATGATCCAATTCAGCTATATCGGATTTAGTATACAAAGGTTGAATCTTAATTCCTTCTGGAGTAGTCCATACCAGAGAATCAGAATTTTTACCTTTAAGCTCTTTTTTAGCTAAATCTGCCCACTCCTTAAGCGAACGTGTAGGAAATTTATCCATTGCTGCCCCATTTCAATATAAACAATATTTTAAAATTCAATAAATTTTAGTTATCGGTCTTATCAACCCAAGGTATTCTCACAAATGGAACTCCTTCTTCCTCTAAATCTGATGCTTCCTCTTTACTCGTAGTTCCCCTGATGGCCCTTTTATCACTTTCTCCTATATATATAGATCTCGCCTCTTCGGCAAAACGATCACCCACATCTTCAGTATTTTTCTCTACTTGATTTCTCAAAGTTCTCAATTTTGAATATAAATCTGCTTCTTGTACTTTAACATATTTACTTTTAGATGAATTTTTGTTTTTAGTCCTTTTTACGGCGGGAGCCATTAAAGCTCTATTAATTTGAGAATTCCCACAGACTGGACATTCTATTAGCTCATCTTTTGTTTGTTGCTCAAAACCATCTGAACTTGGAAACCATCCTTCAAAAACATGGTCGAACTTGCACTTAAGATCATACTTTATCAAAATATATATGCTCCTATCATTTTATAATATATTATATGAAAGGTTATATAATACTTGTTTTTATACCTTTAAACAAAAAAAAAATTAAAAAACCAAAATTTTTCAAAAAGAAAATAACAATATGTCAGAAAATAAATCTAATAATACCTCTTCTTGGGTTAAGAAAAGTTTTAAAAACCTTCCACAAAACTGACATTTACTTGATTTGGCTTGTGGTTATGGACAACATTCTATTTTAGCTCAAAAATTAGGGCTAAGAGTTACTGCAGCAGATATTGATGCTTCTAAACTCATACATCTTAAAAACTTTAAAAATATAACAACAGTAAGAGTAGATATAGAAAATAAACAAAATTATTGGCTTTTTAAAAATAATTTCTTCGACGTTATCCTTATTAGTAAGTATTTATTTAGGCCAATTCTTAATAATATATTTGATAGTATAAAATATGATGGATATTTGTTATATGAGACTTTTTCTGAGGAAAATAAAAAATTCGGAAAACCTAATAATCCAGAATATTTATTAAAACAAGGAGAATTATTGAATTTTTCTAAGAAAAAGAAAATGAAAATTATAGAATATGAAGAAATAATAATAACACAAAAACATTCTAAAGCTATTCAAAGAATATTTGCGAAAAAGAGTAAATTTTAAATTAAAAAATATTTTTAATTTTTTCAGATTTGTTTATATCAATATCTCCATAAATAATACCTTGATCACCTTTGTTTTCTATTACAATTTTGCCCCAAGGATCAACTATCATTGAATGCCCCCATGTGGATCTTTTACCATAGTGCGTCCCTACTTGAGCTGGTGCTAATATCCAACAGGAATTTTCTATTGCTCTTGCTCTTAAAAGTATTTCCCAATGAGCCTTGCCAGTAGTTCTAGTAAATGCGGAAGGAATAGTTATGATATTTGCTCCCTTCTCTGACAAAATTTTATACATATTAGGAAACCTCAAATCATAGCATATAGATAGTCCTATTTTTCCAAATTCTGTATTGGCTACAACTACATTTTTACCTGGAGTATATCGATTTGATTCTCTATAAACTTCTTTATCAGATATTTTAGCATCAAACATATTAATTTTGTTATACCTAGCTATAACTTTTCCTTTTCTATCAATCAAAATAGAGCGATTTTGCATTTTATTTTTATTGGCTTTGCTTCTAAATACAGCTATAGAACCCAATAAAACATAAATTCCATATTTTTTTGCGGCTAAGCTTGCTGCGCATAAGACTGGATGATCAGCTTCTATTTCTGCATTCTTCAACATAATACTACTAGGACCTAAGCAAGAACAATTTTCTGGAAAAACAACCATATCAGCATTATTTTTTGAGGAGATTTTTATAGAATTTACTATTGTTTTTAAATTTACATTTAACTTAGGTAACGATGTCATTTCAACAAGGGCAACTTTCATATATTTATCCCTAAAATTTAGTAAACCCTAAAGCTTATTATATGATAAAATAATACAATGAATACAAAATATAACATACCTAAAATATATGAGGATGTAAAAAGTAGGTCAAAAATCTTATCTCTTAAAGATAAAAACTACTTTTATAATAAACATCAGCTACTTATAAATACTACCAAATCTATCTCAGAGAGAATATCTGAGACAAAAAAACATTTTAAATTGAGTATAGAAATTAATACAAAAACAGAAAAAACTATTGAAACAATTAAAAAAAACAAAAATATTGAGGATATTTTTTCGACATCCTTATTTAATAAAAGTATTATTAATTCCTTGCACTTCATCGCAGAGGAAGAGTTAATTCCTATAAAAACAAATTCTGTTGATATGTTTTATACTTTATTTGGTTTAGATAATATAAACGACCTACCCGGTACTCTAAAACAGATACATAATTCACTTAAAAAAGAAGCTATGTTTATTGGAGCGTTTATAGGAGAAGGAAGTCTTAATCCTTTATATAGAGCCTTTGCCTATGCCGATGAGGCAGTATTAGGAGGGATTCACCCAAGAATTCATCCCTTTTTTGAAATTAAAACTCTTGCAAATCTTTTTTATAGGATTGGCTTTAAGGATATAGTTGCAGACCAAGAAAAAATTACTAAAAAATATTCTAGTTTGGAAGAGTTGTTTATAGATATCAGAAGTTTTGGGAGCACAAATCTATTAAGAGGCAGAAGAAAACAATTTACTCCAGCTACCATATTTAAATTAATGGAAAAGAAATTAAAGGAAACCTCAAATGATAAATCTTATTTTGAAATACCTCTCAATATCATATTTATAAATTGTTGG
This sequence comes from uncultured Rhodospirillaceae bacterium, assembly GCA_964624655.1. Lineage (GTDB taxonomy): Bacteria > Pseudomonadota > Alphaproteobacteria > TMED109 > TMED109 > CAZUXH01. Next base: position 12,564 of record CAZUXH010000025.1, on the reverse strand, counting down.
AAAACATAAGATAAATTATCTAATATGAACCTCCAAATCATCAATTAAAGGTAAATCAGCTTCTAAAATATTAATTTTTTTTAGTTCATTTTTATTGAAGAATTTAAATTTTTGATTTTCCTTTGGAAATATATTTCCAATCCATTTTTTACATAAATAAACTGGCATCAATAAATTAAAATCTTTATAAGAGTGCGAAATAAAGGTTAGAGATCGAAGGTCTACAGAATTTATAGAAATTCCAAGCTCCTCATTGACTTCACGAATAAGAGCTATTTCAGGAGTTTCACCTATTTTTATTTTACCTCCGGGTAATTCCCATAAAAAAGGCATGCTTTTTTCTGAAGGCCTTTCCTGAAATAAAACCTTTTTATTTTTGATTAAAGCTACAGCTACAACTATTATTAATTTATTCATATTTTTTTTTAATTTATTAACATTAATATTATCTATAATTATAAGGAAAATTTTACTATTAAAAAATTACAATTTATCTATCTTTTTATTATTATATTTTTACATAATAGCCCCTTATTTGCAGAAAATTTAAAAAAACAAAACATATTATGTAGAGGAATTTATAGTGACGGTGATAATATTGAGTATATTGAGTGGAAAATCATAAAACGTATTGATGTATTTCTTATAAAATTTCAACTAGAGAATTCTATAAAATCAGCCAAATTTAAAATAAGAAAAGGAAACGGAGGAACAATAATTGGTACAGGAGGCTGGATAAGAAAAACAGGCGAAAAAAGTTCACTTACTATGACTTTCATTCAAAGCAATAACACTTTCAAAATGGACAGTCGATATTCTAGAATAAGAATACAAGGCTTATGCGATAGAAAAATACATATAAAATAATCATGAACGATAGTCAGCATTTATTTTTATATAGTCATGGGTTAAATCACAAGTCCATACAGTGGCGAAATATTTGTCTTTACCTATTTTAATTTTTATTTCAATCTCTTTTTCTTTCATATATTTAGATACCTTCTTTTCAGAAAAATTTTTAGCAACCAGTCCTCCCTCAGAAACTTTCATATTATTTATTGAAATAATCAAAAATTTTAAATTTATATTTACTCCTGCTTTTCCTATAGCCATTACAATCCTACCCCAGTTAGCATCCTCACCTGCTATAGCAGTTTTTACCAATGGTGAATTGGCCACAGAAAGTCCTACTTTCCGAGCTATTTTCTCAGACTTAGCTCCAGAAACATTTATTTTTATTAATTTTTTTGCACCCTCTCCATCGCATACAATTTGTTTAGCAAGATTTTGTAAAACTTTATCTAGTGCCTCCTTAAAAATTGTTAATCTTTTATCAGATTTTTTTACAATAGATTTAGGTAAATTGACATGACCCGTGGCAAATAATGCACATGTGTCAGAAGTAGAAGTATCTCCATCCACTGTAATGCTATTAAATGAGCGTTCAACCCCATCTTTTAATAAATTAGATAATATTCCTGAGGGGATTTTTAGATCAGTAAAAATAAATGCTAGCATAGTACCCATGTTAGGAAAAATCATTCCAGAACCTTTTGCTATACCAGAAATTTTAATATTTTTACCTTCGATTTTGCATGTTGTTGATGCACCTTTTGAAAAAGTATCAGTGGTTCGAATAGCATTTGCAACTTCCTCCCAAGAACTTTTCTTTCTATGAAAAAGTTTGGGAATAGAATCGGTTATTAAGTTAGATGAAAGTTTTTCCCCTATAACTCCTGTAGAAGCCACATATACCTCGTTCTTAGAACAATTTATTAAATTAGAGACTGTATTTACTGTATCATGCACAACATTCATTCCATCCATGCCGGTATGAGCATTTGCATTACCTGAATTTACTATTAGTGCTCTAGCCCTTCCATGTCGTCTTATTTTTTTACACCAAATAACAGGGGCAGAAGGCATTTTAGATTTTGTAACCGTACATGCAGAATTAGTTCCTTCCTTCATAGAAATTAAAATAAGGTCCGGCTTGTTACTTTTTCTAATTCCACAATTCATAGAATGCATGGTAATTCCATTTATTTTAGGAAGTTTTGGAAATACCTTTGGAGCAAGAGGTGATTTTTTTAAAAACATAGTTAAAATTGTTTCTATTTAATTTATTTATTTTTATTGTATACCAAACCATTAATTACCATATAACTTAATGCATAATAAAGTTATTTATTAGGCTAGGAGTTACTAAATTTAAAGTATATATAGAAATTATATACTAATTAATAATGTTCAGGAAAAAATATGCTTGGAAATATTACAAAAAAAATATTTGGAACTCCCAATGATAGATATTTAAAAAATTCTAAAACAATATTAGAAAATATTAACTCTTTAGAAGGTGAATTAGAGAAACTTAACGATGATGAATTAAAAAAAAATACTCTTAAATTAAAAGAAAAATTTATTTCAGGTGAATCTCTAGAAAGCTTATTGCCACTTTCATTCGCAACAGTGAGAGAAGCCTCAAAAAGAATATTAGGCCAAAGACACTATGATGTTCAAATGATTGGAGGAATAGCTCTTCATCAAGGTAAAATTTCCGAAATGAAAACAGGAGAAGGAAAAACTTTAGTATCCACACTTCCGGCGTACTTAAATGCTATATCTGGAAAAGGTGTTCACATAGTCACTGTAAATGATTATTTAGCAAAAAGAGATAGCAAATGGATGGGAAAAATATATGAGTTTCTTGGCTTAAATGTTGGATGTGTAGTTCCTGGAATAAATGATGAAGAAAGAAAAAAAGCCTATAATTGCGATATAACATATGGCACCAATAATGAATTTGGTTTTGATTTTTTGAGAGACAATATGAAATTTGAAATTAATCAAATGGTTCAAAGATCATTTAATTTTGCAATAATTGATGAGGTTGATTCAATTCTAATAGATGAAGCTAGAACTCCACTAATTATTTCAGGTCCAACTGAAGACAACTCAGAACTTTATAATACCGTTAATAATTTGATTCCTAAATTAAAAGATGAAGACATGGAAATAGATGAGAAAGCTAAAAGCGTTACACTTACTGAAAAAGGAAATGAGAATGTAGAAAAAATACTGAGGGAAAGCTCACTAATAAAAGATCAAAACTTATATGATCCTTCAAATATAAATGTTGTTCATCACATAAATCAAGCTATTAAAGCCCACAATTTATTTGAAAAAGATAAGGATTATATAGTTAAAGATGGCAAACTTATAATAATTGATGAATTCACCGGGAGAATGATGGAAGGAAGAAGATATTCAGATGGCTTGCATCAGGCCTTAGAAGCTAAAGAGAGAATTTCAATTCAAAATGAAAATCAAACCCTTGCCACAATAACTTTTCAAAATTATTTTAGAATGTACCCAAAATTATCAGGAATGACGGGAACTGCTGCCACAGAAGCAGAAGAACTTATGGAAATTTACAATTTAGAAGTGGTAACTATCCCAACTCATAAAAATATGATCAGGTCTGATGAAAACGATGAAGTATATAGAACTGCTAGCGAAAAATGGGATGCAGTAATAAAAGAGATAGCAGAAGCAAATCAAAAAAAACAACCCATTTTAGTTGGTACAACTAGCATAGAAAAATCTGAAATGTTGTCAAAATTATTAAAAAAAGAAAGAATTAAACACAGTGTTCTTAATGCACGACATCACGAAGAGGAAGCTAATATTGTTGCCCAAGCTGGAGTTCCCGGATCAGTTACAATTGCTACCAACATGGCAGGCAGAGGAACAGATATTCAATTAGGAGGCAACCCTGAAATGTTAAAAAATTTTAAAGGTTCTTCTAATGAAAAATTATTAAATGATATTGAAAGTAATAAAAGCCTGACAAAAAGTTCTGGAGGTCTTTACGTAATCGGAACAGAAAGACATGAAAGCAGAAGAATAGATAATCAGCTAAGAGGAAGGTCTGGCAGACAAGGAGATCCCGGAAAATCTAAATTTTTCCTCTCACTTGAAGATGACCTTATGAGAATATTTGGCTCTGAAAAACTAGATTCTATGCTCTTAAAACTTGGACTGAAGGAAGGAGAGGCCATAGTACATAATTGGATTACAAAAGCTTTAGAAAAAGCTCAACAAAAAGTAGAAGCACGCAACTTCGAGATTAGAAAAAATCTTTTAAGGTTTGATGATGTTATGAATGATCAAAGAAAAGCAATATATGAGCAAAGAAAAGATCTGATTCTCTCTCAAGACGTCTCTGAAACCATTCAAAATATGCGAAAAGACGTTATAGAATCTCTTATAGAAACTAATATTCCTGCGAAAGCCTACCCTGAACAATGGGATATAAAATCTTTAAATACTTCTCTTAAAGAATTAGGTATGAGTTTACCTATATCAGATTGGTCAAAAGAAGAAGGTATAGCAGAGGAAGAAATAAAAGAAAGAATATTGGATTCAGCAACAAAACGTTCTGAAGAAAAATTAAATTTACTTGGTTCAGAAAATATGAAGTTAATTGAAAAACAAGTAATGCTACAAATAATTGATCAAAATTGGAAAGAACACCTTCTTCAATTAGATCATATAAGACAAGGAATAGGCCTTAGAGCATATGCCCAGAGAGATCCTCTCAATGAATACAAAAGTGAAGCATTTGGTCTTTTTCAGTTAATGTTAGACAAAGTTAGAATGCAAACAACTGCCGTACTTTTGAATATCCAAATTACTACAGAGATAAGAGAAACTAACGACCAAAAAAATAAGTATCAAGAATACTCGGAAAACATAGAAGAAAAAAATAAAAATTTACAAGGAGGAATCCAATCTAAAAAAATTGGCAGAAATGTCCCTTGTCCTTGCGGTTCAGGGAAAAAATATAAACATTGTCATGGAAAAGCTGCCTAATTTTTAATAAATGCACATATGTAATTAATATTAGTATTATTTGTAACAACCCATCTATTAAGTGGCAAAAAACTTAATCCTTTAATATTTTTTATACTGTAACCTAATTTTTTATAAACAATTTCCAATTCTGCAGGTTGAATGAATTTTTTATAGTCGTGAGTCCCTTCAGGTAATTTTTTAAGAATTTTTTCAGCTAAATTAATAACAACAAAATTGGAAAGAAAATTTCTATTTATTGTTGACAAAATAATCATTCCTTCAGGTTTTATACATTTTGAAAGATATTCACAAAAAGCAGCAAAATCTTTTACATGTTCCAATAGTTCTAAAGCTACGACAACATCAAATTTTTCTTTGCTTTCAGCAATTTCTTTAATATCTAAGTTTAAATATTTTATCTTTAAACCCATTTCTTCAGAATGATTTTTAGCCACCTTTATAAGTTCTTTTGAGTGATCAATTCCAGTTATTTTTCCTCCCATCCTAGCCAACGGCTCAGAGGAAATCCCTCCCCCACAACCTACATCTAATATTTTTAATCCCTTAAAAGCTTCAATTAAATTAGGTCTGATCTCAAAATGATCAATTATATTTTTTCTAATATAACTCATTCTTGCTTCTGACATTGCATGCAAAACTGACATTTTACCTTCTTCATTCCACCAATCAATAGCCAGACTATTAAATAATTTGATTTCTTCTCTATCCAAAGTTTTTGAACACATAATATGAACTTCTTAAAAAATAAAAAAATTATAAAACTTTATTGCGAATTTATTAAAGTCAAACTAAAAGTATATCTAAATAATATTTAAAATTAAATTCAACTCTATACACTAGTTTATACAGAAAGTGTTTAATTGGAAGAAATTTATGGGTCTTATAGTTCAAAAATACGGAGGAACTTCCGTAAAAAATATAAGTAAGATAAAAAAAGCATGCTTATTGATATCGGCTGAAAAAAACAGAGGTAATAATGTTGTTGTTGTAGCCTCTGCAATGGCAGGATATACAAACAAAATGATAAAACTTGCTGAAAATTTTAGTAAATGTTTTATACCAGAAGAATACGACACCGTTGTCTCTTCGGGAGAACAAATTTCTGTAGGCCTAATTTCTATGTGTTTAAACGGAATGGGGATTAAAGCAAGATCCTTGCTGGGATGGCAGATACCTATAGTAAGTGATGAAAATCATTCCAAAGCAAAAATAATTAGGATTGAAAAAAAATCTATTTTAAAACTAATAAAAGAAGATACTATTCCTGTAATAGCAGGGTTCCAAAGTATTAATCCATATAATAATAGGATAACTACTATGGGAAGGGGCGGTTCAGATACATCTGCGGTCGCTATAGCAGCTTCGATTAAAGCTGATAGATGCGATATTTATACAGATGTGGATGGAGTTTATACTAGTGATCCTAGAATAGTAAAAAATGCTAAAAAAATTGATCGAATAAGTTATGAAGAAATGCTAGAATTTGCCTCACTCGGCGCAAAGGTTCTTCAAACTCGATCCGTAGAAATGGCTATGCGCCATAATGTTAAGGTACAAGTGCTTTCTAGCACCTCTGGAAAACCAGGAACTACTTTGGTAAAAGAGGAAAAAATTATGGAAAAAGCTTTAGTGAGTGGAATAACCCATAGTAAAGAAGAATGTAATATTACTCTAATTAATTTACAAGATAAGCCAGGCATTGCTGCTAAAATTTTTACCCCCCTTAGTAAAGCAAATATTAATGTAGATATGATCGTACAAACGGGCTCAGAAAGTAGAAAACATATTAATTTTACATTTTCTCTTTCGAAGACAGATTTAAAAAGTGCTCTAGGGCAAATGAATGCAAATAAAAAAGTTATAGGTTTTCAAAGAATAATTACAAATAAAAAATTGGCCAAAATTTCCATAATCGGACTCGGTATGAAAACTCATTCCGGAGTTGCACAAAAAATGTTTTCAATTTTGGCATCAAAGAAAATAAATATTCACGTAATATCTACCTCAGAAATAAAAATTAGCGTTTTAATTGATGAAAAATCTACAGAATCTGCTGTTAGAGCGCTTCATACAGCATTTAAACTTGGGTAATTATACAAAGGATTATAGAAACAATTTAAAAATGAAAATATATAGAGAAATAGCTAACGAAATTATATCTGCCAGAGAAAATAAAAAGATTCAAATAGAAGAAGTTGCAACAATACTAAACATTAGTCGAAGTTTACTTGAAGATATAGAAAGTGGCAATTTTAAAAAAATCAAAGAAAATGTTTATGAACTTGGTCATTTAAGAACTTATATTAACTGGCTAAAAATAAACCCCCAGCCAATAATGGATTTACTTAAAAACACCAATAATTCTAATAGTACCAAATCAATTTCTTTTTCGATTCCTTTCTTAAATATAAACAAAAATTACGTAATAGGTATTAGTTTAGCTTTATTAATTTTACTCTTTTTTTCTTGGTATAAGTTTTATTTAGTTGATACAAATATGAAGAATATTGCCGAGAACAATTTTATTGAATATGAAGATGTAAGTAATAAAAACACAATTTTAATAAATAATAATAGTGTAGAAAATAAGGAAAAAAATAATTCTGATTTGGTTGCTATAAAAGCTATTACTAGCAGTTGGATACAGATTGAACGTCTTGACGGAAGTATTTATACAAGTAAAATATTAAAAAAAGATGAACAAATAGAATTATTAAACAAAAAAAATTTGTTTCTCGTTACTAATAATGCTGGAGGACTAGTTATCAGCATAAATGGTTTAGAACTAGAAAAATTAGGAAATATCGGGGATACTCAAAGAAATATCTCTTTAAACCCAAAGGATTTAATTAAAAAAAATAATAATTAATTTATAGGCAAGTGTTTTGAATGTCAGACCTTACAGAAAAATAAATAGAAAAAAAACTAAAAAAATAATGGTTGGAAATATTCCCGTTGGAGGGAATTCTCTAATTACAGTTCAATCTATGACCAACACCCCAACACATGATATAAAAAATACTATAATACAAATTAATGAATTATCTAATGCAGGGGCGGATATAGTGAGGGTATCCTGTCCTGATGAGGAAGGCACTCAAGCCCTTAGAAAAATAATAAAGAAAACTGATGTACCGATAGTTGCAGATATTCATTTTCATTATAAACGTGCAATAGAAGCAGCTAAAGCAGGGGCGAATTGTTTAAGAATTAATCCTGGTAATATAGGATCACCGGAAAAAGTTAAAGAAGTAATTAAAGCTGCTAAAGATTATAATTGCTCAATGAGGATAGGTGTAAATGCTGGCTCTCTAGAAAAAAAAATACTTGAAAAGTATAAATCTCCTAATCCTGATGCTCTAGTAGAAAGTGCCTTAAATAATATAAAAATGTTAGAAGACGGAGATTTTTATAATTTTAAAGTGAGTGTAAAGGCATCCGACGTTTTTCTATCTGTTCTAGCATACGAAAAACTATCTAAAGTATGTCAATACCCTTTACATATAGGTATCACAGAAGCAGGAGGATTAAAATATGGTACAGTGCAATCTTCTATAGGCATAGGAAGGCTTTTATGGGCGGGCATAGGTGACACTATTAGAGTTTCGCTCTCTGCTAATCCGATAGAAGAAGTAAGAGTAGGTTTTGAAATATTAAAATCTTTAGGAATAAGAAACAAGGGAGTTACAATTATAGCTTGTCCTTCGTGTGCAAGACAAAATTTTGATGTTATAGACAACGTAAAAAAAATTGAAGAGAGACTGTCTCATATATCTGAGCCTATTACTTTATCAATCTTAGGTTGTGTAGTAAATGGGCCTGGTGAAGCAAAAGATACAAATATTGGTATTACAGGTGGAGGGAAATATTATAATCAAGTTTATATCAACGGGAATCGAAGTCATAGAATGAAACAATCTAATTTTGTAGATCAAGTAGTAGAATTGGTCGAAAACTATATAAAAGAGATGGCTTAAAAAATGAAAAGAAGAATGCAACCAGTACGTGGAACTCACGACCATCTTTTTGAAGATAGAAAGAAATTTGAGCATATTGTTTCTACTGCACACAATATTGCTGAATCATACGGATACTATCATATGGATACTCCTATATTTGAATTTTCAGATGTTTTTAAAAAATCTTTAGGAGATAGCTCAGACATAGTATCAAAAGAAATGTACACCTTTATAGATAGGAGTAATGAAGAAATCACCCTTAGACCAGAAGGAACGGCAGGTATTATAAGAGCAATAATATCAAATGGATTAACCCACCAAATGCCATTCAAAACTTTTTATTCTGGTCCAATGTTCAGGTATGAAAGACCACAAAAAGGAAGACTAAGACAGTTTCACCAGATAGGAATAGAACATATTGGAAACCAAAATCCTGAATCTGATATCGAAGTAATTGCCTGTGGTAATCGTATTTTAAAAAAATTAAAGATTAATGAAGTTACTAAATTACATATAAACAGTTTAGGTGATATTGAAGAAAGAAAGAAATTTAAAAATGTCTTAACGGAGTATCTTAAAAAATATAAAAATAAATTATCTAAAGACAGTATAAATAGATTGTATAAAAACCCCCTAAGAATATTAGATTCCAAAAACGAAGAAGACATCCAAATATTGACCAATGCTCCTAAAATGCAAGATTTTTTAAAAAAAGAATCAAAAGAAAACTTTAAAAACGTTTTAGATGGGATTAAATCTCTTGGTATAAAATTTGAAGTAGATAATAATCTTGTTCGTGGGTTGGACTATTATGGACACACAACTTTTGAATTTATTACCACTGAATTAGGTTCACAGGGAGCAGTTCTCGCTGGAGGAAGATATAACGATCTAATGAAGCAAATGGGAGGACCTGACCTATCAGGAATAGGATGGGCTTCAGGTATAGAAAGATTAATGTTATTAACAAATCCACCTATTTTAAAACCAAAGAAAGTTTGCGTAATTCCAATAGGGAATAAATATAGTTTACTTTCCCTCAAAATTGCAGAAAACATCAGGGAAATAGGAATTACTACTAATATAAGCTTTAATGGTAATCTTAAAAAAGGACTCTCTTATGCAAATAAACTTCAATCCAACTTTGCAATAATGATAGGAGAGGAAGAAGCTAAAACAGACTGCGTAATGATTAAAAATTTGACCAATGGGATACAAGAAAAATTAAAAATTAATGATTTAACGAATTATTTTTTAAAAATTTAAAAAAAATGATACCTATTTTACAAAAAAGATTAGAAGAAATTCATATAAGATTTAAAGAATTGGAATCACAGCTTTCAGATATTTCTATATCTACTGAAACAAGAATGAACCTATCGAAAGAACACACGGAATTAAGTCCGGTAGTGGATTCTATTGACGAACTTAAAAAATGCCAAGATGAAATATTTGGTGTTAATGAAATTCTTAACAATAATAGTACAGATGCTCTTCTTAGGGAAGAGGCTCAAAAAGAATTAATCAAACTTAAAAAGCTGTTGTCGATTTTGAGTAATAATACTCAGAAACTTTTAATGCCAAAAGACCCCGATGACAATAGAGATGTTATAATAGAAATTAGAGCAGGAACTGGAGGAGATGAGGCTGCACTTTTTGCTAATAGACTATTAAAAATGTATACTAAATATTCAGAATTGCAAAAATGGCATTTTGAAATATTATCTTTTTCAGAAAACGATTTGGGAGGAAATAAAGAAGTTTCAGCAAAAATATCTGGATCAAACGTTTTCGGAACACTTAAATTCGAAAGTGGAGTCCATAGAGTACAAAGAATACCCACTACTGAAACCCAAGGTAGAATACATACATCAGCAGCTACAGTTGCTATTCTTCCTATGGCAGAAGAAGTTGATATAGAAATTAATTCTAATGAGTTGAGAATAGATACTTATAGAGCACAAGGAGCAGGTGGACAGCACGTAAATAAAACTGATAGTGCAGTAAGAATTACACATTTACCTTCAAACATTGTTGCTCAATGCCAAGATGAAAAATCACAGCATAAGAATAAAGCTAAAGCTATGGAAATGCTTAGGACTAAATTATACGATTCAATAAAAAAAACGAAAGATAAAGAAAGAAGTAAAACTAGAAAAGCTCTGATTGGATCTGGAGATAGGTCAGAAAGAATACGTACATATAATTTTCCTCAAGATAGAATTACTGATCATAGGATACAACTCAGTCTAAATAGGATAGAAGAAATACTTTCTGGAGAAAGATTAAACGAAATTATTGAAGTATTACTTGCGACAGATGAAACTGATAGGCTTTCAAGTTTATCTTAATTTAATTATTTAATGAGATATATAGTGAACATAGACAGAGTGATAAATTACTCACAAAAAATACTTAAAGATGCAAACATACAAAACTCCAATAAAGAAGCAAAATTGATTATTGGCCATGTTGCTAAATTAAATCAGGTAGAAATTCTTAATTCAAAAAAGACTTTAAATAACAACCAATTAAAATCTATTTTATCTAAAATAAATAGAAGGGCTAATGGAGAACCATATGCTTACATTACGGGCCAAAAACATTTTTATAATATCAATCTTTTTGTCAACAAAAATGTTCTTATCCCTCGCCCAGAAACAGAACACGTAATTGAATCAATTTTAAGCAAAATAAAAAATATAAATGATAAATATAATATTATAGATATAGGAACAGGCTCAGGTGCAATACTATGTACTTTGCTAACTCAATTACCCAATTCTTATGGATTAGGCACAGACATATCGAAGAAGGCTATAAAGGTGGCATATAAAAATATAAAAAAACTTAGGATACAAAATAGATGTAATTTACTAACTACTAAGAGGGCTGAGGCAGTAAATACTAATTTTTTTGATATTTTAACTTGTAACCCTCCATATATAGATGAAAAAGAATTGTTAACATTAAGTAATGAAATAATAGATCATGAACCTAAAATAGCTTTAGATGGAGGGAAAAAAGGGATAGAAGCCTTTGATAAAATGCTTCCAAGTGCAAGAGCTTGCCTAAAACTCAAAGGAAAAGCGTTTTTTGAAATAGGATATAACCAAACAGATAAAGCATTACTATTATTAAGAAATAATAATTTCAAAATTTGTAGAATTTATAAGGACCTAGCAGGCATTAACCGTGTTATTTTTGCCACTGCTATTTAAAAATTAAAAAAATAGCTTGAATAATATTCCTTGGAGTTTACTATGAGCCTAATCCAGAAATTGAATATAGATTACAAGTTCTATTTACAATTGGCTTATGTAATTTTTCATTAATTATTTAGTTTGTTAAGAATCAATATTGCAATCCTTTAATTTCTAAGAACTGATTTTTACAAATATATTTAAAAAGGAATTTAAAATGCGTTCATCAAACGCTTCAAGAAGAAATAGAGGTAGAAATACTAACGGAAGAAGAAACGGTGTAGGAATTAATCAAATTTTTGAAAGTAATGGCAGCGACAGCAAGGTAAAAGGGAATGCGCAACAAGTAAATGAAAAATATCAATTATTAGCAAGAGACGCTAAAAGCTCAGGGGATGTAATAAAGGCTGAAAACTATTTTCAACATGCAGAACACTATCATAGATTACATTCTACTCTTCTAAATGCCGCACAGGCAAATGGAAATAATTTTAATAGAGAAAAAGAAGAAAAACAAAAAA
>CAZUXH010000024.1:3212-18947 GCA_964624655.1 uncultured Rhodospirillaceae bacterium | reverse complement strand
TCCTGTTTTCTTGAGACCATGCTTGAGACCATCTAAAATAGATTCTGACACTAATTTGCAATACATACTAATTGCTCTGGTAGCATCATCATTTCCAGGAATAGGATAATCCACCCCATCTGGATCACTATTAGAGTCAAGAATTGCAACGATTGGTATACCCAAAACCACTGCTTCATTGACTGCAATTTTCTCTTTATTTGTATCTATTACAAATAGAGCATCAGGTCTTCCTCCCATTTCTTTTATTCCACCAAGTGATAAATTTAATTTATCCCTTTGTCTAGTTAAGCCCACAAGCTCCTTTTTTGTTAGTCCAGTTTCTTCATTATTAAGAGTTTCATCATGTTTCTTTAAACGAATTATTGAATTAGATATAGTGTTCCAATTTGTAAGGGTTCCACCCAGCCATCTATGGTTCACAAAATATTGTCCGCATTCAACTGCCGTTTCTGCCACAATCTTTTGAGCCTGTCTTTTTGTACCCACAAAAAGTATTCTCCCTCCACTAGATGCAATATCTCTAAGAACGTTAAGAGCAGAGTGCAACAAAGGTGCAGTTTGTTGCAAATCAATAATATGAATTCCATTACGTTCACCATACAAATACGTTTGCATCTTCGGATTCCATTTGTTTACTTGATGACCAAAATGAATTCCTGCTTCAAGTAATTCTTTCATAGAAAATGTTGGTATAGACATATTTAATTCCTTTTCCGGTTATGCCGCCACGACTAATGAGTTTATTAAAACACCGGAAGCTTAAATATTTTAAGCCAAAGTCGTGTGCGAATTTTTGTAACTTTTTACAATTCTTAATAGATTTGAGCAAGCATAAAAATAAAAAATTATAAAGAATCTGATATAAGAGGAGAAACTTCTTTAATTCCCTTTACATTTTTAAGCTTATCAATAACAGAAAAATCAATACTTATTTTTTCAAAAGTATTTATAACTGCTTCACTATTATTATCTACAGGAACTAAAAATTTTATTTTCTTTTTAATATTATTTTTATTCATATTGTTGTTGATTAATATATTTTTTACTGTCTTAATATCTGCAGTAACATCTAACTGTATTACATATCCTTCAATTAATTCATTTAGTTTGTTATCTAGAATCCAAAAATCCTTAGCAACCATATTTTTACTCCCAGAAGAGTCTTCGACCAGAGATAGTTGAAACAACAAGATATCTCTAGAATTCAATAGATGGTTTTTAAGAGCAAATAATTCAGAATAAGCTGTAACTTCATAAATTCCTTTAAAATCTGATATTTGCACTCTAGCAAACCTTCCATGAGATGAATTTCTTTCATTAGATTGAGATACAATTCCAGCACTATAAAAAATCATATTGCTTATATTATTTATGTCACCTGAGTTTTTTATATTTAGTATTTTAAGTATGTCCTTATATTTATCCATGGGATGAAAAGAAAAATAAAAGCCCAAAGACCCTTTTTCTTTTTCTAATTTTTCATCTTTTCCCCAATCATTTACCTCAGGTAATTTCCATATTTCATTTAGATCCGTATTTTCTGCAAATAAACTTTCCTGTTTAGAAAACTTATCCAAAGAAGCGCTATTAGAGCAATTAGCTAGTATATCAGCAGATTGAAATATCAAGTTCCTGTTTGGACAAATAGAATCAAAACATCCAGATAGAGATAAATACTCAAAGTGTGATTTTCCAAATTGCATTTCTGTCATCCTAGAAGCAAAATCAAGAATATTTTTGTAAAGTCCATTTTTTTCTCTTTCTTGAATTATTTGACCCATAATACCCTTTCCAACATTACTTATGCTGCAAAGTCCTGTCCTAACTAATAACTTATCTTTTTGATTTTTTTCTACCGTAAAGTTGTATTCAGACTTATTTACATCTGGTCCTAACAATCCTATTTGTAACTTAAGCAGATCATTTCTAAAAATATTTAATTTTTCCGTTGAATCCGAATCATAAGTCATTAAAGATGCCATAAATATTTCAGGATGATGAGTTTTAAACCATGCTGTTTGGTAAGCTATAATGGCATATGCTGCAGCATGACTTTTATTAAAACCATATCCAGCAAATCTTGCAATAATATCAAATATTTTAAAAGCTATATTTTCATTAATATTGTTATTTTTAGATCCTTTAACAAATACTTCTCTTTGAGCTTGCATTTCAGAATCTATTTTTTTTCCCATTGCTCTTCTTAGAATATCTGCTTGCCCTAAAGAATAGCCTGCTAATTTTTGGGCGGACTCCATAACTTGTTCTTGATAAATCATAATACCGTAAGTCTCTTTTAAAATATCACTTAGAAGAGGATGTAACACCTCAATCTCTTCTTTTTTATGTTTTCTTCTTATAAAAGATGGAATGTTATCCATAGGGCCGGGTCTATATAGAGCTAAGACAGCAATTAAATCTTCAAAATGATCCGGTCTTAATTTTTTTAAAACATCTGTAACACCTGCACCTTCTAATTGAAATATTCCTACAGTAGCCCCACTTGATATTAAATTATAAACCTTTTCATCCTCTAAGGATATTTGGTCCAGAGTAAAATTAGGACTACTTTCTTTTAGAATACTTGTTGCCATATCTATAATTGATAATGTTTTAAGACCCAAAAAGTCAAATTTTACAAGACCAGATAATTCCGTAGATTTCATATCATATTGAGTAGCGGGCAGAGAAGACTTTGGGTCTTTGTAAAGAGGTAATATTTCGGTCAGAGATTTATCTCCTATTACAACTCCTGCAGCATGTGTAGAAGCATTTTTATATAGACCTTCTAATTTTGATGATATTCTGAAAAGTTGTTCCACTTCTTCGTCAACTTTTTGAGCTGATTTTAATCTAGGTTCATTATCTATTGCTTCCTGCAATGAGTAAGGGTTTGTAGGATTGGATGGATCAAATGGAATTAACTTGCAAAGATTATCAACCTTACCGAAAGGAATTTCTAAAACTCTGCCTACATCCCTCAACACTGCCTTGGTCTTCAATGAACCAAAAGTAATTATTTGTGCAACTTTATCTTCTCCATATACTTCTTGTACATGTTTTATTACCTCATCCCTTTTATTAGGACAAAAATCTATATCAAAGTCTGGCATAGAAATTCTTTCGGGATTAAGAAACCTTTCGAACAACAATCCAAATTGAATTGGATCTAAATCAGTTATTTCAAGAGACCATGCAACTAAACAACCAGCACCAGATCCTCTTCCTGGTCCCACAGGAATATTTGACTTTTTTGCCCAACCTACAAATTCCGAAACTATTAAAAAATAACCAGAAAATCCTGTTTTTTTTATAACGTCTAATTCATATGATAGTCTTTTAGTGTATATTTCTAATTTTTGTTTGCTTTTATTGTTTTGGCTTTCAAGTCTTTTTTTTAAACCTATACCCGATAACTCTATAAGTAATTCATGTTCATTTTTACTATTAGTTAAAGGATAAATAGGTAAAGAGGGGGGGCGTTCTTCAGGCATAAATAGACATTTTTTTGCAATTTTTATAGTATTATTTATAGCTTCTGGCAAATCATTAAATAAATTTAACATCTCTTCTTGATTCTTAAAATAATGCTCTTCGTTTAATCTCAGTCTATTATTATTACTAACAGTTGTGCTTTGTGAAACACACATTAAGCAATCATGTGCTTCAAAAACATTCTTGTTTGAAAAGTAAATATTATTAGTAGCCACTAGAGGAATATCTAATTTTGATGATATATTTATAAACTTTTCTTCTGTTTTATATTCTTCTTCCAAGCCGTGTCGCATTATTTCTATAAAAAGATTATTTTTAAAATATTTTTTAAAATTCTTAGCTAATTCTATTGCTAAGGAATCTTTATTATCAAGAATATATTTTCCTAAAGGACCATATGCTCCCCCAAATAAACACAATAAACCTTCAGAATTTTTAAATAATTCTTTCATCTTTATAGGCCTTTGAATGGTTTCTTTAGAATCTAAAAAACTTTTACTTACCAAGTGGGATAAATTTCTCCAGCCAATTTTATTTTCAACTAATAATAAGACTTTTGAGATATTATTTTTATTATAATCATTTCGATTCTTAGTAGAATTTAATTCTTCCAATTCAATAATACATCCGATTATAGGTTGTATACCTTCTTTGATAGCCTTAGTTGCAAACTCCAAAGCACCAAATAAATTTCCATCATCAGTTAATGATAATGCTGGCATTTTGTTTTTTTTACAAAGATCTATTAAATCATTTATCAATATTGCCCCCTCAGATAATGAGAAAGCAGATCTGGATCTTAAATGAATAAATTTATGATTCTTTTTCATAATTCATAATAAGCAAATTTATGATTATAAAAAATAAAAAAAAAATTTATAGTATATTTATAATTAATTAGTATTTGTTATTATTCCATCTTCTAAATTATATATTTCATCCATTTTTGATGCTAGATCCAAACTATGAGTTGCAATTAAAGCAGAAGCCCCTGAAGATCTAATGCTTTTTATTAATAAATCTATGGTATATTTTGCTGTATTAGCATCTAGGTTTCCTGTAGGTTCATCTGCTAAAATTATAGAGGGCTTGTTGATAAGCGCCCTAGCTATAGCAACTCTTTGTTGTTCTCCTCCTGATAGTTTACTAGGACGATGGAAAATTCTATTCTTTAAATTCATTTCATACAAAATATTTTTTGCTTGTATAGTAGATTCTTTATTTTTGTACCCAAGTATTTTTTGAGCAATAGTTAAATTTTCTAATGCACTAAACTCTGCTAATAAATGACTTTTTTGAAAAACAAATCCTATGTTATTTCTTCTCAATAACGTCCTTTCTCCATCACTTAAATTATCAGTACTTTTACTGTTAATAATTATTTTACCTCTTTTAGGTTTTTCTAATAAACCAGCTAATTGAAGTAAGGTTGACTTGCCTGAGCCAGAAGTCCCTAGAAGGCCTACTATAGAACCTTTAGGAATCCTAAAATTAATTTTATTTAAAACATCTACGGCTATTTCTGCTTGTTTAAAAGAGTGAGAAACATCCAAAAATTCTAATAAGTAATTATTCTTTTTAACCATACCTTAAAACCTTAGCTGGATCTATACTAGAGGCCCTCAAAGCCGGATATATAGTTGACAAAAATGCCAAAAGCAGAGATCCAATAATTAACCAAATCACTTCAGAATAGTCAATTTTAGATGGCACATTAGATAAAAAGTATATTTCTGCTTCAAATAACTTATTCCCTAACAAACTTTCTACAAATAATTGAATTTTTTCTATATTTAATGAGAACACAATGCCAATTAAAAAACCTACTAAGGTTCCTAAGACACCTATAAATGAACCCACAATCATAAAAATTCTCATTATAGAATATTTAGATATTCCTATAGTTCTTAATATAGATATGCTACTTTCTTTATCTTTAACTAGCATTACCATAGAGCTAACCACATTAAATACTGCTACTAAAATTATTAAAAATAAGATGATAAACATGACATTTTTTTCTACCTTTAAAGCACTAAAGAATTGTTCATATCTTTTTGTCCATGGCACAGCATATATCCCATTTTGAAATAAAATATTATTTATTTCCTCAGTAAAAATTTCAGTATCATCAGGATCGCTATAAAATACTTCGAACATATCTATATAATCAGAATTCAGGCCTAATAATTTTCTTATATCTTCAAGTTTAATAAAAATGATGGAAGTATCATACTCAAACATTCCTAAATCAAAGGTACCTGCTAAGATAAAAATACTTGCATTAGGAGCTGGGCCAAAAGGGGTATTAACTCCAGTGGGTGATATTAATGTCAAAGCATCTCCTATTTTTAAACCTAATCTCTCTGCTAATTTATCTCCGAGTATAATTCTACCTGGTGTAATGAAATTTTTGCTTTCTTCCTCACTTAAAGAACCTTTAAACATATTTCTGTCTTTTAAAATTTCAGCTTCTATTCCTTTTAATTTCACTCCAGTAGCAAATTTATTTGAACTAGCCATAACTGTGGATTCAATTGATTTTTGAACAAATTGAACACTTTTAAAATCTTTTATTTGTAAAAAAATATTATTTATATGTTCTAAATTATCGGATTTAATTATTATATTAGAATGTCCATTAAGACCCAAAATTTTACTTAACATTTCTGCCCTGAATCCGTTCATTACTGACATAACTATTATTAAAGTCGCAACTCCTAACGTTATGCCAAGAAATGAAAATAAACTCACTATAGAAATAAAACCTTCATCTTGGCGAGATTTTAAATATCTTAAAGCTATCCAAATTTCTAAAAAAAAATTCATTGATTTAGAATTTTTTCTTCTATTTTCTTAATTAAAGAGTCAATACTAAGTTGCTTAATATCGTCATGTTTTCTATATTTCATTTCGACACAACCATTGGCCAAGCTTTTAGGTCCCACTCTTATTTGCCATGGAATTCCTATCAAATCCATATCTGCAAGCTTAGATCCAGCCCCTTCATCTCTATCATCATATAAAATAGATATTCCCATGTTTTGAATTTTTTCATATATTTCTTCACATACCTCGTAGCAATTTTTATCATTATTTGTAAAATTTACTAATCCAACTTTAAAAGGAGCAACACTCTCTGGCCATATAATCCCTTTATCATCATGAAAAGCCTCTATTATTGCTGCAGGCAATCTAGAAATTCCTATTCCATAGGAACCCATTTTAACAAAAGATTTCGTTCCATCTTCATTTACTATATCTGCACCCAATGGCTCGGAATACTTGGTGCTAAAATAAAAAAGATGTCCTATTTCAATAGCATTGGTTTCCAATCGATTATCTTCTTGGACTAATGCCTGGAATTCTTCTAAATTAAGTCTTTCTTCTGATGAGGCATATAAAGATGTCCAATCTTTAACCAACTTACTAATATTTATTTCATCATTATAGTTAATTTTGTCTATATTTTTTTTTAAGATTCTTTGGTCACAATAAATTTTTGATTCTCCTGTTTCCGCCACAATGACAAATTCATGACTTAAATCTCCTCCTATTGGACCAGTATCGGCATTAACGGGAACAGCTTTTAAACCCATTTTATGAAATATTTTTAAATAATTTATAAACATTCTATTATAAGAATTGACTGCACTTTTTTCATTTAAATCAAAAGAGTATGCATCTTTCATTAAAAACTCTCTACCTCTCATAACCCCAAATCTAGGCCTAATTTCATCTCTAAATTTCCACTGAATATGATATAAATTAAGGGGCAGATCTTTATAGCTAAAAACATTATTTGCAAATATATCTGTTACCAATTCTTCATTAGTAGGACCATAAATTAGCTCTCTATCATTTCTATCTAAAATTTTTAACATTTCTTTGCCGTAGTCATTATATCTCCCAGATTTTTTCCAAATACCGGAATCTTGAATTGTAGGCATAAGTATCTGTTGAGATATTTTATTTTGCTCTTCAATTACTATATTTTCTATATTTTTCAGTACCAGAAAACCCAAAGGAAGCCATGAATAAATACCTGCAGAAGATTGCCTAATCATACCAGACCTTAACATCAATCTATGTGATGCTATTTTTGCATCTATAGGATTTTCCCTCAAAGTGGGTATAAAAAAATTACTTCTTTTCATTTACTGTACATTAATATTTAATAAGTTACCTGTAATTATTAAGTGAGCTATCATAGTAGCTATAAATGCTACAATACTAACTATAAAAAATTTTATCCATAACCTAGGCTTTTCAGGAGCCCCCAAATCTTGACCAGGTATAATCTTGACTGACTGTTTAACTCCAATGGGAAGTGCCATAAAAAATAACACCCACCATATTATCACATAAATAATCGCTAGCTTCACATAAAACATCTATGCTTCCTCTAATTCTATGAGGGTACCATTAAATTCCTTAGGGTGGATAAAAACTACTGGTTTGCCATGAGCTCCTATGCTAGGTTTTCCTGAACCTAAAATTTCTATCCCTTCTTTTGATAAAACTTCACATGCAAATTCAATATCATCTACTTCGTAACATAAATGATGAATACCGCCTCTAGGATGTTTTTTTAAAAAGTTTTTTATAGGTGAATTTGTTCCTAGAGGTTCAATTAATTCTAATTTGGTATTCTTTAATTCTACAAATATGGTAGTAACGCCATGATCCTCAAGGATTTTGGGGCTAGATATTTTAGCTCCTAAAATTTTTTGATACTTCTTAGCAGATTCTTCTACAGAAGGAACGGCAATAGCAACATGATTAAATTTTCCTATCATACATAAGCCCTCTTTTTTTCTATAACCTCAATTTTTAAGTTTATTAAAGGTTTTTTTAAGAATTTGCTTTTAATTTTTCTTTTTAATTCAGATACTAATTCTTCTGTGATTTTAGATTTATTAGTACTATCTATTTTTTCTATTTCTCTAACTTGACTCATAATTATTTCCATTAAAAACTCTTCTGGGTTTTCGTCAATATTTTTATCTACTACCCCATCCACAAATATACTTGGCTTTGATAAAAACATATTTTCTTTATTCAAAAATAAAACTATATTAATCACGCCATTGTACATCATTTTATGTCTTGTCTTTAAAACTTCTGAATTTCTATTAATAATATAATTTCCATCTATTACTAACCTTCCACTTTCTACCTCACCTATAAGTTTTATAAATTTATCTGTTATAGCTAACATACTGCCATTTTTTGCTGGAATTGCATTTTTAATTTGGTGTTGTTTGGCAAACTCAGCATGAGCATTTAAATGCCTAGTTTCTCCATGAACAGCTATTAAAGCATTTGGTTTGACCCAATTATACATTTGCTCCAACTCATCTCTAGCTGGATGACCACTCACATGTATCTTAAGATCTTGAGATGATAAAACTATTTCAGCTCCCTTATCCGATATTTTATTTTGTAATCTAGATATATACTTTTCATTACCAGGAATTACTCTTGAAGAAAATATGACCTTATCTCCTTTATTTAGACTTATTTTTTGGTGATCACCATTTGCTATCCTATTTAAGGCACCTCTGGGCTCCCCTTGAGAACCAGTACAAATTATTAATATATCTTTTTTAGCGACTTTATTTATATCTTTCTCTTTAATTAAAGGAGGCAAATCTGAAAGATAGCCACAATTATTTGCTATTTCTAACATTCTATGCATAGATCTTCCGGCAAATGCAATTTTTCTTCCCAAAGAATGACCTATACTAACAATAGTTTTTAATCTCATTATATTTGAAGCAAAGGTGGTAACAAAAACCCTATTTTTACTTTCCCTAATTTCTTCGCGTAATTTGTCAATCACTTCCTCTTCAGAGCCAGAATTTCCTTTAACGAAAATATTCGTTGAATCGCATACCATTGCTAAAATGTTCTTTTTCTCTAATTCTTTTAATCTTTTTTTATCTATTGCCTTACCTATCTGTGGATTAAAATCTATTTTCCAATCCCCTGTATGAAATAATGTTCCCACTTTCGTAGATATAAGTAATCCTGTAGGTTCCAATATAGAATGAGTCATATTTATTACTTCTATATCAAACACCCCTACAGAAAAAATAGTATCTGTTTCTATAATATTTATCTCTAATTCATCATCATTAATATCTATATCATTCTCTCTAAATTTAAATTTTAAAACCTCTGCAGCAAACTTAGTTGCGTATATTGGGCATTTCAAATAAGGCCAGAGATAATGAACTGCTCCTATATGATCTTCATGAGCATGTGTTAAAATTAAACCACTAATTTTATCAGTATGTTTTTCTATCGATGAAATATCAGGCAGTACTATATCTACTGAAGGATGATCAATGTCTCCAAATGTTATTCCACAATCAACTATCAACCATTGGCCATCATGACCATAAAGGTTCAAATTCATACCTATCTCCCCTGAACCACCTAGAGGTAAAAAATAAAAATCAGTTTTCTTAGGGGTTACAAGTTCCATATTAAAATATATCCAAAGATGGATTCCAGGTATAAGCTATACCTTTAATGGTTAAATCCGAATCCACTTTACTAATCAGTTTAGAGTCTTTAAAAAATAAACTAGCCAAACCCCCAGTAGCTATTACATCCATATCAATGTCTATTTCCCTTTTAATCCTAGAAATAATTCCTTCCAACAAACCAATATATCCCCAATATATCCCTGATTGCATAGCAGATACAGTATCTTTTCCAATAATTGAATTAGGTTTTTTTACAGCAATTCTTGGTAGTCTGGCAGTTGCCTTATCCAGTGAATCTAAAGATAATTCTATTCCAGGAGCAATGACACCACCTAAATACGATCCTTCTTTATTTATTACATCAAAAGTAGTAGCAGTTCCAAAATCTATAATTATCTTTTCACCACCATAAAGCTTATATGCAGCCAAACTATTTACTAATCTATCAGATCCTACTTCTTCTGGCCTTTGAGTTAGTATTTTCAAATCAGGGTTTATGTCTTCGCCTATTAATTTAGGCTCATTTTTAAAAATATTTTTTATAAACCTTTTAAGTTCAAAAGTAGTTGAAGGAACAACTGAACAGATAATCACATCTTGAATATTTTTTGTTTCATCATAATCAAGAAAATTTGGAATAATACTAGTTAGATATTCATCAGAAGTTCTTTCTAATACAGTAGAGAGCCTAAAGGTTTTTCCTATCCCTGAAGCGGAGATAATTGCAAAAAGCACGTTAGTATTGCCAACATCGATCGCCAGAATACTCTTATTGTGTAAAAAATCTCTTTTCATTCTATAAAAATATCTCCAGAATAAATTTTTCTTATTTTTTTATTTTCAAGCTTAACTATTAAAGCACCATCTTTATCTATTCCTTGATAATAACAGTAAAAATCGTCATCACCTAATCTTACAAATAATCTATCATTAATCTTGTGACTATAATTTTTCCATTTTTGCAATATTACATTAATACCAGAAAGCTTATAAATCTTTTCGTTTTCTGACAAAAAATTAAAAAAACAAAATAGCAAGTTTTTTGCAGAAGTATTTACATTTTCTTTTTTTAAAAAGGTTGTGTCATAATCTACATTTTTTGGAGAATTATTTATATTTATTCCTATACCAATATTAAGTAAGTCTTGATTTGTTTTATTGGAAAACTTTTCTAATAATATTCCTGCTAGTTTATTACCATTAATTAATAAATCATTAGGCCATTTTAAAAAAGGAGTTAAAGACCTATTACTAATTTCTTGTATAGTTTCTGCTAAAGATAATGAAATAATGTATACTGGGGCAAAGCTATGTTTTTTATTTATTTTTTCAGCTTTTCTAATGAATGAGAAGTATAAATTACCTGATGGAGATATCCATTTTTTTCCTTGCCTCCCTCTTCCTTGAGTTTGGCGTTTAGCCCAAATAATTTTACTCATACTGAACTCTTCAATTTCTGCAATATTTTTAGCTGTTGTCATTGTTGACTCAACTTCATCATATTCTAATAATTGATATTCTTTAGGTAAGAAATATTTTTTATTCATCAAACTATTGCAAAACCAATGTAATTAATAAAATTTACGACAGATTTAGCATAAAACAGAAAGCCAAGAACTAAGAAACTCGTGACTCCTAAAATTATTTTAGCACTAAGGTTATATTTTAGGGTTATCGGATCCTCAACTTCATCAAGATATATTATTTTTACGACTCTTAAATAATAAAAAGCAGCTATCACGCTACCAATTATTCCTATTACTGCTAACCAAATAAAACCTTCATTGATTAGGGAACGAAATATATAGAATTTACCTATAAACCCTGCCAAAGGAGGTAACCCCGCCAATGAAAGTAAAAGTATAGAAAAACAAATAGCAGAAAAGGTATCTGACTTCGATAATCCTGATAAATCCGATATATTTTCTAATGATATATTTTCTTTTTCCATAAATACAATTACAGTAAAACATCCTAAAACAGAAATGCTGTAAATAGTAATATATAATAAGGCAGCTATAAAAGATTCAGAGCTTCCTACAGATAAAGCCAAAAGAGAGTAGCCTATGCCTCCTATAGTACTATATGCCATAAGACGTTTTATATTATCCTGCATTATTGCACCAAAAGCTCCAATATAAATAGATAATATAGATAATATTACTATTATTTGATGCCATATTTCATGAATATTACTAAAAGGAATATACAATATTCTCATTATAACAGCTAATGCAGCAATCTTAGGAACTACAGCAATAAAAGTTGTTACCGATGTTGGACAACCCTCATATACATCTGGAGTCCACATATGAAATGGTGCTGCTGATAATTTGAAAGCTAAAGAAGATAAAATCATAACTATAGATAAAGCAAGTAAAGGAGAAGAATTTTGATCATAATCTAATAATATTGAAAGCTCAGAATAAGTTGTTGTTCCACTAAGACCAAACAGAAAAGAAACACCGAATAAGTAAAAACCAGAAGCTAATGCACCCAATATAAAAAACTTTAATCCTGCTTCTGAGGATTTTGATGAATCTTTTTTAATAGCAGCTAATACATATAATGATAAAGATTGTAATTCTAATCCCATATATAAAGATATAAAATCATTTGCCGAAATCATTATTAACATTCCTAAAATAGAGAATAAAATCAATAATGGATATTCAAACAAAAATAGTTTTTCTTTCGTTCTGTATTTTTCTGAAATAAAAAGTATACAAATTCCCATAAACGTTACAAAAAGTTTCATAAATACTGCCATTCTATCCTGAACAAACAAGTCAGACAAAGCTCTTGCAGCTCTCCAATCACTGGTATAAATCAGCATAAAAGTCATGCTTAACCCCAATACTGCAAATAAAGTAAACATGCTTTGCTTAGCTGGTTTTTCACCACCAGAAAAAAGGCCTAAAACAATAAAAAACAATATCCAAACTGCTAAAAATATTTCAGGTGCAGCCAAGAAAAATTTAGAAATGTTTAATGAGGTTTCCAATCAAAGCTCCTTTATTTTACTACTAACCTACTATCAAATGACTCTATTAAAGAATTGATTGGCAGTCTGTATTCAGAAATAAAACTTTCAGGATATATACCTATCCAAAAAACTAAAATTAATAGAGGGATAAATACTATAAATTCTCTCGAATTTAAGTCTGAAATATCTCCTAATTTATCTTTCTTTAAAGATCCAAATATTACTCTCTTATATAACCAAAGCATGTAACATGCTCCTAGAATAACTCCTATAGCAACGAATAATGCTAAAATTTCATTAACATAGAAAGCAGAAATTATTATAAGAAATTCCCCCACAAACCCACTAGTACCTGGTAAACCTATAGAAGCTAGTAAAAAAATCATAAAAAACAATGAATACTTTGGCATCTTTTCAACTAAACCTCCATAATCTGAAATAAGCCTAGAATGTTTTCTATCGTACAAAACTCCTACACATAAAAATAAAGCTGCTGAAACAATTCCATGGCTAAGCATTTGAGTCATAGCTCCGTCTATACCTTCTTGTTGAAAAGAAAACAGCCCTATAGTAACATACCCCATATGAGCAACTGATGAATAAGCTATTAATTTTTTCATATCGGTTTGCATTAAAGCTACCAAAGAAGCATAAATTATTGCTATAACTGAAATTATATATACGAATAAACTGTAAAATTCACTTGCTATAGGAAGCATAGGTATGGAAAACCTTATAAAACCATACCCACCCACTTTCAATAAAACTCCTGCTAATATTACTGATCCTGCTGTAGGTGCTTCTACATGGGCATCTGGCAGCCAAGTATGAAAAGGCCACATAGGAGTTTTTATAGCAAACGAAGCAAAAAAAGCTGGCCATAACCACAATTGTAAGTTTTTAGGTATATCACTGTTTAAAAGTAATCTAATATCTAGAGTTCCCGTGACATTAGCTATCAGAATTATAGCTATCAAGAATAATACTGACCCTGCAAGTGTGTATAAGAAAAATTTGAATGCTGCATAAACTCTTTCTGGTCCACCCCAAATACCTATTATTAAAAACATAGGAATTAATAATGCTTCAAAAAATATATAAAATAATATTAAGTCTAAAGAACTGAATGTTCCTACTATCAGTGCTTCTAAAATTAGAAACAATATCATATATTCTCTTACTCTAAATGTAATAGATTTCCAGCTAGCCAGAATACAAATAGGAACTAAGAAAGCAGATAACAGAACAAATACCAAAGATATTCCATCGAGCCCTAACCTATAACTTAAGCCAATAGATTTAATAAGATCTAATTCTTCAACAAAATAAAAACCATCTCCAGAAGGAAAGCTAATCCAGGCAAATATTGATAAAACTAGTACTACTAATGACGTCCATAAAGCCACCATTTTAGAATTTTTATCGATAGTTTTTCTTTCCCCACCTATTAAAGAAATTATAATTGCACCAAAAATAGGTATGAAAATCATTAACGATAAAATAGGCCAACTAGTCATACTTAGCCCCATAAAATATTATAAAGTGTAAACTGATAAAAATTATAATTCCAAAAAACATTGAAAAAGCATAATGATATACATAACCACTTTGAATTTTTCTGATCCTATTAGCGATACTAATGCATAATTTACTAACCCCATTAGGGCCGTATTTATCTATAATTCTTACATCAATATTTTTCCATAAATAGCTACCCAATAATTTAACTTTAATGGTAATAAACCTTTCATAAATTTCATCAAACCAATACTTATTAATTGAAATTTTATAAAATAAATTTAATCTATCTATAAAAACTTTAGGCAAATTTGGATACTTTATATAACAAAGCCATGCAAAAAATATTCCTAAAGATGCTACTAAAATTGGAGATAATTTTACTAATAAAGGAACATGGTGAGCATTAATTAAAGCATCATGACCTTTTAAAACCTTAATAGCACCTAGCCAAAAATCTTTCGTGGTGCTAACCATATCATAACCAATCCATCCTGAAAATACTGCCCCTAGTGATAACAGAATAATAGGAATTAGCATAGTTAGAGGAGACTCATGAACATTCTCATAGGTATTTTTTGATTTTACATGAAATACCAAAAATATTATCCTCCAAGAATAAAAAGCCGTCATTAATGCTGCAATTAAACCTAAATAAAAAGCCATTGATCCTAAAAATGTATGACTTCCCCAAGCTGCTTCCAATATAATATCCTTTGAAAAAAATCCAGCAAAAGGTGGAACGCCAGCTAAAGCTAATGATCCAATCCACATGCATATACAAGTTATAGGTAATAACTTTGATAAACCTCCCATTTTTTTTATATTTTGTTCATCAGATAGTGCATGAATGACAGATCCAGCGCCTAAAAATAGTAAAGCTTTAAAAAATGCATGAGTCATTAAGTGAAATATCCCTGCAGAATATGCCGAAACTCCACAAGCAAAAAACATATAACCTAATTGACTACAAGTAGAATATGCAATTACCTTTTTTATATCATTTTGAGTTATAGCTATAGAAGCCGCAAAAATTGCTGTAACAGCTCCTACAATTATAATAAACCCCAAAGAATAATAAGTATGCTCATATAATGGAGAACACCTGGCTACCAAAAATACTCCTGCAGTAACCATTGTAGCAGCATGAATTAAAGCTGAAACTGGAGTCGGACCTTCCATGGCATCAGCTAACCAAGTATGAAGTCCTATCTGGGCTGATTTACCCATAGCACC
>CAZUXH010000024.1:0-3189 GCA_964624655.1 uncultured Rhodospirillaceae bacterium | reverse complement strand
TACTCCTTCCCAGCCTACAAAAAGCTGTAAAAAATTGTTGGAGACAACCAAGAGCAACATAGAGAAAGTAAACAAAGATAAATAAGAAAAGAATCTTGCCTGATTAGCATCGTGACTCATATAACCTATAGAGTAAAGATGAACTAAAGAAGATACTAATGTTACTATAAATATCATAACAGCACTGAGAACATCTAGTCTTAATACCCAACTAACTAGCAGCTTTGAAGAATTTATCCATTCAAACAAATATTCTTCATATGTATTTCCATCTAAAGCTGTAATTAGTAAAAATATTGATATTATAAAAGATGCTATGCTTAAAAGTGTAGGAATCCATACAACACCTCCTTTACCAAGAAGCTTAGGAAAAACTCCACTTAATATAGAACCTATTAAAGGAAAAATAACCGCTATAGTTAACATGCTTAACCTTTCATACTACTAACATCATCAACTGCAATTGAACCTTTTGATCGAAAAAATACTACTAATATTGCTAAACCTATGGCTGCTTCAGCAGCAGCTACTGTTAATATGAACATAGCGAAAACTTGACCAAGAATTAGATTTAAATATGAGGAAAATGCTACAAAATTTATATTAACTGAAAGTAATATCAATTCTAAAGACATTAAAATTATAATTACATTTTTCCTATTTAAGAATATGCCAAACAAACCAATAGTAAAAATCATAGAGGAGAGAATTAAATAATGATATATAGATACCTCAATCATATTTTAGTACCCTTTCCTATATCAACTTTTTTAATTTCTATAGAGTCCTTTCTGTCCTTTAAAACTTGCTTATTTACTCTTTGTCTCCTTACATTATCTCTCTTACGGTGGGTCAACGCTATTGCACCAATCATGGCAACTAAAAGTATATAACCCGCACATTGAAACAAATAAGAATATTCGGTATACAAAACCAAACCCAATGCCTTAGTATTTTCTACGCTAGGATTTATTACAGTTATATTTCTTTCAACATTAAAAGTTTCACTAAAATTATATCCAGTTATAGAAATAATAATTTCTATAAGAAGGATTAAACCAACTAAAATACCTAATGGTGCATTTTTTGACATACCCTTTCTAAGAGTAGAAAAATCTATATTTAACATCATTACAACAAATAAAAATAAGACTGCGACAGCTCCAACGTATACTAATAATAATAGCATTGCTAAAAATTCTGCACCCAACAATACAAATAATGCAGAGCAATTAAAAAAAGTTAATATTAAAAATAAAACTGAATGAACCGGGTTTTTTAAAGTCACTACTAGAAATGAAGAGACCAAAGCAACAAAACTAAACATGTAAAAAAATAATGATAAAGATGACATTAACAATCCTCACTTATTTCTTTAATTTTAAATTATTTGATAAAACATGTTCCCACCGATCACCATTATCTAATAGTTTTTCCTTATTATAAAAAAGTTCTGATCTAGTTTCGGTAGCAAATTCATAGTTTGGACCTTGTACAATTGCATCCACAGGACAAGACTCCTCGCATAATCCACAATAAATGCATTTTGTCATATCAATATCATACCTAGTAGTTCGCCTAATACCATCTTGTCTGGGTTCAGCCTCTATCGTAATGGCTTGAGCTGGACAAACAGCTTCACATAATTTACAAGCGATACACCTCTCTTCTCCATTAGGATAACGCCTCAAAGCATGCTCGCCTCTAAATCTTGGACTCAAAGGACCTTTTTCATAAGGATAATTTATTGTAACAGGTTTTTTGAGCATATATTTCAAGGTAAGTAGCAATCCTAATAATAATTCAGCCAAAAAGAAAAACTTTAAATATTTAAAAATTTTTTTCATAAATTTCATTTAACTCCCGGTAATAAATCAAAAACTATCAGAAAACCTGAGGTGATAACTACCCAAGCTAAAGAAATTGGTAAAAAGACCTTCCATCCTATCCTCATTAATTGATCATATCTAAAACGAGGAAAAGTAGCCCTTATCCAAAGAAATAAAAAAAGTAAAAAAGAAGTTTTTAAAGAAAACCAAAACAACCCAGGCAAATTATTAAATATTACAAAATCAAAAGGTGGAAGCCAGCCTCCTAGAAACAAAATAGTGGTCATAGCACTCATTAATATCATGGCGGCATATTCTCCTAAGAAAAACATGGCAAATAGCATAGATGAATATTCTGTAAAATATCCAGCAACTAAAGAAGATTCATCTTCTGGCAAATCAAAAGGCGCTCTATTTGTCTCAGCTAGGGCAGAAATAATAAAAATTACAAACATTGGAAATAAAGGAAATACGAACCATGTTTTTTCTTGAGCAATAACTATATTATTCAGATTTAGAGACCCAACGCATAATAAAACACATACAATAACGAGTCCCATAGAAACTTCATACGAAACCATTTGGGCTGCAGATCGCATGGCTCCCATAAAAGCATATTTGGAATTACTTGCCCAACCTGCCATAATTATCCCATATACAGAAAGAGAAGAAATCGCAAAAAGATATAAAATACCAACATTTATATTAGAAATAACCCATCCATCTGCTACAGGAATTACTGCCCAAGCTGCTATAGAAAGAGAAAATGCTACCATAGGAGCTATAATAAAAACTAATTTACTAGAAACAGATGGAAAAATAGACTCTTTAGAAAACAACTTAATTCCATCAGCTAAAGGCTGTAATAGGCCCCAAATACCAACAACATTTGGACCTTTTCTTAGCTGTGCAGCAGCAATAACTTTTCTTTCTGCATAAGTTAAGAACGCAACAATTAATAAAAGAGGAAATACAAGTATAAAAATTTTAAATATTATAAATCCTAATAAGTATAAACTATCTAAATTTATAAAATTCAATTTTTTACTCCAGTTTTCTTTAAAATAACAGACCTACATTTGGCCATAGTTTCAGATGCCCTAGATATAGGACAGCTGGAGTAATAATTTAAATTTATTGGAGTAATTTTTTCTCTAGATATTTTTTGTTTTAAATTTCGACTACTATTAAGCTCACCTTTAATTAAACTATACTCAATATTAAAGTTAGGATTTATCTTAGACATTCTAGTTCTGAGTTCGTATAAATTATTATAAGGAAGCACATGTTTTGTAAAAGCAGAAAAAGCTCTTATTATTTTCCAATCCTCCTTTGCCATTCCAGGCGCCTTCACAGCTTG
>CAZUXH010000023.1:0-19223 GCA_964624655.1 uncultured Rhodospirillaceae bacterium | reverse complement strand
TAATGCATCAGGTGCCCGTGTTCGTTCATGGCCAATTACAGCGGAAAAAATTAAAGCAGCACAACGTGGCGCTTAATTAATTTTTTATAGTTGTTAAGTTTATAAAGCGGCCTCCTTTTTAGGAGGCCGTTTTTTTTATATTGGTTTTGATAATTCTATTTTTATGCCGTTTGGATCTTTAATAAATACCTGATGAAATTTATCATCTGGTGTTTTCTGCTCATAAAATTCTATTTTATTTTCTAATAATTTATTTTTGAGTAAGTCTATATTGTTTACCCTAAGTGCAATATGATCCAAGGTAGGACTATTTTGGTGGTCGACGTGGTCTGTTTTTTCAATAATATGAATTATTGCTCTGTTATTCACTGATAACCATGCCCCATTAAACTTAAATGGTGGTCTTGATGTGTCTGTCTTTAATCCAATGATATTAAGATAAAAGTGCATTGTAGATTTCATATTATTAGTTATAATAGTCACGTGATCTAAACTGTCTATTTGGGTGCTCATGAGAATTCCTTGTTACTAATCATTTAATAGGATAATAGTATTTATAAAAATCATCATATCAATATTTATTTTTTTTAATGGAGTTTCAATTGATAAATAAAAATTTTACCAAAATACTTATTTTAATTTTTCTAGCAGTGTCTTTTTTTAGTCCTTTTGCTTTATCAGCAGAAGGAGAACTACTTAATATGAAAATTACTAATCATATAAATGCCATTATAGCTCTGATAATATTTGTGTTGGCATATATGTTAGTTATGGTAGAAGAATTTACCCACCTTAGAAAGTCTAAGCCTGTTTTAATAGCGGCAGGTTTAATATGGTTAATAGTCGCTTATAGTTCAACAAAACTTGGGTTTGATATCCATGCGGCTGAAAAAGCTTTTAAACATACTTTCTTAGAATTTGCAGAATTATTTATCTTTTTATTAGTCGCAATGACTTATATTAATTCCATGACAGAAAGGGGAGTATTTCAAGCTCTTAGATCCTGGTTAGTAAGACAGGGATATACTTTAAGAAAAATCTTTTGGATAACCGGAATTATTTCTTTTTTTCTTTCCCCAATTGCAGATAATTTAACTACCGCCTTGGTAATGTGTGCAGTGGTTATGGCAGTTGGACAAAATAATGTAAAATTTATCGGCTTATCTTGTATAAATATTGTCGTGGCAGCAAATGCAGGAGGTGCGTTTTCTCCATTCGGAGATATCACAACGTTAATGGTTTGGCAAAAAGGCGTAGTTACTTTTGGAGAATTTTTATATATATTTGTACCTTCTGTAGTAAATTTTGTAATACCAGCCTCTATTATGCATTTTGCTATAAGTAAAGACAAACCTGATGCAAATCAAGAAGTGGTAAAAATAAAGTCTGGAGGCGTAGTTATTATGTTTTTATTTTTATTAACGATCGCTTTTACGGTAACACAGCATCAAGTTTTACACTTACCTCCTGTTTACGGAATGATGACAGGGTTAGGAGTTTTGTCCGTTTTTGGTTTTTTCTTGAAGAAGAAAGAGAAAGCATTTTCCAATGGGGAAGCAGCGTTTGACATATTTAAAAAAGTTTCACGGGCTGAATGGGACACTCTCTTGTTTTTTTATGGGGTCTTAATGTGTGTAGGGGGTTTGTCTGCTTTTGGTTATATGGCATTGTCTGCTCAAGTTATGTACGTTGACTTAGGCCCAACCACAGCAAATATCTTGGTAGGGATTTTATCTGCTATAGTTGATAATATTCCGGTCATGTTTGCTGTTTTAACTATGATGCCAGAGATGGATTTAGGACAATGGTTATTAGTTACACTGACGGCAGGAGTAGGGGGAAGCATGTTATCTATAGGATCTGCTGCAGGCGTAGCTCTTATGGGACAGGCGAAGGGTATGTACACCTTTTTTTCTCATTTAAAATGGACTCCTGTAATTGCTTTAGGATATGCAGCTAGTATTTATGTTCATTTTTTATGGAATAAAAATTTATTTGACGGAATACCCTTATTGCAATAATTATTAATCCTTGGTTCAGCAACTTATGAGTAATTAGGTAGCTAACTTCGGGGTGTAGCGCAGTCTGGTAGCGCGCCTGCTTTGGGAGCAGGATGTCGGGAGTTCGAATCTCTCCACCCCGACCAAAATATTAGAAAGTTTTATGAATGGTAAATTTTACTCGAGCTAAAATATATAAAAAAGAACCGCCAGCTACTCAATCTGGGAATAAAAATATAGACTATTGGATTCTTGAGCCAGACTTTTCTATTACAAATAACAAAGATTCTCTGATGGGATGGAGTGGTGGTGGAGATGTTAGACATCAAATAAAAATTAAATTTTCTACATTGAAAGAGGCTGAGAATTATGCAAGAAAAAATGATATTGATATCGAGCATGTAAACAATAATAAACGAAGTGTTAAAAAAAAGTCTTATGCAGAAAATTTTAAGTAGAAAAATTATAATATAAAATTTATTCTATAACTATATATATGCCTCCGTAGCTCAGCTGGATAGAGCGCGTGCCTTCTAAGCATGAGGTCGCAGGTTCGAATCCTGCCGGGGGTACCATATATAAAAAATGTTATTATGCAATCAAGTCTTGACCAAATAGT
The DNA here is from genome assembly GCA_964624655.1 of uncultured Rhodospirillaceae bacterium. Taxonomy (GTDB): domain Bacteria; phylum Pseudomonadota; class Alphaproteobacteria; order TMED109; family TMED109; genus CAZUXH01. The sequence goes on along the minus strand of CAZUXH010000023.1, from coordinate 16,604 downwards.
ATTAGTTTGAGAAAGTATTTGTGCTATAGCAGAGGAGTTGAAAATGTTTATTATAGGAAGAAATAAAATTTTTCATATTCTTTTTCTTGCTTTTATAATTTCACACACTGGTTGTGCTGGAAAGGTCCCTATTATTGCTAGTGGGGTTTCAGGTGAAGAGGGATTGCCTCCTGAAGAGGCTTCATTTGCTAAATTTAATGATTTACCAATGTCTGCAACCTCTAAGATGAATGTAGAAAAATCATTGGTATTTGGTTCAGCAAGCGAGTGGTATGGAAGAATAAATCTTTTAGTAGATTTGTCTGCTGCAGGGGTTTTTGATTTTTATAGATATGAAATGCCTAATTTTGGATGGAAAGAAATCACAAGTATTCGTTCTGATGTTAGTTTGCTAACTTACGAGCGTGGAGACCGAATAGCTAATATTCGAATTACTCGTTCACAGATGGAATCAGAAGTTTGGATTACTGTTTCTCCTCGAGATTCAAATATAGGTGTTCCTAAATAAATATTTTTGGAGTATATGATGTCTAAAGAAAAAAAATATGACAATAGTATTGTATGGTTTACAATTCTTACAGTAGTTGTTATGACAGGTCTTGTTTTTCTAGTTTCTAATATTTTAAACGGTTAATTTACCTTTACTTTCTTAATTACAGATCCTCCTGGAGCTTGTTCAGTTGGAGTAATTTCTATCAAAGATATATTGACTCTCCAAGGAGCTGAGATTGCATATAAAATAGCATCGGCTATGTCGTCTTGTGTAAGCATATTATAACCACTCATTATTTCTTTTTTCTTTTTTGGGTTGTCTGCAAAAGCTGTATCAAAAAATTCCGTTTTTACTCTGCCAGGACATATTTCAGTGACCCTAATCCCTGTGCCTGCTAATTCTAGTCTTAAGTTTTGATTAATCATATGAACAGCACCTTTAGTTCCTGCGTATACAGAGGGTGCCATTGGGTATAAGCCACCTATTGATCCAATATTTATTAAGTGTCCTTTTTTTTTCTTTACCATATTAGGTACTAATGCTCTCAGTAAGTGTAAAAAAGAAGTTATATTTGTCTCAGTGGTAATATTTATATCTGCGGGGTTCACTTGGTTTATAGAAGAAAATGCCTTACCTATACCGGCATTGTTAACCAATATATCTAGATCTAAATTTTCAAATGATTTATAAATTTGTTTTTGGTCAAGTATATCTAGAGGAATTATTTCACATCCAGTTTCTAATTTGAGTTGTTTTAATTTGTTTATTCTGCGGGCTGTGGCATAAACTTTTATACCTTTAGCTGTTAGCTTTTTGACTGTAGCGTAACCTATCCCACTTGAAGCCCCTGTTACAAGAGCTGTTTTGTAATCAGTATCATTCATTCTATTTCCTTTATTACTTATTAAATATCATTAATTTTTTTGTTAGTAGTAATTTGATCAGGATCAACTTTTATTTCTATTACTGCTGCTTTATCTGATTTTAGAGTTCTATCTAAGGCGTCCGGAAATTCTTTGCTGCTTTTAACTTGCTCACTATGCAGATTATACGCATTTGCTAATAAACAGAAATCTGGATTTATTAGATTGGTCCCAATTACTCTTTTAGGAAAATGTATTTCTTGGTGCATCCTAATTGTACCTAACATGTTATTGTTGAAGACTATTATAATAGGTTTGATACCATACTGATTGGCCGTAGCTAACTCTTGACAGCTCATAGCAAAGCCTCCATCCCCACAAAATCCTATAACGTGAGTATTTTTTTTATAAATTTTTGCAGCAATTGCCGCAGGAATGGCATATCCCATTGCACCGCTAGTGGGTGCAAGTTGGGTATTAGGTTCAGTAAAAGTCCAAAATCTCTGTATCCAACCACTAAAATTGCCTGCATCAATTGTTACTATAGTATTTTTTGGCAGTGCATTTTTTAAATATACTATAATCTTGCCTAAGTCTGGTTCAGTTTTATATTTAGCTGGACTACTATAAAGTGTATAATTATTATTACCCATTTTAGTCCATTTTTTCCAAGTTATATTTTTTATAACTTTTCTTCTCAATTTTTTCACAAATTCTGTACTATTAGATTTTATGCCTATTATTGGGGTATAAACTTTTCCTATTTCTTCAGAATTAGGATATACGTGTATTATCGCTTTCCCTTGAACCGGTATAGTTGTATAACCTTTTGTGGTCATTTCTCCTAGTCTAGTGCCTATGGCTAATATTAAATCAGATCTTTTGACAAAATTGATCAAGTTTGCATCAACACTGGTAGACAAGTCTCCTACGTAGATTGGACTATTATTATTAATTAAAGATTGTCTGCGAAATGATACAGCAATAGGAACTCTATTTTTTTCTGCAAACTGAGTTATGGCTTTTGATCCTTTTTCATCCCAATCTCCTCCTCCTAATATTATTAGGGGTTTACTTGATTTGTTTAAGATGGAAATAACGGATTCTATGGACTGGTTATTAGGCCGAGTAGGGATGATTTTGTTTGGTTTGAGAAATTTATATGGTGTTTTTTTTTCTAATATATCCTCTGGAAGAGATATGACTACAGGACCTGGTCTGTCAGAGATAGATATCTCATAAGCTTTTTTTAATATTGAAGGAATTTCATTGGCATCTTTTATTTCGTATACCCATTTACAAAAAGGTGGAGCAAACATGTTTCTGTATTCAACTTCCTGAAAAGCTTCTCTGCCTTTATAATTAGAAGAAATTTGTCCAACGAAGAGTATCATTGGAGTAGAATCTTGCATTGCAGTATGTACACCAATACTTGCATGACATGCTCCAGGCCCACGGGTTACAAAAGCAATTCCCGGTGATTTGGAAATTTTTCCATAAGCTTCTGCCATGTTTGCAGCTCCAGCTTCATGTCTACAAGTGATTACCTTTATTTTATTTCTATAATTATATAGGCCATCTATTGCATTAAGGTAACTTTCACCAGGAACCATAAATATAGTTTTTATTCCCATTCTATAAAGGGAGTCTGCAATTATATGACCACCAGTCTTTTTACTGTTTCTTATCACGACAGTTCCTTATGAAATTATTATTTTAGACTAAATATTATTTGAAGATCCTACAACTGAAATAGACTTAATTAATGCAAAAACTTTACGATTATTTTTTAATTTAAGTTTCTTAAAAGAGCTTTCAAGTATTCTTGCAATAATTATGTTTTTACCTGCTTTGAGTTCAAGACTTATATTTCCGCGAGAAGTACTCTTATAAGATCTCAAAACTGTAGCATCTAGTATGTTATTTATAGAAATGTTATTCGGTTTTTGAGTCGCAATAGAAATATCTTTGGCAAAGAGCCTTATTGTAATAGACGATCCAATTTTACCAGGAATTTTAGAAATAATGATTTCTGTATCATTAGCATTTATTTTTGTAAATTTATCACGCTGATTTTGTTCAATGATATTACACTGAATTATAGTGCTTTCTGATCCAATATTAAAGTAACTGGCTTTTTTGTTACCTAATAATTCATTTGCAGACCCTTGAAGAATAATAGTTCCATTTTGTACTAAGGCTATAGAATTAGCTATAAGTGCTATTTCTTCGACTGAATGACTAATAAATATTATAGGAATATTAGAATTATTATTTATAGACTTAAGTATTTTAAGTATATTGAATTTTCTCTCTATATCTAGTCCACTAAATGGCTCATCTAATATTAGTAGTCTTGGCTCAGATAATAGAGCTCTCCCTATAGATATTCTTTGAGATTCTCCTCCTGATAAATTGAGTACTTTTCTTTCCAAAATAGTATTTATATCTAGTAGTTTTACAGTTTGATCAAATAATTTTTTGTTATCTAATTTTTTTCTTCTTTGACCATATAAAAGATTGGATTTAACTGTCATGTGAGGAAATAATCTATGCTCTTGAAACACCATTCCTATATTTCTTAAATGAGGAGCCAAGTTTATATTTTTTTCAGAGCTAAATAAAATTTTATTCTCAATTTTAATTTCACCTGAATCTGGTTTGATTATTCCACATATAGCTTTCGCTATTGTTGATTTTCCGGAACCTGATTTTCCCGTTAAAGCTAGTATTCCATTTTCAGGAGCGTTTAGATCTATGTCAGCCTGAAAATTGTCCATTTTTAAAGAAAATTTAATTTTTCCAGAATTATATACCATTAACTTATGCCTTTAGATTTTATAAGAGTTCTCCTGGATAGCAACTCTGATATAACAATAGCTACTAAGGCTAATAAAACAGAGATTATTAAAAGTCTAAATGCTATATAATCTGAGCCTGGGACACTACTTGCAGCAAATAGTGCTAAGGGCAAAGTTCTGGTCTCCCCAGGAATATTTGACACAAAAGTTATCGTAGCTCCAAATTCAGCTAAACTTCTAGCAAAAGCTAGAGTAATGCCTGTAAAAATTGCTGGGAGCATTAAAGGAAAAGTAATAGTAAAAAAGCAAGAAATTTGGTTGGCCCCATGAATTTTAGCAGCATCTATAATTCTAGGGTCTAATTCGTCAAATCCTTGTTTAATTGCCCTTACCAATAGAGGAAATGAAACTAGAGCGCTGGCCAGAGCTGCCCCTATCCAAGAAAAATTAATAGATACATTAAACAATTCTAATAGAAGGTTACCTATAGGACCATTATTACTAAATAATAATAATAAAAGATATCCAACTACAACAGGGGGCATAATTAATGGTAAATAGACAAATATATTAAGAATTGAAATAAAAAAACCACTTTTTTTTGACAATAACCAACCTATCATTATTCCAGGACCTATTGAGCATATTACGGCAGTACTAGCAACTATAGCAGACAACCTTAAAGCTTCTATTTCTTCTGGAGTAATAATTGTTCACCTCTTTAAATTAATGAATCCATATTTGCTGTAAATTTTTTGTGCTTTTGTGCTTATTAGAAATTTAAAAAAATTTTCGGCAATTGGATTATTACTATTCGACGTCATTGCAGCCCAATATCGTATCGGGCTATGAAGTTTTTCTGAAAATGTTCCTATAATTTTTATTTCTGGTTCTAGTAATGTGTCAGAGTAATAAACTATACCTAGTGGGCTAGCACCAGTTGAAACAAATTTAAGAGCTTTTCTTACATCTCCTGCAAAAGCTAGTTTTTGTGGGTAAAGGTCATTCCACAGCCCCAAATTTTTAAGAGCTTGCTGAGTATAAATACCGGCAGGAACATGTGAATTATCTGCTATGCTAAGTCTAGATATTTTTAGATTTTCTTTTAAAAATTCTGTTATGAGAGATTCGTTTTCTATTAATCCTAGTTTTTTATATTTATTATTAATATGAGTTATTAAGACGAGTTTATTGCCAAAAATTTCTTGAATGCTATTAGACTTTAAAAGTCTTTTTTCTTCAAGTTCTATTATCCAATCTTTGCTAGCAGATATAAATATGTTTACAGGCGCACCGGTAATAATTTGTTTTGCAAGCGCTCCAGAACTAGCTGCTGATAATCGAAAATTATGTTTTATATTATCCGAAACCCATTGCTCTGCTACTTCCTTAATAACCTCGTTAGTGCTTGATGCAATAAAAAGCAAAGAAGAATCAGTGTTGTTCTCTGCTGCTATCGTTATTTTTGATAGCAACAGAAGAACAAACAAGTTTTTTAGTAGAGGTAAGAATAATAACTTTAGGCTTATATTAGTTTTGTTTAGCATTACATATGAGCCTTAGTTAATATTAGCAAAATAATCTGCTTAAGGGTATATACAAAGAAATATAGCGATAGTCAATTATTTTTTTTTATTTTTAACTAATTTATAAGTTAGGTTGATAGCTTTAAGTAAACTCTTATCGCTAGCAATTCCTTTTCCTGTTATGTCTTCACCTGTTCCATGGTCGACGGAAGTTCTAATTACTGGTAAGCCAGTAGTAATATTTACCCCGTTGTCTATCCCTAAAACCTTTACTGGGCAGTGCCCTTGATCATGGTACATAGCAACTATTAGATCAAATTCTTTTAATGCGGCTTTATAAAAGAGCGCATCTGCTGATAGAGGGCCGTGAATATTAAAACCCTCTTTTTTTATACGATTTATAGCAGGAATTATTTTCTTTTTTTCTTCGCCATATCCAAATAAACCATTTTCTCCAGCATGAGGGTTTATTCCACAAACGCCAATTTTCGGATTCTTATTCCCCAATTTTATAATAGTATCTATACCTCTTTTACATGTCCTATAGACCAATTGGGGGTTAATTGCTTCTATTGCATCTACTAGACCCATGTGTGCAGTAACATGAATAACATTTAGTTTTGGAGTGGCAAGCATTAACGATACTTCTTTGCAATTTGTGAGTTTGGCTAAAAGTTCAGTGTGTCCTGGAAAACTATAACCAGCTTTATTTAATTCTAACTTATTTATTGGGGCAGTCACTATTGCTTGTATATGATTTTCCATTGCTGCTTTTGTTGCCTTTTCGATAAAGTCATATGATAACTTTCCTCTACAATCTCTTGAATTACCAATATGTAAACAATTTAAAAAATTATTTTGAAAATTCTTAATTGCATCTTTTAATGACTTGTGCTTAATAATTTTAATTCGGCTTTTTCTTAAAATTGATGATCGTTGCAGAATAGAATAATTTCCAAATATAACAGGTAATATAAGCTTATTTATCTTTTTACTACTAAGAGCAGATATAATGATTTCAGGTCCAATACCTAAGGGATCTCCCATGGTAATACCAACAAGTATATTTTTTTTATTGGTCATCTCTTATTACTCCTGGGTTTTTAGAAATAAATTTTTCAAATAATATTTTTTCCTCTTTTATAGAATTCTGTGCAATTTTTTCCATACGTCTATATAAGTCTAAAACTTTTTTACCTTCACTAGTTATTTGGGCTCCGCCACCTCCTTTTCCTCCTAATTTTGATTTTATTAAAGGTTTTTTAAAATTATTATTCATGGAGTCCGTAAGCATCCAAGCCCTTCTGTATGACATTCCAATTTTCCTAGCTGCCCCAGAAATCGATCCTGTTTTTTCTATAGCTTCTAGTAAGGATGCCTTCCCATGTCCAAAAATAGGTTTAGTGCCAAGGTTAATTCTAAATGATAAATTATTTTTCAAAATTTTTCTCTAAAATTATTATTTAAAAATGTGATAATCAATTTTATCTCCTTTATTAATTTTAAGATAATTGGATAGTCCTCCATTGATTTCTAGTACAGCTTTGACTAGGTTGTTTGAAGATATATATTTTAATGAATTAGGAGTTGTCATCCTAACAATTTGTTCTATTTCTCCATTTTGTCTAATAAATATCATGTCTAAAGGAATAAGAGTATTTTTCATCCACATAGTAACATGTTGATTGTTTGGGTATATGAATAACATGCCATGATCCAATGGTAATTTATCTCTATGCATTAAACCTTTACCCCTTTCCTCACTACTAATTGCCAGTTCAATTTTAAAAGAGATTTTTCTTTCTCCAGAAATAATATTTAAGACATCTTTTTTAAATTCAATATTTTCAGAGCAGGCATTTGAAACTATAAAAAATATCAAATTTATTATTATTAATTTTTTCATATTTATTTTTCAATTATCTATAATTATTATTGTAACTTTAACATTATTTTTTTTTTTGAAACAAGTGTGTTAAACTTGTTTTTAATTTTAAATGATATGTTGGATAGAATAAATGATTCAATGGTACAAAGCCCTAAGTTTTACAAAAAAAATGTTATTTGCAATGGCTACGGGTGCTATCTTAGGGGTGGCCTTAGAAAGTATTCAAGGACAGCATGATTGGATAAATTTTTATTTTTCTAATGGTATTTTTGATGTCATTGGTAAATTATTTGTAAATAGTCTAAAAATGCTAGTAGTCCCTCTAGTTTTTTGCTCTATAACAGTAGGAGTTTCTTCTCTGGCCGATATTTCTTTAATGGGTAGAATAGGCTTTAAATCTATTGTTATTTATTTATTCACTACAGCTGTTGCGATTTCATTAGCTTTAATTGCTGCAATATCAATTAAACCTGGCCAAGGATTAAATATAGTTAGTAATTCTGAATTCATAACTAAAGATGCTCCTTCACTATCAAGTGTAATTACCTCTATTGTGCCTTCTAATCCTGTTTTAGCTATGGCTGATGGCGAGATGTTACAAATTATTTTATTTTCTATACTTTTGGGTATTGCTATTACAGTAAGCTCTTCTTCTGGTGAGCCGTTTAAAAAAGGAATACAAAGTCTAAATTCTATAATGATGTCAATGGTTAACATAGTAATGAAATTTGCACCTTTGGGGGTATTTTGTCTTATAGCCAAGACTTTTGCTACTCAGGGTATAGATATGATAGTTCCTTTGGCATCTTATTTTTTGACCGTAGCTTTTGTTTTAATCCTTCATTTATTTATTACTTATGGACTTCTACTTAAATTTTTAGCTAAGGTTTCTCCGTTTGTTTTTATAAAAAAAATGCGTGACGCAATAGTTTTTGCTTTTAGTACTGCCTCCTCTAATGCAACCATTCCCGTTACTTTAAATACAGTTGAAAAAAAATTAGGGGTAAATAAATCAGTTGCATCTTTTACAGTTCCTTTAGGAGCTACAATTAATATGGACGGTACAGCTATTATGCAAGGAGTTGCCACTGTTTTCATAGCTACGGTTTATCAGATAGATTTAACTTTTGTTGATTATCTTGCTGTTATACTGACCGCTACTATGGCTTCAATAGGAACAGCTGGAGTTCCTGGTGTAGGTCTTATAATGCTAACAATGGTTTTAACACAAGTAGGATTACCTGTTGAGGGAATAGCTTTAATTATTGGAATAGATAGGCTGCTGGATATGATGAGAACAGCCGTTAATATAACAGGTGATTCAACTGTTTCTATCATAGTTGCTAAATCTGAAAAAAGTTTTAAAGAAAAAATCTTTTTATCAAAAGAATAAAATTAGGATTACTTTATTTTATTCTTATCTTCCATTGTTACCCATTCGGTCCAAGAGCCATCATAAATTTTCCAATTTTGCTTACCTATTGATTCTAAAGCAAATGCTAGAACACAAGCAGATACTCCTGAACCGCAAGTACTTATTATGGGTTCATTTATATTTATATTTTTTTTACTAAGTAGAATTTTTAATTTTTTTGAATCCAATAAATAACCATTATTGTCAATTAGATTTTGATAAGGTAAATTTTGTGACCCAGGTATGTGTCCACTTCTTATATTTTTTCTTGGTTCTGGAAGTATCCCATCAAATCTTCCTTTAGATCTTGCATCTATGATCTGACACACATGTTTTTTGGTTACTTCTTGCATATCACTTAGGTTACAGAAGTGTGCGCTATTATAATTAGCCTTGTAATTTATATTGGTAAATTTTTCTATCTTACCTTTGCTAATTTCCCCCCCTTCATCTATCCAAGATTTTATGCCTCCATTAAGTATAGATATTTTTTTATGTCCAAAAATTTTAAATAGCCACCATACTCTAGGTGAAGTACCTATTCCGTCCTTGGAATAGATTACAATATGATCGCTATTTTTTATTCCAAGTTTTTTAACTGAAGCTTCAAATTGATTAGTATTGGGGATAGTATGTGGAAGATTAGATTTTTGATCACACACTGTATCTATGTTAAAGAATCGAGCAAATGGAATACTTAATTCTGTATATTCTTTAAAAGGGTCTCTTTTAAGATTTGGGAGATACCATGAGCCATCTAACAGAACAATAGAATCTTTCCATCCTTCGTCAGAATATTTATCAATCAGCCATCTAGAATTAACTAATAACATTAATCTCTCATAGTTAATATATTATTTTATCTTCCTTTTCTAGCCATTCCACGCTGAGGATCATAACCTAACACGGCGAAGAAAAGAAAAGCAGTTGTGCAAAAAATTAAAACAAAAACTCCTGGAATATATACTTGGCCCATTGATGCCCATCTCACTAACTCGACTCCGTAAGTAAAAGGGTTTATATTAGCTAACCACCAGACCACCTCAGCACCATTATCTTTTAATCTCCATAGAGGGTAAAGAGCTGATGAAATAAAAAACATTGGAAATATTACAAAGTTCATAGTGCCTGCAAAATTTTCTAATTGTTTTACATAGACAGAAATTAAAAGTCCTAATGCCCCAAGCATCATGCCAAACAGAACTGCGGCAGGGAATACGTAAATCCACCCTAAAATTGGTGTAGAAAAGTTTATAATAAACCCAACAATAGGAACACAAACAATTAAAAACACGTAGGCTTGGAGAACGGATAAGAATGTACCAGAAAGTAATTTTGCAAATAATAAGTAAGATCTAGGTAGGGGAGCCGTTAATAATAAACGCATCACGCCCATTTCTCTATCATAAACCATTGAAAGTGAGGACTGCATTCCACTAAATAAAAGAACCATTCCTATTAGTCCTGGTATTATATATTCAAAATAATTTACATTTTGAATCGGATAGGGATGACTTACTCCAGGATCTATTCCAGTAACGCTTCCTACCCCAGCTGCAAATACAAAGAGCCATAGTGCTGGTCTTACAAAAGCAGAGAATAGTCTTCCCTTCTGATGGATAAATTTTACAGTTTCTCTATAAGTTAATCCTTTTAAAGCCATTATAGCATGATCAAATTTCAAAGTTTTACTCCTTTGTTTTACAGCTTACGTTTTTTTCATCAATACCTATTGTGTCCAAATTGTTATTACTATGAACAAAACTATCTATTGGGGCAAGTTTAGTTACCCAATTTTCTGTAGATAGCATTATACTCTGTCTCAATTGTCTATTCCAAGGTCTAAAACTAGTAGCCGGTCCTTTGTATCCATCCAATATAAATTCAGGGTCTAAAAATGAATTTAAAAAGTTAAAATTCTCTTTTTTTCCAATCTTTACTTTTGCTTCAGCTATAGATTTAAAAGCTATCCATGCTGCCCAATCTCTAGAGTTCATTCTTCTGTTATGCATTCTCTCAAATCTTCCATGCAGTTGTGGTGCACCATGTCTTAAATATGACCAATGCCATGCTCTAGCTACAAGCCCGGATGAACCTAAAACAACAGCTGGTTTTTGAGTGGAGTAAGGAAGCCCATAACTAAACTCACGATCAATATCTGCAACGAAAACAGCATCATATTTTGCTGATCCTGTTAAAAAATCAATATCATTTGCTTCTCGAGCTTTTGGATCATTATTAAGTAAAAAGTTCCTAGTATCTGTAATTTTAAGTCCAAATTGCCTTGAAGATTCAATAAATGAGTCTGCTATTTTAATATCTTCTTTAAGAGGACCTACTAAAATTAAAACTTTTCTCCATTTCTTATCTGATAAATACTGTGCCAAAGAATCTGTTAACATTCTTCTACTGGGAATAGTATGAAATAAATTTGACAAACAAACTTCAGAACGCAAAAAATTTTCTCGAGCAGATATATTTACTATTGGAATGTTAAAAGAATTTAAGTTTTTTGATATTTCTGGTAAAATTTTTCCAGGAAGATCAACAATTACAAAATGTATATTATTTTGTTCTACGTGTAACTTTATTTTAGATATAGCTTCTTCTGCATCAAGGAATCTTTTTGTTAATAAATTAAATTTTGTTTTAGTTATTCTTTGAAAAGGCTTTATGTCTTTTATTCCAAGTAAAGCACCTGCTAATGGCCTTCTATCCACTCGAGTAGTTTGTGATCTTATATCTATTGGGTGTATCCCCCAAACGTCATAACGTTCATCATTTTCTAAGTCATAATAACCTATATTTAACTGCTCATAATCTTGAGAGTAAGAGCATTGAATGAATAATAATAATGTAGCAATTAAATATATTGTGATTTTCATTTATTCTATAATCCTAACAGTGTGAGGCGTCCTACCTACTGCAATAGTTTTAATTGCAGCATTTTTTCTAGTATCTATAATTGAAATATTATCTTCATTCCCATTTGTTACTATCAAAATTTGATCATCTTTAGTGATAGCAGCGCCCCATACTCTTGAACCTGCAAGAATATAGTCTTTTATTTCATGGGTATCTACATCTACCACAGCAACGTGTTTAGATCTTCCTAAAGTAATGTAGGCTAGTTCTTGGCTATGACTTATAGCAAAATCAACAGGCGTAATATCAGTTTTCCTAATACCCTTAATTTCGAATTCTATTTTTTTTAACTCCGTAAGCTTTTTGGTATCTATTATACTTACAGAATTTCCTAGTTCATTAGTGACCCAATATTCACTTCCATTTTTAACAAAAGCTCCTCTTCTAGGTCTGTTGCCAACCAAAATTTCGTCGACAATTTCACCTTTATAAGGGTCAATTATTATAATAGTGTTGGTTCCTTCGGAAGTAATATAGACCAGTTTCCCATCAGGAGTAAATGTTACACCCTCCGGTTCTATTCCTACTTCTTCAACTACTCTAATAATTTTTCCAGAAGATAAATCTATAACTGTGGCTTCATTATCATCTTCATTGGAAACCACGAGTATTTTTTCGTCTGGAGAAATATCAAATATCTCGGGGTCGTCTCCAGTTTCAATTTGTCCGATAATTTTATAACTATTAGTATCAATTATATTAATTATGTCATCTTCACTTGCCGCAACTAGGAGTTGGTTTTTATCTTTTAAAATTTTCATGTCTCTTGGTCTTTTACCAGATTCAATATTAGAAATTATTTGGTAGGTATCAAGATCGATAATGGAAATATTATCACTTCCTTCATTTGAAATAATTATTTTACCAGCAAAAGAATTAGATATTAAAGTATTGCTAATAAATAAAGTAAGTAAAAAACATGAAATTATGTATAATTTTTTCATCTTTTAACTCTCCTGGCTTGTTAATTTAACAAAAGCATCATGTAAATTTTGTTTTCCTGCATTTAATTTAATTTCTTGTGGCGATCCGGAATTTATAATTTTTCCTTTATCTAAAATAATTACCTTATCCGATTTTTCTGCTTCATCCACTAAGTGAGTGGCCCATAATACTATCATATTTCTTTCTTTTTTAATTTTTATCACATAATCAAGAAGGTCTCTTCTACTTTGAGGATCAAGGCCAACAGTTGGCTCATCAAGTAATAAGAGTTTAGGTCTATGTAATAAAGACCTTGCAAGTTCAACTTTTCTTTTTTGTCCTCCGGAAAGAGATCTTACTTTAGCATCTTTTCTATCCCATAAATTTACTTGTTTTAGTTCTATTTCTGAAATTTGACTAAATTCTTTTTTAGAAATTCCATGTAAGTTCGCATGGAAATGTAGATTTTCAATTACACTAATATCCATATCCAACGTTATCTGTTGAAATACCACACCAATCTGAGCCAAAGCTGCTACTGCATCATTTTTAATATTGTACTGATTTATTTCAACATCACCTTCATCTGAAACAAATAGTCCTGTTAAAATTTGAAATAATGTGGTTTTCCCTGCACCATTAGGTCCAAGGAGAGAGACGTACTCTCCTGCATTTAAATCTAGAGAAATTTTATCTAGAGCTCTGAAAGAACCATAATTTTTAACTAGTTCTTTAATTTTTATATAATTATCACTCATTGTTAACTAAGATACCCCTTTTATAATAGATGGATTCGATTTTAGTAGTTTATTTCTTATCTTTTCTATATTTTTATCTTCAATATCTCGAGGCCTGCTTAAACTAATTTCATAATCATATATAATTTTAGATGGGCTTTTAGAAAGAAATAGTATTCTGTCACCTAAAGATATGGCTTCTCGTAAATCGTGCGTAACAAAAATAATAGTGTTTTGTTGTTGTTGCCACATAGTTATTAGCATTTTGCGTAATAAGTTTGCGACTGTTACGTCTAATGATATAAATGGTTCATCAAGTAGAAGTATTTTGGGTTTATTAACGAATGCTCTTGCTATTGCTACTCTCCTTTGCATTCCTCCTGATAATTGATTCGGAAAGGATTCCATATTCTTTATAAGACCCATTTGATCTAACATTGATTTACTTAATGATTTTTCTTTTTCGGTTTGATTGGTTACGACTTCTACATTTTCTCTGACAGTTAGCCAAGGTAATAATCTGGGTTCTTGGAACATATAACCAATTGAAGAAACCCCCGGAGTCAGACCATTATCTAATTGAATACTTCCATCAAAATTACTGTCTAGTCCAGACAATATATTCAGTAAAGTAGTTTTGCCACAACCAGATGGACCTAGTAGACAACAAAATTGTCCTGCTTTCACTTTAAAATTCATATCTTTTATGACTATTAAGTTTGGTTCAGATTTTGAACCTTTGAAAGTCTTATAATCAATCCTTACATCTAATTCATTTTTATTTTCATGAAGAGAGTTATTATTCATGTTTGTCTCCATCTTGTAATTCGTCGTTCGATAGGTTCTGCAATGCAAAATTCGACAAACATCATTACTGCAACGAAGGAAAGCGTGTAAGCAAAAATAGAGGCAATATCAAAAAGATTAAAAAATTCATTGAGTTTGAAACCCACTCCATTACTTCTTCCTAATAGCTCTACTACCAAAACTATTTTCCAAATTAAAGCTATACCTCCTCTAGCTGAGGCCATAATATAAGGATAAAGTTGGGGAAAAAAGAAGTTGAAAAATTTTTTTCTAAATCCAAGCTTGAATACTTCTGCAACTTGCAACAGTTTATGATCAATTGCTCTTGTTCCTTCGCGAACTGTTACCACTACATTAGGAATTTTATTCAGAGCTACTGCAGTAATTGCTGCAATTTCATTCAATCCAAACCAAACGTAACATAGAATAATTGTTACCAAAGCTGGAGTATTTAGTAATAAAATATGCCATCCATCTAATATTAAATTTACGTTCCTTCTGGCCCCCATAATAATTCCTAGAGCGGTACCAATAACCATAGCAATGAAAAAAGCTAACACTACTCTCCATAATGTTATGCCCAAATGAAAAAGCATTTCTCCAGAATAAAGTTCGGTCCAAAATATTCCTACTACTAGTTGAGGTGATGGTAGCACTCTACTTTGGACTATAAGGGAGGCAATTTCCCATATAATAATAATAAGCAAAAATGAAAATATTCGCATAGTTAATGGACTTTTAAATAGAAAACTTCTCATGATAGATTTATTGGCTCCAAATTACACCATTAGCTAATTCTTTGCTTTTTCCTACTAAATCTTTGCCTCCTATGCTTGCCAATATTTTAAATGCTTTCTTAATAGATTCCGTATAGTCTTTATTTCTATCTGGTATCCCACTTCTAAAAACATCTCTGAGGGCTATAAGAGTTTCTACATTTTTAGCGCCTGTAATATCTTTTATTCTATCCCATTCGGAATCATCATTGTATAAAATTTGTCTCGCTTCATGAGAAGCTTCCAAGAAGCCTTGCAACATTTTAGGGTTTTCTTTTGCCCATTTTGCGCTAAAGACATAACCAATTAATGGAAGGCTATCTCCTATACCTAGTTCTGGAAGGATATCTGATACCGAGATAACTTTTCTAAGTCCTCTTGCCTTTAATCTTGCTGTATAGTTCCAAAAATTTAATGCTCCATCTAGTTCATTTCTTATAACCATAGCATTAATTAAAGGTGGAGCTGCATATGCCGCCTCAATAGACTTTGAAATATCAAAATTTAGTATTTTCAAAGAATATGCTCTTATCAAAATCCAACTTTTATCTATACTACCACCTGCTATTCCTATTTTATGACCTTTAATATCTTCCATCTTTTTAATTTTACTATTTTCAGGCACCATAATTGCTCCTGCAGAGGTAGAATAAGGTACTAAAGTAAAGTCAGTGCCTGCGTCTCTTTGTCTACTAACCCAAACCCAATCAGTTACTATCATATCTACTTCATTTGATAACAGTGCTATATGATTTGCATTCTTGCTAGATAGATAGGTTATATCTAAATCTATACCGTATTTTTTATCTAAACCATAGTGTTTTATGACGTTTAATTCCCAATTTACAGTTCCGTATTTTAATACAGATAATTTTATTCCATCTGCTTTTGCTAAATCAGTTAAGTTTACTATCATGATTATTATAAAAATAGGAAAAAATATAATGATTTTTTTCATTCTTTTTCTCAATTTGTTGCTGTTTCAGAGCTAGATAATTATAAAAAAAAGTATCATAGACTTATATCTCAAATAAGTAAAAAAAATTATTAAAAATAATTAAGAATATCTTTGACAGAAAGCAAATAGAGACGTATAACTCGTCCTCACACGATAGAGAATAAATTTCTCAAGGTTGAATTAGAATAAAACGATAAGCGACTACTTAACAGTTTATTTGTAGTCTCCTGCGTTTTTTGCTGTTTGAAATGGTAGATAAAATTAAGAAAGGGATACGTAGGCGGCGATTCTGCGTTCAGCGATTTTCGACGTTTCGTATCCAATAACCTAAAAGTTTTTTAACTTTAAGGTTACGTTACGCACTGAGATATTTTTAATATTTCAGATAACGTCGGGTCAGCAATTCCCCTCTTAATTGAGGGATTTTTAACCAATCAAACTTGAGAGTTTGATCCTGGCTCAGAGCGAACGCTGGCGGCATGCTTAACACAT